>NZ_JBHTSW010000014.1:0-124045 GCF_042794945.1 Rhodococcus sp. NPDC056506 | reverse complement strand
TATGACACCGTTGAAGGTGGTGGGCTATTTGTCGATTGTTCGTCTCGTGGGCCCCCCCACACTTGGGTGGGGGGGCCCCGACGTTTTGTTTCGGGGTGCGGTGTGCCGCCTGACAGCGTCCCGAATCGGACCTGGGGATAACTCTCACACTGTGATGTTCGACTTGGTGATCAGTGACGAATCGGGCGAGGCAACACGCCCGACACGCCGACGCGCCGACTGTGGAAAAACTATTTTCATCAACAGGCCTGTGAAATTGTGGATAGCCATCTACCTGGTCTTTTGTGGTTGCTAGGCAAAGTAGTCCCCAAATGCTCCACAGGCGGTGCACACCGTGGGGCGGGAGTTTCCACAAAGCATCCACAGGTTTATCCACAGTCCGGTTTGTATGCGGACCTACTAGTCCCTAACGTCATCTCGGCGTCTATCTACAGCCCGGCCGAATGCGGCTAGGGGATGTCGGTGGGGGCAGGTACAAATGATGAGGGCGCTGCGGTTTCTGGCAGTGTCGTCGAGTGTTTTACGGGAAGGTCTCGCTTGTGGCTGTTGTAGATGATCGAGGGCCTTCCGACTTCTCAGGGCCTGACTACCCGGGCCCTCCCGAGGCCGAGCCCGACCAGGAGTTCGGACGCCAGCCACCTCAGGACATGACTGCCGAGCAGTCGGTGCTCGGCGGCATGCTGCTGAGCAAGGACGCCATCGCGGACGTCCTCGAGGTACTGCGTCCCGGTGACTTCTACCGGCCCGCCCACCAGTCCGTCTACGACGTGATCCTGGACCTTTACAGCCGTGGTGAGCCCGCCGACCCGGTGACGGTTTCCGCCGAGCTCGACCGTCGAGGTGAGCTGCGCCGTATCGGAGGTGCTGCCTATCTGGTGACCCTGACCCAGACAGTGCCCACTGCAGCCAACGCCGCCTTCTATGCCGAGATCGTGGCCGAGAAGTCCGTGCTGCGTCGTCTGGTCGACGCCGGTACTCGCATCGTCCAGTACGGCTACGCCGGCACCGAGGGCCAGGATGTGGCCGAGGTTGTCGACCGCGCGCAGGCCGAGATCTTCGAAGTCACCGAGCGCCGAACCACCGAAGACTTCGTACCCCTCACCGAGCTCCTCCAGCCCACGATGGACGAGATCGACTCCATCGCCAGCCGCGGCGGAATTTCCCTCGGTGTGCCCACCGGATTCAAGGATCTCGACGAGATCACCAACGGCCTTCACGCTGGTCAGATGATTATCGTCGCGGCTAGACCTGGTGTGGGCAAATCGACGCTTGGAATGGATTTTTTGCGTTCCTGCTCCATCACCCACGGCATGGCCAGCGTCATGTTCTCCCTGGAAATGAGCAAAACCGAGATCGTCATGCGTCTGCTGTCCGCAGAGGCAAAGATCAAGCTCGGTGACATGCGCTCCGGCAAAATGACCGACGACGACTGGACCAAGCTCGCGCGTCGTATGAGTGAGATCAGCGAGGCGCCGCTCTTCATCGACGACTCCCCCAACCTCACGATGATGGAAATTCGCGCAAAAGCGCGGCGGCTCAAGCAGAAACACGATATTCGCCTGATCGTGATCGACTACCTCCAGCTTATGAGCTCGGGTAAAAAGGTCGAGTCCCGCCAGCAGGAAGTTTCCGAATTCTCCCGTAGCCTAAAGCTTTTGGCGAAGGAGCTCGAAGTTCCGGTTGTCGCGATCTGTCAGCTCAACCGTGGTCCCGAGCAGCGAACCGACAAGCGTCCTCAGGTCGCCGACCTTCGTGAGTCCGGATCGCTCGAGCAGGACGCCGACATGGTGATTCTGCTGTACCGCCCTGACGCGACTGAGCGAGACGACCCCCGTGGCGGTGAAGCCGACCTGATTCTGGGTAAGCACCGTAACGGTCCGACCGCGACAATCACTGTGGCGCACCAGCTTCACCTGTCCAAGTTTGTCGACATGGCCCGGGGATAGTGGCTGCCGCCATCGCCAGGTGATGAGACAAAAATCGGACATCATGAGATTTTGAGACAATCACCTGCAGTTTTGCCAATTTGAGACAAATGCGGGCTGAGCCCACTCTCAGCTTTCTGCAGGTTGGAATTGCTGCGTGCCAGAACACTGTTTCCTGCACACAGCGATGTCTTGCGGGCAAATGCGACCGCAAGACATCGGTATCGTTGGGGGTTTAGGTTGGTCGGGGTGGTTCGTAGCTGGCTATCTGCCGGAGGCGATCGATGTTCGCCCGCACGAGGTGGTACAGCGAACTGCCGGTCGGTGTGAGTTGGCGTGGCCCGTGGCTAGTATCTCGTGTGAAAACGTCGGTTCCGAGCGCCTTGGCAAGGTAGGTGTATTCCCGGTGTACCTGGGTGGGTCGGACCCCGAACATCGCGGCAGCGTCGCCATCGAGCTTGCAGTGGGCGCTGTCGGCGAATCGGCAGAGTCGTAGTGCTGCAATCTTTTCGCCGGCGAGTGCCAGATGGACGAGTTCTTCGGGGTCGCCTGCAGCGGATGCTGCGAGTGTGAGTGAGAGGCTCGTTCGTCGGAGATCGCTGCGACCGATGTCAGGGAGGTAGCGTTCTTCGCGCCCGCGGTCCGCCCATGTATCAGTCTTAATTGTGAATTGTGGTGTATAACTTACTGGTTCACCGATCCGATGCTTCAGTATAAGGCGTTGCGCGACTTCACCGGACTTGTCTTGGAGGTCGACCGGCATCGTCAGGACGAACTTGCGGTAGCTGTAGGCTGCGGGGCCGTGGAGCAGAGCGGCTCCGTAGGTCACGAGCGGGTCGCTGCCGGTCAGGAGCTGCCAGATGAACTCGGGCGCTCCACGCCAGCAAGTCGAAGGACTCGTCGGAATGTTCCTCGATGAGCGCCTCCGTGCCGCGAACGAGCCCCCCGGAGTCAGAGACGCGATCGTCGACGACTTGGTCAACCGGCTCGACAACATCGGAAAGCGCGCTAGCGAGCAGATTGGACAATTACGCTCGCCCTCCGCGCGCCGTATACCCGACGCATACTTTCACCACGAAGAAGAAGTGGAGAACGCACTACAAAAGGCATCCGCAGGTATCAGACTTGCGCTTTCTCTCGGAGGTCTCCCCGCGAACGATGCGCACAGTTTCGAAGCAGACTTCGCGTCGGTCCTCGCAACCAGTGCGCGGTGGGCAGTGCGGTGTGAGGCATCGCGAGTTCCGCGACCCCTAACGCGTTCCCCGGCGCTCGACTGGACTCTGACACCGATCCCATGGCACGAGAACAAGTTGTCCTGGCCCCCAGTTGGTGCCGTCGACCTAGCGGCGACACGGCAATTGACCGGCGCAGATGCCGAACTAGTGCGCGTCGCCGAGCAACCGTACGTTGACTGGGTGCAACTCGGACTCATCGAACGGCAACGCACCTTCTCATCGACGCACCCGGACGTGCCCGCACGCAAGCTAATCGTTGTGACCGGGCTTGAGGCAGCGGATGGGCCGGTTCCTTTCAACAGCATGCCGCTCTTTGAAGGACCGCCGAACGCTTGGACGGACACCTACGACCGCTCTAAGGTGAGGTCGGACGCAGACACCTTTCTTAGGAAGATCCAAGGACCGCTGGCGGGCATCGCCGACTATAGCGGCCAACCAGGCGCACCCAACCTGGAACGCGGTGCTGGACTGCACCCGTTCCCACTGGTGCCTCGACTCGAAAGCATTGCGCATCTGGGACTGCGGCCGGAAGACCCAGCCGTCCGGCATGCCCTTGTTGACGAGCACGGTCCCGCTCTCGTTGGCCGGTTCTGGCGAGGCTTCCTCATCCACGACGGCAACTACAGCGCTCTCGAACCAGCAGTACACGGCACCGACCTCATCATCCGATCTGACCTTTTCGACCGGCTTGAAAGCGTTATCGGGAAGGAGCGAGTCAACTCGGGCATAACCGTGAGCTACTACGAGGAAGGCCGCGGCGACGACGATGACTTCAGCGTCGATTAGGATGCGGCCCTTCAAAAGTGAAACGACAGCGGCGCAGTACCACGGGTCACGGACGGGTCGTTCTGTCTGCGAACGAGTTGGTGGCACTTCTTATTCTGCTGCTGGAAGACCCGTCCACTTTGCTTGGCCCAGATCCTGCCTGGTGTCGACTACGTCATGACCTGCAACTGCTAGCGGCCACTTGGAAATCTGGCCTGGCCCGTCACGGCGATCCCGTCAGAGCTCCAGCGCGTCGGGGAATGCGTCGGTAATTGCCTTGGCCAAGCCGTCGACATCGCTCGTTGGCCATCCGAAATAGTTGCACACCGACTCGAGTGTAAAGAGCAGGCCGATGGTCGCGAGACGGGTGAACTTCTCGAGGAACGCGATATCCATGACCAGCTTCGACCGCGTGGCGCCGCCTTCCTCATAAAGCTCCCGCATGTCACGTAGTACATAGAGGGTGGGGTGCGTGCCGTTTGACAGGTAGGCGTACAGCCCATTTGCTTGGCGCTGAGACATGGTGCCGCTCGCACTATCCTCCGCCAGCTTGAAGAGTTTCTCAGTAAACTCCACGAGCTTCTCGGGATACGCGTGCCCAGCGACAACCTTGCGCTCAATCTCTTCTTTTGTGGTGCTAGGGAACGCTTCTACGGCATCCGCGCGGATACTGGTTAGTGCCGTCTTCCTGGGCTTTGCCAGCGTCCTCTCGCCGAGCCGGCTTGCCGCGATGTTCGCATCCTCAGCACTGCGGAGGTTATGGACGTATGCGCGCGCGAGCCTGTCCGCCGCAGAGAGTTCAGGGTCGAGTATCCACAGGGTGTAGGCGCAGTCCTCGATCACGGAACGAAGCGCGCCGTAGGGAGGACCGTAGACCTCACCGGCCTGCAAGAGCGCGGCCAAGGCGCCGCAGTTGTGAACGCCGAGCTCGAGGAAGGTTGCGACGGCTTCGGAGATCAGCTGAAACTCGGCTAACCGCCCTTCTTCGACAGCGGTTGGGGTGCGGCCGTTAAGTGCGTGGGCGTCAGCCTCTGCCGCCGATCCGGGGATCGGCACCCACTTGTGCTCCTCCGCGAGGCGGTAGAACGCATCGCGGCTGGCGGTCAGGCCGGATGCGAGCTCGTTCAGTCGCGCAGCGTCGCTCGGCGACGGCGAGGGGCGGGTCCATGAAGTCACTTCGCAAGATTACCGAGGTGCGCAGAATGGCGGGCTTCCTCTGCACGACTGACAGATCCATGCTCAGCGGGCAAGAGCAGCGGCGATAAACCGATCAGCTTCTCAGCGCTGGATCATCAGGCGCGCCGGAAGTCGATCACCAGTAAAGTCTCGGTCGCTCAAGGAAGTTTATGCAATCAATTGCTGACCTTGGGTGAGTTGATTGTAATCGCAGAAATCAAACTGGATATTGTCTCGAACGAAAACTCTGAACTTGCGAAGGCGGCGCACACCGGATTCCTGGTCACGAACATCGCTTTCACTGTTCGTGCCTTGGGTGTTATTCCGAGTTTCTTCGAAATCTCTGAAGGGTACGGAGCGAGATCGGCAAACTTCCTCTTGAGTTGCCCGGCATACGACGGCTTCCTTCCAGTGTCGTCGAAGAATGTCCGCAGCTGACGGGCCATCTCAGCCGGAGAGTAGATATCGGCTGGATCCTTAACTTCAAGGAGATAGATAATATCCGATTCGTTGCGACCTGCGACGATGTCGATCTCCGTGCTCAGTTCTGGAATGCCGAGGCGGTGTTGACGATTTTCCTTCACCCGCTCGATTACTGACCACCCCGCATCTCTAAGCGCTCTGGCTACTGCATCTTCAAGAGCTATGTTCTTTGCATCTCGGAAACTCGCAAGAGCATCTTTCACCTTCTTTGGGGGTTCTGGCTGACTCCAGGGAAGTTGGCCCTGAGACAGATAATTCCGGTAGACCGTCAGGCTTGCGAGGCAGAAATGTGGTGCGACAATAATTCTTCCATCGCTCAGTTCAGGAATGGACTGAACCAGTATTCGTTTCTTGCGACTCTTGGTTTGCCAGGGCTTCCAGTCCTCCTGCTGTATTTCGGACCAGTATGTCGTCAGTAAATCGACACCGTTCTCAGCCCTCCTGCGCCCGCTTTCATCTTCCCCAAGAACTGTATTTTCTAGAATGTATTGGACGACCTCAATCTTTGTCGTTTCGACAGTTTCCGCTTCATCTTCGCCGAGAGGCCAGTAGGAAATCGCAAAAAGGATTGTAAAAATATCCAAAGCTGAAACACCGTACGAATCCAGCATGGCTGCATCGATTTCGGGGTTTACGACTTCGCCGTCCGATGTATCTGCTATGTCGCTGCTTCCAGTTGTTGTGGACGTTGACTGCTCATTGCGGTTGATGCTTTGGGTTGACTTTGCGAACGCGAACTTCTCCAGGTCGATACCGTGCTGCTGTGCTTCGGGGTCATTGACTGTCGCGATTTCGAACATCGTGCTTATGGTGATCATGGTCGGTGTCACCTGATAATGCAGTCGCTCGCTGCGGTCCGTGGCGGCAAGGTAGGAGCGTGCTGCCGCGAGCAGTAGCGCCCACGCTCTCTGGTCAATGCGATTATTGCCCGCTGGGGCAGATCGCATAGTCACTTCTACGATGGCCTCGATGCACCGACGTAGCATGAGATGTTCGCCCTGCAGTTCCGCGTATCGTTGCGCCGGATCCCACTCCACTTCAAGGTGGTTCGCTGACTCGGATACGTCACGAAGTAGCCGGTCTCGCTGGCAGAGAACTCGTTCGAGTTGCGTCATTCCGTACCGAATGAGGTCATCGGCGTTGTACTTTGCTAGTTGCAAACCGAGGAGGTTGAAGGTCAGCGGTGCCAGCGTGTCCCGATCGAGCGACTTTGCACTGTCAC
The DNA here is from genome assembly GCF_042794945.1 of Rhodococcus sp. NPDC056506. NCBI lineage: Bacteria > Bacillati > Actinomycetota > Actinomycetes > Mycobacteriales > Nocardiaceae > Rhodococcus > Rhodococcus sp. NPDC056506. The sequence goes on along the minus strand of NZ_JBHTSW010000014.1, from coordinate 117,239 downwards.
CTCTGAAGTCGCCGGGCTGTACCCCCGACTGTCTGACCGCTTCTGCAACATCTCGATCTATCTGCGAGACGAACGCCTCGTCGAGTTCCACCGGCCTCGGGAGTCGATTCTTCACCGTGGGTACGGTCATCATGTTGACAGTCAGTGTTGGAGGAGCAGCAGACCACGCTGTGAATATTCGATCTGCTGATGCGGCACTAAGACCGGACAGAATCAAGAGCTCGCGAACTACGGCGGCCATTTCCGATTGCATAGACTGGGTCGTGACCGAACCCTCCACCCGATTCTGTAGGGGTTCGACACCCAATCGGACTCGTTTCACATCGGCACGATCTGGTGCATCGGTAACCGCGATCAGTGACAGGATATTGTCCGAGTCTGTCGAGGTGTTTTCGAACTCGACTACGTACCCGGAGATGCTAAACGGCTGATGTTCGGCGCACCACATCGCATCCAGATTCCGTAGGGCGTATGCGAATGCTCCACCCAGTCGGTGAATGAACTCGCTCTCAGCTTCAATCCAATCCGGGCTACCAGCGGCGAATGCGACGGGTACGTGGCCTATATGGATTGTCCACCCGTCAAGGTGTGGCATTTGATGTATTCCGCCCCATTCGGAAGACATAAGATTGTTCGTCGGGTCAGTCGCCGCATCTCCGCCGACCTGACGTACCACTTCGGTGGGCAGTGGAGGTCCGAACCGATAAATCGTAGGAGGCCCCGAGTCCGGGTGGTCAACACCATCGAAGTCGCGAACAGGGGGAAGATCAAGAACATGGAGCGCTTCCTCGACAGGCCTTAGCGCACGCGCACGGTCCCACTCTGCGGAACCCATATGCGGTTCAATAAACATGAAAGTCGGCGCCAAGCCGCCGGAAAACAGCGACTTTCCATTCGATCTCCACCATTCCCATACATTGATGATCTCCCACCCAAAATAGTCTGGAGTTTCTGCTCGCGCCATGTCCCTGCAGAACTCGAAAAGATCGGTTGACGATTCCGAGGTTAGGGAAATCCATTTCAGGTCATCCAAAGACATCGCCATCATCCCGGTCATTCGCGGCGCGGCGATATGACTGGGTGTCGCGACAACGAGTAGCGGTACGACTTCGATGCTCCCGTTGAGAGTAATTCTCCCCCCGGGCAACGGAATGCTGTTCCCTGGGCCGGCCGTGGAGGCATCGGCGGGGCTCTTGGTAGCCGCACGTGCTGCCCACGGCAGATCGTCTGGCACAGAGTTGACTTCGAGGAACGAGGCAATTTGCACGGCTATCGCCGTGTCGTCTCCTGACATCACGATCCACTGCACCACGTTGTTCGGAACGACGCGGGGGCCGTCGGCACTGTCTTCGGGGCCGAGAATCCGGGTACTGAACTTCCACAGATGCTGGCGGACATGTGCCGCAGCAACCTGGGCAAAGCGCCTATTCGCTTCGCTCGAAGACACCACTCCTGCGGCCAGTGCGGCCACACCACAGGTAATGGCCTCGGGCAAGAACGCCAACGGCATCCAGTGAGTAAGGCCCTCAGTCACCATGACGCGAAGAAATCTGTCAAACTGACTCTGAGGGCTGGTCGGATCATAGGGCAATGAGTATCGATCAGCTGTCGCCCAGTCGAGGGCCCGTCGGACGCCCTCCTCATCGATGAGATGTGCCGGTGTGCCTTGACCCAACACGCGCCGTGCAGCATCAAGCTCCGATTGGCTGAGGGATTTGACGTCATTCTCGACGACACCACGCTCAGGCCAGGTAGGTGCGATCGTCGTCAAAGCCCAGTCCGTGTAGCGCAATGCGCCCGTCAAGTAGTCGACGATTCCGAATCCAAATTTGTCGCGGATGAGGTCATCACATGCGGAAGCGACCATTAGCGCGCGATCGATGTCTGCGACGGGTCGTTCAACAGAGCCAGGGAATAGGCGAACTAAGCTTTCTCCCAAACGAACTACGACGTGCTCGCGGGGATCGGTTGGGAGAAAGTCCTGCATCTGACCGATGCGGCTGTCTTCGTTTTCGCAGGCTCGAAGTAGGGTATTCAGTTCCTCCGAGGAGGCTCTCCGTTTGCCCTCAGTTTCCGAGGCAAGCGCGGCGCTCGCCAGACTGCCAACGGCCACCCATCGGCTACGTTCTGCCGGTGAGGCGCCAGCCGCGAACACTAACTCCCATACGCTGTCAAATTCGACAGTTCTTAACCTGCGGGCCAACGAAACTCGAGCTTTGGATTCAGCCTTCTTCTTAGATCCCATGTAATCCTGCTCCATTGTTCTAGGCGTTCCTTGGAGAATCAGATGTATCAAAATCGCCGTGAACACCGTGCCTGCCGAAGCTGCGATGACTCGGCGCAACGACCTTTACTTTCCTTGTGCGGACTCTTGGTCGGAAATATCGCTACAGATCTCTATTAGCTCGACGAAGTTCACAACGGACCACAATGGCTGGGTAGCAGTGAGTAACGAATCACCTCGCAGGCGCCATTGCCGATCAGTCGGCAACCAGCGGCTTCGAGTTCATCCGGTCCAGCACGGACTTTAGCTCAAGTAACCGCTCATCACCGCTATCTACACCCGAGCACCTCTCGTGGTTTGGCCGTCAACTTCCGGTCGCACGTGTCGGTGGCTACTGATAAACATGGTGTAAAGGGGGACGATGAAGGTAACGGCATGGCTTGAAGAGACCGCCCGGACCGTCGAAGCTAGCAACGATCTGCAGTGGGCGATGGTTTACAAGACCGGACGGGTGATCTACTGCTCGGATTACTCCAACGGTTGTCGTTGTCGGCTGAAGGCCGTCCAACGGAGCAATAAATCGAGAGGTACCGACACTAGATTCTTCGCGCACAACGGCAACGAAGGATGTGACCACGCTGAGGTTGCGTCTCCTGTCACGGTCCCGTCGTCGCCCAGAACGAAAACTGGCCCCAGCGCTGAACATGAATGGGTCAAACATCATGTGCGTTGGTTGGCCGAGCAGGCGGGTTATGTGGTTGAGGAGGAGAAAGCTGCCGCGGGTGGAGTGATCGCCGACATTTGGGTCGCGACAGCTACCGAACACAGGCGCGTGGAGATTCAATGCAGCCCAGACGATCTCGATGAACGCACCATGAAACACCCAGATGTGTTGTGGTTGCTGAGGATGGCACTCAACAATAAGAACAAGAAGTTCCTCTTCAACACTCCAGCAGTTCATGTACGAATCGACCGGCCAACGCGGGATCATGTTAACCGTTACGACTGGACTCCAGGAGAACCGTGGCTTGATTCTCCGGACGCCTATGATGGCCACAACTACCGGATTCGCGCGACAGGAACCGTTCTGCGCCCATGTCCAGATCCCGGGCTGAAACCGTTGACATCGAAGAACACCAGCAGAAGGCCTGGAGTGGGGCTCGTGTTCTTCGAAACCTCGCCGATGCCGCTTCAGCAATTTCTGCGGGAAGTGTGGTCAGGTGAACGGCGTTGGAAGGCGAAGGGTGGGGTTCACCATCATGGCGGCTGGATCCGTACCGATGACCTAGAACAGTACGAACGCTGGCGTGGCGAATGGGCGGAGGAGTGCCGCCGTGAGGCGCAACAGCAGCGTGTTCGCGACTTAGCGGCGCCCGAAACTCAGCTCAAGGCGGAAACCCCGCCTGCGGTGACATTGGGCGACGTTACTGTTGGAGTCCCGGAAGTTGGATCACACCTGGTGCAACCCGAAATGTGTATCTTGCCAGTCTATCCGGTTGAAACGCCTGTCTCTGCGCCGTCACCGTTGAGCAGGGAACCGCATTCAGTCGCAGCCATAGCACCGCCTCCCAAATTGGGTCAACAACATGCACGGTCCTATGTGCAATCGCGAAGCAACTGGCGGCAACGATTCCTAGGATGGCTGCGCGGAGAGAGCCCGTAGGCGCCGATTGGTAACCGCTGCTGAACAGCGACTCGGCGAGAACCTGACAGAGAACACTTGCCCGCATACATTCGCCGTCAGCTTCGCATCTACAACCGCATGCAGGCCGCGTCACGACAAGGCTGCTTCCGAACCGACCAGGAGATATCAAATGCAAGAAGCGACGACATATCCAGGCAGCGCCCTTATCGTCTACCTGGAGCCCCAACTGCATGCTTCGTTACCTGAGATTATTAGATCAAGGCAGTACTTCGGCAGCCTGGACCAGAGCCGCCTTTACATGGTTCTTGCGCGGCCTCGAATCCATATTGAAATTGGGCACCCTGGCGCCGTCAGTTACACAAGCCTGACGGGAGGTGCCCTTGACTGCGGAAGTCTTTTCCCATCCGTTCGCACCCCACCGCGGACTGCGCGCGTCGAATTGACTGACGAACATCGCTCTCCGCCAGTAACTAGAGAGGGCTTCATCGTCGGCACCGACCAATTGCAACGAAACGCGATCGTGAGTCTCGACGACGGTGCGGAAGTCACGCTGCCAGCGGCCGGGTTGGCGGCAAGCTGTGCACCGACATTGCCGCCGGTCGACTCCGCCGCTCTGCTGCGCCACGAACTTCTCTATGTCGGCCGATCGAAGCATTCGGTGATCGACCGTATGAGCAACGGGCATAAGGTACTTCAACGAATTCAAAGTGAATATTCCGAGGTCGATGATTGGAACGTGATTGTCGTTCCGATTCTTGTTTCTCGCACAGACTTCACATCTGTGGATTCGTCGCATCCTGAACCTTATGGCGCGCAACCAAATTTGGCAGTTTTGGGCCGCTTTGAAAAAGATGGGCACATCGGACCAGGCAATGCCGAGTTGGTCGATCTCGTAGAAAGAGCACTCATCTCATATTTTCTGCCGCGTTACAATTCTGCGGACAAGAACTGGACCACCGCGAAAATCGGTGACACATTCGAACGTGATGCGTTGAGTCACTTGGTTATTCTCTATGACGGAGCGGGTGATCCAGTGACGATCACCTCGCCCCGCATCTACGCTGCGAAGGGGGATCTGCGAAGCTTCAGCGTAGTTTCGGAGCTTCGAGGTGTCCGAGCGCAATCCGACACCTTTCGCCCGGACACTGCATTTAACCGTAGTGCATTAAGTATGGTATTCGGCCCGATCCTGAAGCAGACAAACCTCGGTCGCGTCTACCACCGAACGAAACCGTCATGATCGCCCGTCGGGTAGTCTGAGGTCCGCAGTGCTCGATAGTCGAGATTTTCCAGGTTCATCTCAACTCGTAGCGGGTAGGGCGGGATAATGGTGAGTCGGTGGAACTATGTCATCCAAAACTATTGCCAGCCAAGGATTTTTGCGTTGGAGTCGGCTGAGGTCACTTCGTTGAAGTCGACTCTGGTGAATTCGTCATGCAAGGTCGTGGGCGTGTTTGTTATGCAACGGATTACGTAAATTCCGTCGACTTCGGGGAGCGGGCTGACGTTGAGTGGAGTGATATCGTACGCCCAACTTGAAGTCAGTATTTCCTGGCATGCCCCTTGTGACACCTTGATATCGAAAGTTGTTCCGGCCAAGGGGAAACCATCGAGCACGCGGCAGTCAAGAAGTCCCTCGCCCAAGAGTTGCCGTAGTGCATCGCCATCGATCATCGTAGGTTTGTTATAGCGAGATAGGTCTTCTCCCGTCTTCTCTCGATCGATCTCGATTGGCTTCAGGTGTGACGTGACGGTACGTCGAGTGCTGCGCATGATCTTGAGATCAAGCCAGTGTCTGAATGTGCCGATCTGTTCCGCAGCCTGGATGGCGTAGTCGTAGTTCCGTTTTGCGGGTCCGCCCTCTCGCATAAAACGGGGAGGGTCATCGAAGGTTCTGTGCTGGAGCCGGTGTTGTTGTAGTTCCTGTGCAAGTTCGCGGAAGATGTTACACAGTGCTGCTTCTTCCGCTCCCGCGATGACCGCGTCGCGGTAGAGGGCGAGTAGATGCTGTTCAAATATTTCGGTGTCATGCGCGCTCGACCAGCCGTTTTCGTAGTTGGTTTTCAGGTAATGGAGCAGTTTGTTGTTCAGCTCAGGAAGTGATTTCTCGTACATGCGGACTCGACGTTCTCGACGTTCATCTCGTCGTTTGAGTCGTAGGTTGAGCATGAGGTTGAAACCGAAAGTCAGCACCGTTGCGGTTACAGCGGAAGTAAGTGCGATCATGTTGAGCAGCGTATGAGCTCATGCCGACAACGTAGATGAAGAATGTTGCGTGATGCCGTTTCCCGTTCGGGTGCTGACCATTTCCGATCGTGCAGACAGGCTCTGGCGGGGAAGGCGGATGTGACGACGATAAAATTGAAAGACTCTCGCGGTGGCGGCGAGTTCCGTTTGCGCGGACTCTCACACCTTCAATAGTGTAGGCTTGCCTTACAGGAGTTGTCTCAATTCACAGGATCATTCCCGTCTCATTGGGGCAGTTTCCGCAGGTGTTTGTCTCATTTTCAGGCGATGGCGGCAGTGGCTGCCGCCATCGCCTGAAGGTGGGACAAGAATCGGTCATCGTGGGATTCGGGGCGAGCACCAGAGATTATGTCGATGTTGGGCGGATGCCGAGCGGTTACGGTGTTCGTCGAATGCCAGAGAGTGAGCCCGGGAACGCGCGTTGGTGAGCCGCGCACTGCGGGGCGGCAAACTGAAGGGGCGGCAGCACCAGCTCACCCGAGAAGACGTAGATCCCTTGGATTTTAGAGACCGGCCAGCCACAAGTCGAAGTTTCATCAGGTCGATCATCGCGAGTAACACTCAGTGCCAGCATCTTTCGAACGCACCAGCTCGACGATTCCGGTGTCACCGCAAAGCCGAGAGAACCGTGTCGACCCGCCCACGGAGTGGGCCGTCAAGCTCGACAACTACCAGGGAGTCACACACCTGCATCGGATCGGCGTACACCAAATCCAGCAACGCGTCGTTCACCGCGCGCTGCAGCTCCGGCATCCCCACCGCAGGTAACTTCTGCACTGTTTCGACGGTGATCGGCACCACAACCAGCACGTCGAGAGTACACAGCGCGGACCTCACAATCGCCGCCTCAACTTCTGCCTCCGGATCGACACCACACGCCGACAAGTACGCCAGGAAGTCGAGCGGCGTGCGATCGAATACAACACCAGAAGAAGGTGTAGTCAGCAATCGCAGTGAACGACGAAGCTGCGCACGGTAATCATCAGCCGAGGGCGGAAACTCGAACTCGCGCCCCTCCTCTTCGAGCACGAAATACGGTTCATCGACCCGAATGTGCCCCGCGAGGCGGCCACACAACTCGTCGACCAGTGTGCTCTTGCCGGTCCCGTGCGGGCCGGATACTCCAATACGCATTAGTGGGGCCCTCTCGAAAAAAGTTACGGAACTACCCGTCAGTTGAGCACCCGTCGACCGCCGCCTCGACACCAACCCCTGGATGCCCGGACCCGCCACCAATTCTCGTTGCACCTGGAGCGTCGACAGTCATAAGTGGGGCCGCCGAGGTTGCGGACGATACCCGACAGTTCACCATGAGGGACGATCAGTGGTGCTCGTAGATGGCGAACCTGGCGTCGTGATCGCCCCGTTCGGGCGTGTATTTGCGCTGATGGACATCTCATTCGATCGCGGCGGGCAGACCCTTGGCGTCGGTCCGGCGCCGTAGTGCCCGTACGGATGGACGCCGCCTCACTCGCGGCGTTGAACGCGCGCGCAGAACAGAACACGTCTCCCGGTCCGAAGCGATCCGAGAAGCAGTGCGTGCCTGGGCCCAGGCCGCTTACCGCACCGGCACGGTCACGAAGGTCACCATCATGGTGATCGACGAGGCTGACGCACTCGTACAGTCCCGTGAAGCAACCCAGATGCACCACGAGGACGGCGCAGGTGTCGACGCGTTCCTCGCGGAGATCGACAGTCTCGCGGGTTCTGGTTTCCTGTTCGTCGTCATGTGCACGAACCGGCTCGCCGCGCTCGATCCAGCAGTGAAGCGCCGCACTGCGGCTACGTTTGACTTTGGCCGCCCGGACGAGAATCAGCGCCGCCAGGTTATCGCTACAGCGTCCGAAAACTACGAACTCGAGCCGCGTTATCTCTCCTGCATGGTGGGCCGGCGCTCCACATCGGGTAAATGCGGAGCGCCGGTCCGGGCAGAACACTCAGAGATGGTTGGTGGGATTGGCGGAACTGCGGGAAGCGACTAAACAGCCGATGGCAGCAATGGCCAGTAAGACTGCTGTCAGGATCAATGCGGTATGAAACGCGCCCGCCGGATTGGCGCCGCCGTTGACCCGGATCGCGAAGACGGCACCGAGAACGGCCGGTCCGAGTGCCCCGCCGTACTGTCTCATGGCGGTATTCGCGGCTGCAGCCATGCCTGCGAGGTGCCAAGGCACAGCGTTGATTGCTGCAGTTGATACCGAGGTCATCATGACGGCAACCGAAATGCCGTAAATCGCAAGGCGCCACGCGAGGTCGACAAACCCGGTCGACTCGTCGACTACGGTCAGGAGCAGCATTCCTACCGCAGCCAAAGCCAATCCGCCCGCAAGGAGTGTCATTGCATTGAACCGATGCATCGTCAAGCCCACAAGAGGGTTGATCAGGGCGCCGACGCCGGTGACAAACAGAAGCCGCCAGCCTATTTCGAGCGGCGAGAGCTGCTGAACGGACCCAAGGAACAGGCTGAGAAGGAACATGCTGCCGACAATCGAGAACAGCGCGATGAACGCTGAGAAGCCCGCTGCCGAGAACGTGGGCGAACGGAACAGCGCTAAATTCATCAGCGGCGTGGTGGCACGGAGTTCGATGATTACGAATGTAGCGAAGGCGACCCCTGCAACCCCGAGGCCGATTATCGCGTGAGGTGAGGTCCACCCGCTCGCGCCACCCTCGATGATGCCGTAGATCGAGGAAGCGATCGCGATCGTCGCCGAGATCTGTCCGGGCCAGTCCAGGTGGCGACCCTCGGGTGACTGGGATTCAGGCAGTTTGGCGATAGCGAACACGCCCGCTCCGGCTGCCAGAACCGCAGTCGGAGCGAAGATCCATCCCCACTCTGCAAACTCCAGGATGCCGCCGGCCACCAGTGGCCCGAGTGCGAGGCCAAGCATCATGCCGGTAGCCCAGATTCCGATGAACTTGCCACGCTCGCGAGGGTTGGGTACAGCGTGCCCGATGAGCGCGAGCGTGGTGGGCAGCAACATACCTGCGCCCAGCCCGGATACGGCTTGCCCGGCCCACAGGAGGTGAATAGTCGAAACGTCGGCCAAGGTTCCCGCGACTCCAGCGATGGCAGCTCCGAGGATCGTCAGCAGCATACCGATGAGGTAGATGCGTCGCCGTCCGTAGAGGTCGCCGAAGACTCCGGCTGACAGGACTGCGGCGGCCATGGGAATGACGTAGGAGTCGGAGACCCATTGGAGGTCTGAGGTACTGGCACCCGTGGCGTTGCCGATAGTGGTGAGCGCAACGGCGACAGCAGTGATCGGGACGTACGTGACGAACACGCCAAGCACGGCTAGACCGATGGTCATTTCCCGGCTGCGGTGCTCGTCGATAGTCCCGGACATGTCTTCCGCATGCTCGGCGGTGGATGACGACATTGAGGTTGTGACTCCTTCTCGGACGTGAACTAAATCGATATAGTAAATCGATATAGTGGAAAGGTAACAGATGGGTTGGCCGCAGACCGATACAGTGAGGGCTGCCGATAGGAGCTGGAAATGCGAAGTACGACGCGGACGACCTTGCGTGACGTCGCTGCGGCCAGTGGAGTATCTGTGACCACCGTGAGTTTCGTGCTCAACAACAATCCGAACCAGAGCATCCCGATCGCCACACGGGAGCGCGTCCAGCAAGCCGCGCGCGACCTCGGCTATGTGCCACACGGGACGGCTCGCGCTCTTCGCGAGGGGGCGTCCCGCATCGTCGTCCTCAACATCGCAATCGGACGAGAGAGCAACTATTCACGTAGCTACATACGCGGCCTTGACGACGAACTCGCCGCCCACCAGCACGTTCTGCTCGTCAAATTCGGACCCTCCTCCGCGGAATCGACCCGGCAGGTTGTCGACGCGATAACACCTCGCGCCGTCCTGACATTCGGGGAGGCATATCTGAACGGCAACGAACGCGACGACGGCAGTTGGACAGGAGGTCTGGCCGCGACTTCTGCGCTACAAATCAACCACCTGGCCAGTCGCGGCCACACCAACATCGCTATGGCACTGCCCAGTCATGGCACCGACCTGCGTGACGTCCGACTACGTTTCGCACGCGAGTCCGCTGCAGCGCTCGACTTGGCACCGCTCACATCCTTCACGATGCCGTCGCCGAGGGACGCCGGAACCGATGCACTGCAGGAGTTTCGCGCGTCCAACCCCACGGTGACAGCGGTCGCGGCATTCGACGACGACGTCGCGCTGCGAACTTTGGCAGCCATGCGAGATCTGAAACTCACAGCGCCTCGCGACCTGGCTGTCATCGGGTTCGACGCCACCGAATACGGGGCACTCGCGACCCCACCACTGACAACCGTCCACACTGACGCCGAAGCCCACGGGCGTCTCGCAGCACGCAGCGCCCTCGGGATCGATATCTCGGACGTAGATCTCATTCCCGGGCGGGTAATTGTGAGGGCGACAGCGTGAGGTTCCGCTGCCGGTCATGGCACTATCGCCTCGCAGTGCGTCACGAGAGTTGTCCTTCGGTCAGGACGTGATCGGAATCGTTGTCGTACCAGCACTTCGGAGGGTGGGAATGGTTGCTGCGCTGATCACGGCGCCGACGAGGGCGATCGCTCCGAGTACGAGGTAGGCGTGGGCGTAGCTGCCGGTCCAGGTGGAGAGCACGGTGCCGGCCCACGGAGCCAGGGCCATGACGATGACGATCGGTGCGGACATGAGCCCGTTGAGGCGCCCGTAGTGCTCAAAGCCCCAGCGGTCGGTGACGGCGGTGGCTTGAATCAGGGTGAAGATGCCGCGGACCAATCCGGCGCCGATGGCGATGCTGATCAACGCCGCCGCCGAGTTCGCCAGACCTAACCACGCGGTGCTCAGGGCAGCAACGACGATGACCGATACCGTGCGCATGCGGACACTGGTTTTCGCTGCGAGTGGTAGGTAGAAGATGCGGCCGATGACCTGGCCGGCGCCGCCCAATCCGAGAGTGAGTGCGGCGAGGCTGGGACTGAAACCGCGTTCGATCAACAAGGGTACGAGGTTGAAGACGCCGGCGGATGCGGCGAAGGCCGCTGCAGCGAGGGCGACGATCAGAGCAAGAAATGCAAGGCTGCGAGAGGTGCGGTGGTAGTCGCCGGACTGCGCGTGGGGTAGTCGTATCGGGTCGGGCCACCCGCCACGCAAACCCCAGAGGTGTCCGGGGATCGTGATCACAGCCAGTATGACCGCGAGGACCAGGTAGGTTGTGCGCCAATCGAAACGATCGGCCAGAGCTACAGACAATGGAGCGAAAACGGTACTGGCCAGACCCGCGGCGAGGGTGAGAATCATCAGTGCTTTGACGTAGTTGTCGCCGTACCAGCGGGTCAGGGCCGCGAACGCCGGCGGATACAGCACCGCGCCCATCGCGATACCGGCAATCATCCACCCTGCGAAGAAGATCGGGAGGGTATGAGCTGTTGCGATAACCACCAGTGCGGGTACCGCGAGCACGGAACCTGCGGTCATCACCCATCTCGGGCCGCGGCGATCGAGGATCCGCCCGACCGGAATGCCGACCACCGCGGCGACGAGCTGACTGACGGAGAACGCCGCCACAATTACGGTGCTCGACCACCCGGTGTCACGGGAAATCGCTACCGACAGAACAGGAAACGCGTAGAACAGGATTCCCCAGCTGGTGATCTCGGTCAGGCACAATGCCACCAGGACCCGCCGCAGCCCCGACGGATCGAGGCTGACAGGGCGCTGCGGCGGATCCTCGATGGTCGTCATCAGCTCAGCGCTTTATCCGCAGGAGTTGGAACTGGCGGCACCGGACAGAGAGATCAGCTGCGGAGTGGGAGCGGCGCAGCAACCGCCTTCGGCTTCCGCGGTCTCGGATTCGTCGAAAACGCCTGCACCACCGCAGACTCCGGTTTCCGGGAGGATCAACTCCACCCGCGCAGCGGCTTCGTGGTCACCGGCCAGTTCGGCGGCGATGCTGCGAACCTGCTCGTAGCCGGTCATGGCCAGGAACGTCGGCGCGCGGCCGTAGCTCTTCATCCCGGCGAGGTACACGCCGGGCTCGGGGTGACGAAGTTCTTTTGCGCCGTGCGGATACACCGTGCCGCAGGAGTGGATGTTCGGGTCGATTAACGGAGCGAGTTGCGCCGGCGCCTGCAGTACCGGGTCGAGGCCGAGGCGGATTTCCGAGAGCCAGGACAGGTCGGGACGGAAGCCGGTCAGCGCGACGACGTTTTCGACGTTCTCGATCTGAGTGCCGTCGTCGGAGACAAGTGCAATCTGTCCGGTTGAGGCTGGCTCCACGGCCGCGGTGCGGAAACCGGTGACGACGGTGAGAAGCCCGTCGTCGACCGCCTTCTTCGCACGCAGTCCGAGGGCGCCGCGAGCGGGTAGCTCGTCGGATTCGCCGCCGCCGAACGCGGAACCGACGCTCCCGCGGCGAACAGCCCACGTGATCCGGGTACCGGGGGCATCTTCCTCGAGACCGGCCAACGCGACGATCGCGGTCAATGCGGAATGGCCGCTGCCTGCGATGACAGTGTGCTTGCCGGCGAACTGGGCACGCACTGCCGCGTCGTCGAGATCAGGCACACGGTAGGTGATCGTGGCTGCGGCAGCCCTCTCGCCGAGAGCGGGCAGTCCTTCCCCGCCGAGCGGGTTCGGGGTGCCCCAGGTGCCGGAGGCATCGACGACGGCCTGAGCGAAGACGCGGTCCTCGCTGCCGTCGCCGCGGCGCAGGTGGATGGAGAGAGGTTCGGTATCGCGGCCGGCGTCGACGACCAGGTCGCGGCCACGTCGGGCGACACCGACCACCTCGGTGTCGAACTGCACGGCATCACCGAGGGCTGCGGCGAGGGGTTCGAGGTAGAGCTGTCGCCACTGCTGTCCGGTCGGATATGCATCTCCGTCGGGAGCGCTCCACTCGGTCTGCTCGAGGAGTAGGCGGGCAGCCGGGTCGACCAGTTCTGACCAGCGGGAGAAGAGCCGGACATGATTCCATTCGGCGATCGCCGCACCGGCGACGGCACCTCGCTCGAACACCAGCGGCGTGAGTCCTCGTTCGCGCAGTTGCGCGGCGGCGGCGAGGCCGATCGGTCCGGCTCCGATCACGACAACGGGTAGTTCGGTCATCACTATTTCCTTTCATCGACAACAATCGATCTTTAATCGACTGTATCGATATCGATCGATGAAGGCAACCATCGACGAAGATCGATATAGTGTGTGCATGACATCGCTGCAGACCCCGACGGTGCGCGTCGGCGATTCGGATCAAGGCTGGATCGACTCGAACGTGCTCGAGCAAGCTGACGCCGACACTTACGCACAGTGGTTCGCGTGCCTGGCCGAACCGATGCGGGTGCGGCTGCTGCACCGCGTCGCGAGCGCTGCCGGCGGGATCACGATCGGGGCTCTCGCCGAGGCGTTGGGAATCGGGCAGCCCACGGTCTCCCACCATGTGCGCAAGCTCGCCGACGTGGGATTCGTCAGCCTGCGCAAAGAGAGGACCAGTACCGTTGTCGCGATGAATCCGACGTGCTGCGTCGCTTTGCCGCAGGCCGCCGACATCGTGATGGGAGTTCTCGCGCCGCGGCCGTGCTGCCCGAGCGATCTTCCCGACGACGTCGCCGTCCGGGTCATGTCCGATGACGACTGGGACGCCGTTCTGCGGATCTACGGCGAAGGAATCGCCACGCGCAACGCCACTTTCACCACCGAAGTCCCCAGCCGGGAGTACCTCGATGCGCTGTGGCTGCCGAACCATCGCTGGGTCGCCACCATCGACGATGTCGTCGTCGGCTGGGCAGCCCTGAGTCCGGTGTCCGGGCGAGACTGCTACCGCGGAGTCGCCGAAAATTCCGTCTATGTCGCCGACGGTATGCGCGGGCGAGGGGTCGGAAAAGCGCTGCTACGCAAGCAAGTCATGGCAGCCGACGCAGACGGACTCTGGACCCTGCAGACATCGATCTTCCCCGAAAATCGTGCCTCGGTCTCACTGCATCACTCGGCAGGATTCCGCACCATCGGGATCCGGGAAAAGATCGCCCAACTCGACGGGATCTGGCGCGACACGGTCCTGCTCGAACGGCGATCAGCGGCTGGCCCCACCTGAGGTTCCCTGACGGCGGTAGTGCTCACTACGGCATCCGAGTGCGGTCAACGTGTGCTGGAAGTACGCATCTTCCGGTTGCGGGTTGATTCGAAAACTGTCAATATCGAAGCATGTCGAATCAAGACTTGCCGGATTCCGGTGCCTGCTGCTCGCCGCTCGTACGTGAGCCGTTGACCGAGGATTGGGCCGGCGACCTGTCTCGGATGTTCAAAGCCCTCGGCGATCCGGTTCGCCTCCGCCTGCTCAGCTTGGTGGCAAGCCACGAGGGCGGTGAAGCCTGCGTCTGCGACATCTCGGATACGTTCGACCTGTCCCAGCCGACGATCTCGCATCATCTCAAGGTGCTGCGCCAGGCCGGACTTCTCGACTGTGAACGCCGCGGCACCTGGGTGTATTACTGGGTGATTCCTGCTGCACTGCAGCAACTCTCGGCCGTGCTCCTGGTCGAAGGCTCCACCGTGACCGCAGCGGACGCGTGCGCGGAGGTCACTGCATGAGCAACACCGCTGCCACCGCCGAACACCCCGCAGTCGTCGGAAAACTCTCCACCCTCGACCGCTATCTGGCGGTCTGGATCGGCGTGGCCATGGTCGTCGGCCTGCTGCTCGGACGCTGGGTCCCCGGCGTGAACACTGCCCTGGACAAGGTGCAGATCGACGGCATCTCGTTACCGATCGCCCTCGGCCTGCTGATCATGATGTACCCGGTCCTGGCGAAGGTCCGCTACGACCGCCTCGACACGGTCACCGGGGACAAGAAACTCCTCGCGGGCTCGCTGTTCCTGAACTGGGTTCTCGGCCCGGCGCTGATGTTCGCCCTCGCCTGGCTGTTCTTGCCCGACCTGCCGGAATACCGAACCGGTTTGATCATCGTCGGTCTCGCTCGCTGCATCGCGATGGTGATCATCTGGAATGACCTGGCCTGCGGAGACCGCGAAGCCGCCGCCGTTCTGGTCGCCATCAACTCGGTGTTCCAGGTGATCATGTTCGCCGCGCTCGGTTGGTTTTACCTCTCGGTCCTGCCGGGGTGGCTCGGCCTCGAACAGACCACCATCGACACCTCGCCCTGGCAGATTGCGAAATCGGTCCTGATCTTCCTCGGTATCCCGCTGCTGGCAGGTTTCCTGTCCCGCTTCTTCGGCGAACGCGCAAAGGGCCGCGACTGGTACGACAACAAGTTCATCCCCAAGATCAGCCCGTGGGCGCTCTACGGTCTGCTGTTCACCATCGTCGTGCTCTTCTCGATGCAGGGCGAACAGATCACCTCCCAGCCCTGGGACGTCGTCCGGATCGCGTTGCCGCTGCTGGTGTACTTCGCACTCATGTGGGGCGGTGGCTACATCCTCGGCGCCGCAATCGGATTGGGCTACGAACGCACCACCACGCTCGCCTTCACCGCTGCGGGCAACAACTTCGAACTCGCGATCGCCGTCGCCATCGCCACCTACGGAGCCACCTCGGGGCAAGCCTTGGCCGGTGTCGTCGGTCCGCTCATCGAGGTACCGGTGCTCGTCGGATTGGTCTACGTCTCCCTCGCTCTGCGTAAACGCTTTGCCGTCAAGGAGATTTCACCCGCGCCCACCGGTACGTAAGTCCCGACACGATCGACCAGCCCAGTCGGCGCACCCTGACTTCTCAGGTCCAACGAAAGGAACCCTCGATGAGCAAACCTTCAGTGCTGTTCGTGTGCGTCAAGAACGGCGGCAAATCCCAGATGGCTGCCGGTCTCATGCGCAAAGCCGCCGGCGACAACGTGGACGTCTATTCCGCCGGCACCAAACCCGGCGACGCGGTCAACGCGCTGTCCGCCGAAACACTCCTCGAAGTCGGGGTGGACATCACCGGTCAGACTCCGACATTGGTTGACCCGCAACTCGTGCGCGATGTCGACCTCGTCGTCACACTGGGCAACGAAGCGAAGGTCGAACCCATCCCCGGCACCGACTTCGAGAACTGGGACACGGACGAGCCGTCCGAACGCGGCATCGACGGAATCGAACGAATGCGCCTGGTCCGCGACGACATTGCTGCCCGCGTCGACGCCCTCGCCGAGCGCCTGGCGGCGCGCTGACGCCGGATCGGTAGAACCTGCACCGTCGCAGCGTCTCCATCACCGATGGTCAGTTGATCTGAGTAGTCAGAATCCTGACGGCCAGATCCTCGATCGCGCACTGTCGTGATTCGAGCCGTACACGGGTGAGGTCGTTGATCATGCCGACAGTCGCCAACACCGTCGCTCGGGTCTCCGCGCTTTCGCTACCGAGCAGGTGCACCCACTCGTCGAGATACTCGCGTTGTGCAATGTGCGTCGACGCTCGCGCTTCTTCCGGCAAGTTCGCCGTTTCTTCGATGAGAATGGCGATCGCGCTGTCTGGTGAGATAACCAGATTCGTGTAGGAATGCACGACCCGGGCAATCGCGTCTTCGCGTGAGTCCGCGTTCCTCAAGGCATGAACCAGGCCGAGCCGGAGTGTTTCGTTTCCGCGACTCAGAATTGCTTGCAGCACTTCGGCTTTACTGTCGAAATGGGTGTAAATGCTCGAGCTCGGAATGCCGGCCGCAGCACCGATGTCGTCCATCGTGACGGAGCGGTAACCGCGTTGGTCGAAGAGCGTGATTGCAGCGCCCATCAAGCTTTCGCGACGCGAGGTGTGGCTGAAGTTCGAAGTCGGTTGCGGTTGGGCCGCCGGCTCTTCGGGAAGGACGGGAGCCGTACGGACTACATCGAACAACGAAGCGAGCAAAACCTCGAAGCGTTTTCGAGGAAGCGCCGTCCGGTGTCTGGCGGGGCTGAAGGCGATACTGGTGAGTGCCCACCCCAGGATGACGGAATCGGGAACCGAAAGATCGGGACGCTCGTGTCGAAGGGCCCCCGCGACGCGATTCATCACTTCCCGCACTCCTGCGCGAGCCTCCACTCTGCGCTCGGGAGTCAAATTACGGGCCTCCTGATCGAAGAGGAGGCTACGGAAGTTGTTGTCGAGGCCGTAGCGAACGAGCGCCGTGAAGATCACTTTGGAATCGGTTCGATCGATCTCGTCGAGGACAGCGATGATCGACGAGGAACCGTCGAGCATCGCCTGTGCGAGTAGTTCCTGCTTGTTCGGAAAGTGGCGGTACAGCGCGCCTGCGGTGATACCTACCGCAGACGCGATGCCTTCCATGCTGACGTTGTGGTAACCCGAGCGGCCGAACTGGTCACGAGCCACGGCGATGATCTGCGCTTTGCGGTTGCGTGGGCGCAATGTCTTCTTCGGGGTCGTCTTCGGCGAGGCCGGTTGGTCCGGCGAGGCGGAAGGCGTGCCGTCCGATGTATCGATCGTCATGGGGCCCTCGAGGTCGGTGGCGTGGTCAAGTGATGGTGCTGGTTGCCAAGTCGGAGAACTGTCTGCGGAGTTCCCTCTTGAGTATCTTGCCAGCCGGCGACACGGGCATCTGCTCGACAATGGTGATACTTCGCGGGGACTTGTACCCGGCAATCAGCGTCTTCGAGTGGGCCCGGACTTCTTCGCACGTCAGAGACACACCGGGACGCACGACGAGCACGGCATGGACTCGTTCGCCGTACTGGTCGTCGGGTACGCCGATCACAGCGCAGCTGATCACGTCCGGATGTGTGGCCAGAGCATTTTCGACCTCTGTCGAGTAGACGTTCTCGCCGCCCGAGATGATCATGTCCTTGAGCCGATCCACGACGAAGAGGTATCCGGCTTCGTCCATGTAGCCACCGTCGCCGGTGTACAGCCAACCGTCGCGCAATGCCGATCGCGTTTCTTCCGGCCGGTTCCAATAACCGGACATGATGTTGCCGCCGCGGGCGATGATTTCCCCGACTTCGCCGCGAGGAAGCTCGTTGCCTTTCTCGTCGACCACCTGAACTTCGACGTGTCCCATCGGCCTTCCGGCCGATTTCAGGCGGGTCGCGTCGACGTGATCTTCTGCACTCAGGCTGGTGAGTCCGGGTCCGGCCTCGGTCATGCCGTACCCCTGCATGAAGGCTGCCTGCGGAAAAGCCTGTTGCGCTTGCCGAAGCAAGGTTTCGGAGATCGGGGAAGCACCGTACTGCACGGCCAGGATGCTGGACAGGTCCCGGTTCGCCCGGTCCGGATGACGAATCAGCATTTGAATCATCGTGGGTACCAGCAGCATCGACGTAATTTTGTGCTGCTCGATCAATCGCAGTGCGGTAGCCGGTTCGAAACTCGGCTGAATCACCAACGTCGCGCCGACAGTGTTACGGCCGATCCAATTTGCCAGTGACGCAAGATGAAACATCGGAGCGGTGATCAGAGCCAGGCCGTCGGTACCAGGCGTTCTGTTACTGGCCACTGCGCCGAGGCTCGATGTCACGAGATTGGCATGGGTGAGCATGACGCCCTTGGGATGACCACTGGTTCCGCCGGTATAGAAGATCCCGGCCAAGTTATCAGCGCCGAGTCGCAGGTCCGGTGCGGGTTCGCTCGACGCAATCAGATTCTCGTAGTCGAGAGCGCCGGCCGGCGTTGGCAGTTCGCCGGCATGAACCACCACGGCGAGCTGTGGGAACAACACCCGTACCTCGTCGAGTAGCGGCAGAAAGGTGTCATCGACGACCAGTACTCTTGTATCGGAATCGTCCAGCGCAAAAGCGATCTCGGCAGCGCTCCATCTGGTGTTGAGCGGATTGACCGCGCCTCCCATCCACCAGGTGGCGAAGAAATACTCGTGATAGCGATCGGAGTTGAGCGACAATATGGCGACGCGATCGCCTACCTGCACACCGAGGTCGCGAAAAGCGCCTGCAAGACGGGCCACTCTCTCACCGACCTCGGCGCAGGTGCGTACACGGTCCCCACACACGGTCATGGGCTGGTCGGGGCGTTGCTGCATCGATCGTTGCAGAGACTGCGTCAAGTACATGGGGACCGCTCCTTTCGGGAAACGTGAGGTCAGCGACTGCCGCCGTCGCACACCAGACACTGGCCGCTGACGTAGTCGGTTTCGGGCAGGCACAGTGCGAACACCGCGCCGGCCGCTTCGTCCGGACGTCCGGCGCGGCCCAACGGGATGGTCCGCTCGGCTGCCGCAAGGAGTTGAGGGTTGACGCCGACCTTGATCTCGCGACCCTCGACGTCGATGGTGGAATTCCCGTCGGCCGATGCCTCTGTTAGGCGAGTGTTGATCAGACCGTACGCAACGGCGTTGACGTTGACCTTGTAGCGGCCCCACTCCCGGGCGAGAGTCTTGCTCAAGCCGATGATGCCGGCCTTGGCGGCTGCGTAGTTGGACTGACCGGCATTGCCGACTACTCCGGCGTTGGACGAGATGTTGACGACCTTGCGGTGGTAGTCAGTGGGATTGGCCTTGATGTAGGGCTGAGCCGCGCGCAGGATCTGGAAAGGCGCCTTCAGGTGCAGATCAAGAATTGTGTCCCACTGCTCGTCGGTCATCTTCTGGATGACGTTGTCCCAGGTGAAGCCGGCATTGTTGACGATGATGTCGAGCCCGCCGAAGGTGTCGATCGCGGTGTTGACGAATCGATCCGCAAAACCTTCTTCGGTGACCGAACCGACGCACGCCACGGCCTTACCGCCGGCCGCGATAATTTCCTCGACCGTCTCCTTGGCAGGACCGGGATCAAGATCGTTGACTACGACGCTCGCGCCTTCCTCGGCGAACTTCATGGCGATGGCGCGACCGATGCCTCGGCCGGATCCGGTGACGAGTGCAATCCTGTTGTCGAGCTTGCCCATGTCGGGGTTCCTTTCGGTGGGGAGGGTTTTCACGCGGCTACGACGGCGTCGCCGCGCAGGGTGATGGTGCCGTCGGAGAGTGTGACGGCAATATCGAGGTGGGCCAGGCCGTCTTCGACCTTGGTGACGGTGCCGGTGCAGGTCGGCTTCGCGTGCAGGGGTGTGATGGAGGCGAAGCGCACGTTGTACGAGCGAATACGTTCTTGCGGAACGTAATTGGTGAGTAAGCGGCCGAGGTAGGCCATCGAGAGCATGCCGTGCGCGAACACGTCGTCCATTCCGCCGGAGCGGGCGACGTCGAGATCGATGTGCATCGGATTGTGGTCGCCGGACGCGCCGGCGTAGAGCGCGAGCGTGGTGCGACTGATATCGGGCAGTTCCAGCGAGGGAAGAACGTCTCCTGTTTTCATTTCTGCGCCTTAGGGTTTCGAACGACCAGGGTGTTGGTGAGGCGTGCGATCAACTCGCCGTCGCGAGTGACCTCGGCGGTCCGGACCAGGAAGTCCAACGCGCCGTTCTTCTTCGAGTACACGTCCGTGACCTTGCCGTTGTATGCCAGTGTGTCGCCGGCGTAGGCAAGTGCGTGGTAATCGAAGGACTGCTCGCCGTGCAGTACGTACCTCATGTCGATCTTCAGCGATCGGACCAGGGCAAACGGGTCCGGTTTCTCCATGTCGAGGCAGAAGAGGAAGGTGGGCGGCACCACCAGGTCACGATGACCGGCAGCCTTGGCGGCCTCGACGTCGCTGTAGATCGGGTTGGTCTCGCCGATGGCCTGCGCGAAGAAGCGTAGGCGTCCGCGCTCGACGAGTGCCTCGTGGCCCGGGATTGTCGTTCCGACGACGGACGGGTCGAGTGCCATGTCAGCTCACCTTCTTGAAGATGCTGACCACGCACGCACCGCCGAGTCCGAGGTTGTGCTGCAGGCCGATTCGTGCCCCTTCGACTTGCCGCTTACCGGCCTGGCCGCGCAGTTGCCAGACCAGTTCGGCGCACTGGGCCAGACCGGTGGCGCCGAGGGGGTGACCCTTGGACAGCAGGCCTCCCGACGGGTTGGTGACTACTCGTCCGCCGTAGGTGTTGTCGCCGTCCAGGATGAACTTCTCGGCGGTGCCTTCAGGCGTGAGGCCCAGACCTTCGTACGTGATGAGTTCGTTGGCGGAGAAGCAGTCGTGCAGTTCCACGACCTGGACGTCCTCGGGCCCGATGCCGGCGGCTTCGTAAACCTGCGCAGCCGCGGCGGCCGTCATGTCGTAGCCGACGACCTTCATCATGTCGCGGTCCTCGAAAGTGCTTGGTGTATCGGTGGTCAGGGCCTGTGCCTCGATCACTACGTCAGCCGCCAGCCCGTGCTTTCGGGCGAACTCCTCGCTGCAGACGACGGCGGCAGCGGCGCCACAGGTGGGCGGGCAGCACTGGTAACGAGTGAGCGGGCCGAAGATGTGCGGTGACTCCAACACCTGCTCTTCGGTGAGAAGATCGCGGAAGACCGCGTTGGGGTTGTTGGCCGCGTGCTTACGGGCCTTGACCGAGATCTTTGCGAAGGTCTCGGGTTTGGTGCCGTACTTCTCCATGTGCGAAAGTCCTGCGCCACCGAACATCTGGGCTGCGCGCGGACCGTCGTGGACGCCTTGGATCTCGGTCATCAGGTCGTCGAAACGGAACATCGGCGCTGGGCGGTCGTCCCAGACCCGCTTGAGTGCGCCGGGTTTCATCTGCTCGAAGCCGACAGCCAATGCGCATTCGACGGTGCCGCTGGCGACGGCTTGGCGCGCGAGGAAAAGAGCCGAAGAGCCTGTGGCGCAGTTGTTGTTGACATTGATGACCGGGATGCCGGTCAGTCCGAGGCCGTAGATGGCGGCCTGTCCGGCAGTGGAATCACCGTAGACGTAGCCGGCATAGGCCTGCTGGACCAGCGAGTAGTCGATACCGGCGTCGTCGAGGGCGGCACGGGCGGCCGTCTCCCCCATGACGTTGTAGTTCTCACTCTTGCCCGGCTTGGTGAACGGGATCATTCCCACTCCGGCAACATGGACTTTTCTGGTCACGATTGTCTCCTAATTGATCGGATGGAAATTTACTTAACACCACGATTTGGGTTTTGTCTACTGAGTCACAGGGCGTCTTTACGAGGGACTTTCGCCGCGATAGCCGAAGGTTTTCCGACGAAAGGGGTCAATTTCACGGGGCTATTGCGTCGGAGCACCGTTTGGTGATTTACTTTCTGGGCGGCAAGGTGGCGTGCGTCACAGGGTAGGTGCCTGGCGGTTCAATCGACCACGAATCGATCACGTCGGGTTCGCACCGGACCGGTCTCCGAGTCCCGCATCCAGTACTTCGTTGCTGAGATCAGTTCACCCAGCTTCTGTTTCGCATTGCGCTCGCTCCGTGGCGCAGTTGTCGCACTTGCCTGAGAGGATCGATGAGAATGACGTTGAGCAAGCCGGCTCTTCCCACTGATGCACCGCCGCGAGAAGTAGGGGAATCCCGAGTGCGAGCGTGGGGGCTCACCGGAGTACTCGTGCTCCTTGTCATCGTCAACTGGGCTGACAAGGCAGTCTTCGGTCTGGTTGCGCAGCCGCTGGCCAAAGAATTCGGATTGACCTCGGCGCAGATCGGACTGGTCGGCAGCGCCTTCTTCCTGGCCTTCACCGTCGGGGGCTTCTTTGCCGGAGTCCTGCACAAGTGGATGTCGCTGCGGTGGTTGCTGGTTCTGCTCTCACTGGGATGGGCAGCCTCGATGATCCCGCTCGTCGTGGTCGCCGGGTTCGGCATGCTCCTGTTCACGCGCATGATGCTCGGATTCTTCGAAGGGCCCGCGGGCGCGCTCGTTCACACCGGCGTCTACTCGTGGCATCCTGCGGAAAAGCGTGGCCTGCCAGGAGCTTTCCTGGCCTCCGGTGCCTCGATCGCGAAGATTGCGATCGCACCGCTGATGGCCTTGGCTGTAGCCAGTTGGGGATGGCGAGCAACTTTCATCATCCTTGCCGGGGTCGGCGTGGTCTGGTGCGTCCTGTGGTTGTTCACCTGGAAAGAGGGGCCGTACATGCAGCGGCCGGTTCGGAAATCCGACACAGTTGCGTCGTCGGTTGCAGACGGGCCTGTTGTCGCCAAGGTGCCGCTGGCAAAGATCTTTCTCACCCCGACGTTCCTCGGAGCCCTCGCCGCAGTGTTCACCATGTACGCTCTGGTGACGGTAGTTCTCACGTGGCTACCGTCGTACTTCGAAGTGGGACTTGGATACTCGCGGGTTCAGGCCGGAACTATGTTCGGCATCCCCAGCGTCGCAGGCCTGTTCTTCATGTTTCTGTGCACGTCGATCAGTGACAGGTTGATGGCGCGCGGTGCCAGTTCGAGGATCCTTCGCGGGATCGTTCCCGGAATTGCCCTGTTGATCTGTGGGCTCGCCCTGGTCACCATGCCCTTCATCAAGACCCCGATCGTTGCGGTGCTCGTGGTATCGGTGGGCTACGGCATCGGCACGGTCATCATTCCCCAGTTCAACGCGGCGATCTCCGAAATCTGCCCGCCGCAACAGATGGCTGCGGTTCTGGGTGTCTTCATGGCGCTGATGGCGACCGGTGGACTTATCGCCCCCTACCTCACTGGCGTCATCGTCGACAGCGCCGCAACCCCGGCCGAGGGATACGCCACTGCTTTCCAGATCTTCGGAATCGCGACTGTCATCGGTGCCGTCATCGCGCTCTGCGCCGTCAACGCCACCCGCGATCGAGTGCGGATCCTCGGCTGAGCACTACTCACTTTCAATCACAATATTCAGGAGAAACAATGCAGCGCACAGTATTCAACGAAGAGCACGAGGATTTCCGCAAGGTCATCCGCAGCTTCATCGAAGCCGAGGTCATGCCCAACTTCTCCGATTGGGAGCGCGAGGGCCAGGTGCCTCGCGACTTCTATCGCCAGCTAGGCAAACTCGGTGTTCTCGGAATGACGGTTCCCGAGCAGTACGGCGGAGCGGGTGAAACAAGCTTCAAGTTCCAGGCTGCCCTGAGCGAAGAGACGGCTCGCTCGGCCGTCAGCTTCGGCGCATTCGGTGTGCACACGGGCCTGGTCCTGCCCTACATCCTGACCTACGGCACCGAAGAGCAGAAGCAACGCTGGCTCCCCGACTTCATCAGTGGCGACATGATGACTGCCATCGCGATGACCGAACCGGGCACCGGCTCGGACCTGGCCGGAATCAAGACCACGGCCAAACTGTCGGAGGACGGCACTCACTATGTTCTCAACGGCGCAAAGACATTCATCACCGGCGGTGTTCAGGCAGATCGGGTACTCGTGATCTGCCGGACGTCTCCGCCGACGGCAGAGAACCGTCGCGCCGGGCTGAGCATCCTCGCAGTAGACACCGCGAGTGAAGGCTACGAGGTCGGCCGCAAACTCGAGAAGATCGGCATGCGTACTTCGGACACGGCAGAGCTTTCGTTCACCGACGTACGGGTGCCGGCCGAAGATCTGCTCGGTGAGGAGGGCGCTGCCTTCGGCTACCTGGCCAACAACCTTCCGCAAGAGCGACTGATGATCGCAGTCACCCAGACTGCTGCGGCCGTCGGAGCCATCGAGTTCGCTTCTGCCTACGTGCGTGACCGAAAGGTGTTCGGCCAGGCGGTCGCGGAGTTCCAGAACACCAAGTTCGTCATCGCCGAGTGCATCGCCAAGGTCGAGGCTGCGCAATGCATGGTCGACCGGGCTCTGGAATTGCACGAGACCGGCGACCTCGGTGTCGCCGACGCAGCCAAAGCAAAACTGTTCTGCACCGAGACCGCAGCTGAGGTCATCGACAAGTGCTTGCAGCTGCACGGGGGTTACGGCTACATGCTGGAATACCCCATCGCGCGTCTGTATGCAGACACCCGTGTGTCGCGCATCTACGGCGGAACCAACGAAGTGATGAAGACGATCATCGCCAAAGCGGCCGGGTTCTGAACGAACCGAGGGGAACCATGACAGTACTTCTCTACAACGTCGACGCGGGTGTCGCCACGATCACGATGAACCGGCCGGATCGACGTAACGCAATTACGTACACGCTGCTCACCGAGCTGCAGAAGGCGCTTACGTCGGCCGCCGGTGACGAATCTGTCAGAGTCATCGTGCTCACCGGCGCCGGTGACAACTTCTGTGTGGGCCGCGATCAGTCCGGAGATCCGACAATGCGGGTTGTTCGAGGGTTGTCTGTGCAGGAGGATCGCACTCGCCTGCTTGATGTTTCACGGGTGATACCGACTTTGGTGCAGATTCCCAAACCCACGGTGGCAATGATTCGCGGAGGTTGCGCAGGAGCCGGGCTGAGCCTCGCGCTAGCCTGCGATCTTCGCTACGCCGGCACCGGCGCGGTGTTCAACACGGCATTCGTCGGGGCCGGAATGTCTGGTGACACCGGTATGGCGTGGTTGCTGACCAGGGCGGTCGGCCCGGCGAAAGCTCGGGAGCTGATGTTGTTGCCCGAACGGATCAAGGCTGACCAGGCAGCCGCGTTCGGGATGATCCACGAAGCTGTGGCCGACGGCGCACTCGAAACCCGGATGGCGAAAATCGCTCGGCAGCTGGCTGATTCGGCTCCGTTGGCAGTGCGTGGTGCAAAGCTGAATCTGGAGTCCGCGCTGTCACGGCCATTGTCGGAGTTCTTGATCGACGAAGCCGACCGACTGATCACATGCGCGTACTCCGAAGACGTGGAGGAAGCGCGCTCGGCCTTCCTCGGGAAACGGGCACCGCACTTCGCTGGGCGATGAAATGTACTGGAAGACATTGTTATCGGGATCAGGAGAGTGAACGAGAATGTACTTGACTCAGGGTTTACATCGGTCGGTCCAGAGTGATCCCGACGCTATGGCCGTCGTAGACGGTCAGCGCCAGTTGACGTTCGCGCAATTGCAGAGTCGCGTCGCGAGATTGGCCGGCATGCTCACGTCTTACGGGCTCGAGAGAGGTGACCGGGTAGGAATACCGGCCACGAACTGTCTCGAATATGTCGAGTACTCCTTCGCCTGCGCTTGGGCGTCGATGGTGGCTTCCCCGGTGAACAATCGCTGGAGTTCCGACGAGATGGCATTTCACATCGAAGATGCCGGAATCACAGTTCTTTTCGTGGACGGTCCTCGTCTGGCCGCTGCGCTGGAACTTCGTGATCGTTGTGCTGTTCTGGAGACCGTGATCGTCTTTGGGGCGACAGATCTCCCCCGCGATACGGTCGACTACGACTCTGCTTTGGCGCTTCACGGCCCGATTCCCGATACTTATGCAGATCCTGATGCGTTGGCGCTGCTCATGTACACGGGCGGAACTACAGGCCGCCCCAAAGGCGTCATGTTGAGCGCCGGCCAAATCCTGACATCGGTGCTCGGAGTCCTTGCCGGTAGTGGTGAGCCGAATCTGCCAGGCCGATCCCTGCACGTGGCCCCGCTGTTCCACCTCGCAGCTTTTGCCGGTTTGGTCCAGGCCGCCGTTACCGGATCCACGCACGTCTTGATGGGCGACTTCACCGTCGAGAAATTGGTCGAAACCATTGCAGAGAAGCAAGTTACACAGTCACTGCTCGTGCCGACGATGGTGCACGCGATGCTCGAGTTCGCTGATCGAACAGGTCTGACGATCGACAGTCTGACCTCGATCACCTATGGCGCCTCGCCGATGCCGGAGCCTCTGGTTCGCCGCTTGATCGAACGATCACCTGATCTTCGACTGCGTCAAGGCTACGGAATGACCGAGTTGGCTCCGGCCGCGACACTTCTCCGCGACGACGACCACCGCAATCTTGATCACCCGGAACGGCTTCGATCCGTGGGACGTGCTGCGCCACACGCCGAGGTGCGGATTGTCGACGCAACCGACGTAGAGCTTCCACGCGGCGATATCGGAGAGGTCGTGGTGCGGGGCGGGAACGTCATGATGGGGTACTGGAACAACGAGGCCGAGACAGCTCGAGCAGTCCGCGACGGTTGGATGCACACGGGTGACCTCGGCTTCATGGACGAGCACGGCTACGTGTTCCTCGTCGACCGACTCAAGGACATGATCATCTCGGGCGGCGAGAACGTCTACAGCGCCGAGGTCGAAGCCGCTCTGTCCCAGCATCCCAGCGTGAGCAGTTGTGCAGTCATCGGTGTCCCCGACGAGAAGTGGGGAGAACGAGTGCACGCGGTTGTTGTACTGAAACCTGAAAACAATTCCAGCGGTGAGGAACTCCGAGACTTCGTCGGCGCGCGTATCGCCCGGTACAAGGCGCCGAGGTCGGTCGATTTTGTCGACGCGCTTTCCCTGTCGCCGGTAGGAAAGATCCTCAAACGCACTCTCCGCGACACCTACCGGTGATACATCCATCTTCCCGACATTCTTCCAGGAGCAGAACCGTGATCGACCCACAGATTCGTGACCTCGATTTCGAGACCTACCGGCAGGTGATCCGCGACTTCACCGACAACGAGCTCATTCCCCGAGAGAACGAAATGGTCTCTGCCGGTCAGGTTCCCGCTGATCTCGTGGCAAGAATGGCCGACGTCGGACTGTTCGGCATCACGCTGCCGAAGAGTGTCGGCGGGTTGGGGTGGTCCGTCGAACAGCAGGTGCTGCTGACTTTCGAGTTCACCAGGTCGTCGGCGGTGTACCGTTCCCGATTCTCGACGAGCATCGGGTTGGCTTCTCAGATCCTCCTCGAATACGGAACTGACGCTCAACGCCGACAGTATCTACCGTCGATGGCAGCGGGAGAGTGCGTCATGGCGTTCGCTCTCACCGAGGAACAGGCGGGTAGTGACGCCTCGGCTGTGCGCGCCACCGCTGTCCGCACCCCGGACGGCTATGTGATCAACGGTGAAAAGCGCTTCATCACCAACGGCGCCTGGGCTGATGTTCTGGTGGTGTTCGCCCGCACTACGGACGGCGAGATTTCGTCGTTCCTTGTTGATCGGGAATCGCCGGGAGTAGAGACCCGGGTGCCTGACTTGATGAACGGTCATGCCGAGGGCCCGGTCGCCGAAATCAGCCTGCGTGATGTGTCGGTGAGCTCCGACCGATTGATCGGCGGTGCAACAGGTTTGGGGATGGTTCACGCGATGCGCGGAATCAACCAGGCGCGCACGCACGTTGCGGCTACCGCAGTGGGTCAAGCGACTCGAATGCTGACGGAGGCAATGAGATACGCGGGGTCTCGTGAGCAGTTCGGCCAACCCTTGGCCGAGTTCGGCGCCGTGCAGTCGATGCTCGGACGCAGCTATGCCGAACTCGAGGCGGGTCGAGCGATGATCCTCGACTGTGCCCGTGAGTTCGACCGCGGAACGCCGCCGCGTCACAGGATCGCCGCGGCAAAGCTGTACTGCACCGAAATGGCGTCGGTGGTCGGGGACCGCGCGGTACAGGTGCTCGGTGGGGTCGGCATCGTCGGCAATCATCCGGTGCCGCGCATGTGGCGGGATGTGCGTGCCTTGCGAATCTACGAAGGCGCCTCGCAGATTCACGAGCGCA
Organism: Rhodococcus sp. NPDC056506; assembly: GCF_042794945.1. Classification (NCBI taxonomy): domain Bacteria; kingdom Bacillati; phylum Actinomycetota; class Actinomycetes; order Mycobacteriales; family Nocardiaceae; genus Rhodococcus; species Rhodococcus sp. NPDC056506. Next base: position 88,829 of record NZ_JBHTSW010000014.1, on the reverse strand, counting down.
ACCTTGCACGGGCGCTGCCGTCATTGCTCAGCTGAAACCCATACCTACACAGATACTTCGACTCGAGAGAGAACAGAGGGACAATCATGGCCACCACCACAGGCCGCGGACCGCTTGACGGGCTTCGCGTCGTAGAGCTTGCCGGAATCGGTCCAGGTCCCCACGCAGCGACGTTGCTCGCTGATCTCGGCGCCGACGTCGTCCGTGTTCAACGTGCCGGCCTGATCCCCGCCCCCGGCCAACCTCGCGATCAGACCCAGCGTGGGCGTCGTATCTGCGAGGTGGACCTCAAGGACCCTGCCGGAGTCGACCTCGCTCTCGGATTGATCGAGCGTGCGGACGTGCTCATCGAGGGCTTTCGTCCTGGGGTCACCGAGCGGCTCGGCCTCGGTCCGGACGTTGCGCTGGAACGGAATCCGGCCTTGGTGTACGGGCGGATGACGGGATGGGGTCAGGAGGGGCCGCTTTCTCAGGCTGCCGGACACGACATCAACTACATCTCGCTGACCGGCGTTCTGCACGCGATAGGTCGTGCCGGTGAGCGCCCGGTTCCGCCGCTGAACATGGTGGGGGACTTCGGCGGTGGCTCGATGTTCCTGTTGTTCGGCATTCTTGCCGCGCTCTTCGAGCGACAGAAGTCCGGGCAGGGTCAGGTGGTCGATGCCGCCATGGTCGACGGGACGCTGGCGCTGTCACACATGATGTGGAGTTTCCGGGGTCTCGGGCGTTGGTCGGACGAACGCGGTGTGAACATGCTCGACACGGGAGCCCCGTATTACGACACTTACGAGACGTCCGACGGCAGATACATGGCCGTCGGTGCCGTCGAACCACAGTTCTATGCACTACTTCTGGCCGGTTTGGGACTTGATCCCGCGACGTTGCCGAGTCAGAACGACAAGAGTGCATGGCCGCAAACGAAGAAGGTGTTCGCCGACGTGTTCGCGTCGAAGACGCGCGACGAGTGGGCCGCGGTCTTCGACGGTACCGATGCATGCACGACGCCAGTTCTGACGTTCGCGGAAGCGTCATCCAATACTCATGTTGCCCAGCGTGGTTCGCTCGTGGAACTGGACGGGGTCACCCAACATCGTCCGGCGCCGCGATTTTCGCGCTCCGATCCGGGTTTGCCGTCTGCGCCGGCGGACGCAGCCGTCGACGCAGGGACCTTGTGGACATGACTCTCACCGAATCGAGAGAACTCGAGTCCTTTGACCTGCACACGTTGCTGAGTCTGGACGACCTCGGCTCCGACAGATTCCGGGGATATTGCCATGCCGGATCCCCCGGGCGCATTTTCGGCGGGCATCTGGCGGCGCAGGGCTTGACCGCTGCCGGTCGGACTGTGCCTGCGGCGGCGGTGGTTCATTCACTTCACGGGTACTTTCTCAGCTCGGGCGATCCACAGCAGCCCATCGCCTACGAAGTCAGCCGTCTGCGTGACGGACGGACGTACTGGTCCCGTCAGGTCACAGCCCTGCAACTGGGTACACCGATCTTCACGCTGTCCGCGTCGTTCAAAATCTCCGAGGAAAGTGCTGACCGACAGGAGAAGATGCCCGTCGTACCCGCGCCGGAGGACCTTCCCGATCCGTACGAACATTGGGCGAGTACCCGCGCCGACGAGTTTCGCGACAACAAGACGCACCGTGCGATGGATATGAGATTCGTGGCCGACGAGGGTGAGCTCGAGCGGGGATTGGTGGCACAGTCGGTGTGGTTCAGACCGAATCACGCGTTTCCGGATGAACCGCTGTTCCATGCCGGTGTCCTCACCTACGCCTCGGATTTGTCGTTGGCGTCAACAGCCTCACTTGACATCCAACCTCACCGGTCGTTGATGGTCGGACCTTCGCGAGTGCTGATGGCGTCACTGGATCACGCGATCTGGTTTCATCGACCCTTCCGTGCCGACGACTGGATGCTCTTCACCCAGCAGAGTAACTCCGCCACTGACGGTCGGGGATTTTCGACAGGACATTTCTGGACACGCGACGGTGTTCTGGCGGCGAGCGTGGCACAGGAATCGCTTCTTCGTGCGCCGTAATGCAGAGAGAGACATTTTCTGTCCGTCCAGAGCCGAAATCACTAGCGCTTCAATCGGATTCCGTTTGCTCAGGTTTGTTACTAGGGCTAGTGCACGTTGAATCGAAACACGAGGCAACGGTTCAGGAAAAAGTGGGTGCAGTATCGAACTGCGTTGGTTTCGACTTCCGTGGAAGTTTCTACTGCGTGAACTCCGTTGGCTGTCGTGGAGAATGATGGGACGATCGACTTCACGCGTGCGATCAGCCCTCCAAGGGGTGACTTGCATCCGACCATGTACAGGAGAGTTCACGTGGTATCCCCCGAACAGGCGATCGACCCGCCCGCACCCTCCTCGCCGCCTTCCCCGACGCTCAGCGTCGCCGCATCGCCTCATCAGCTCGGGGTGCTCCGAGCGCTCGCACGAACGGCCGCCGCACAGTACCCGCTCTCCGTCGACGCGCTCACAGACCTCCTTCTTGCTGTCGACGAAGCAGCCACCACGCTCGTCGGGCATGCTCGCCCTTCGACCGATTTGACGTGCACCTTCGGCGTCGACATCGACGGCAACCTGAACGTAAGGTTGTCCGTGGGGACGTCGGCGCCGATCAACCTCAGCACCACCTCATTCGGTTGGATAGTTCTGCAAACATTGGTCGACGACGTCATCTTCGAGCAGTTTCCCACCAACGTCGAAGAGGGCTGGGCCGTGACAATCATCTTGAACAAAGCGCTCCAGACAGGTTCATGACCCCGTCGGCGGCAGGCCGCGACGACTACTCGCACGTCGTCGACCTGTTCGCGGATATCAAGGCTCTGCCGGACGGCGCTCCTGAGCGGAAGCAACTACGCGCGCAGATCATCGAAGAATGCCTCCCGGTCGCAAAGAACATCGCGCATCGCTACAGCGGCCGCGGCCAGTCCCATGAGGATCTTGTCCAGGTTGCCAGCGTCGGGCTGGTCAACGCTGTCAATCGCTTCGATCTGGAGAAGGGGCGTGATTTTCTGTCCTTTGCGGTCCCGACGATGATGGGTGAGGTCCGTAAGCACTTCCGTGACCGAGGATGGGATGTTCGTGTTCCCCGGTCACTGCAGGAGAATTATCTCGCGCTGAAGAAGGCAAGGTCTTCACTCACCCAGACGCTCGGACGTGAGCCCTCCATTCCGGAGTTGGCTGCCTACCTCGAGGTCGAACCGGGGGACATCGCGGAAATCGTTGCAGCCGGTGACTCGTACCAGTCGACGTCCTTGGATGCCGCGACGTCTACTGACGGCCTGCCGCTCGGGGACACACTCGGCGATTACGACGCTGCACTCGATGAGGTCGACAACCACGAGACCCTACGGCCGGCGCTCCTCGCGTTGCCCGAGCGGGAACGAGCGATCATCCTCTATCGATTCTTCGGAGGTCTGACGCAGTCGGAGATCGCGGAGAAGGTAGGCCTTTCACAGATGCACGTGTCGCGTCTGCTCACCCAGTCTTTGAAAGCTCTACGAGCTGAACTCGGAGGGTTCACGCTCTGACGACAAACCCATTTGTTGCATGCAATCATGTTTCCGTCTCGCGGTAGTCATATCCTCGCTGCCGTATCTAGTAGTCAGAAAGGTGTGCAAATCCCAGGGGTTTCGGCGCACTTTTCGCCGCGAATTGCGATGCACACTTCCGCGGTGCCCAAATTGGCTGCCAAGCAACCAATTCGAGAAGTGAGAGGCCGGTACCGCCGAACCAGGACACCGAGGTGCCGGGTTGGAACTACGTTGACGGGACACTTGGATGGGCTTGAATGGCTAGTCTCCCTTCAGGTCGGCCCGAAGGGCAACCAGGGACTGGGTGAGCAGACGTGACACGTGCATCTGAGACAGACCGACTTTTTCGGCGATCTCCGACTGTGTCAGCTCACCGAAGAACCGGTACAGCAGAATGGTTCGTTCACGCTCGGGAAGCGCGAGGAGCGCCGGCCGTAGGGTTTCGTGATTGTCGACGCTGTCGAGTGCTGCATCGAAGTCTCCGAGGGTTTCTCCGAGCGGTCGACCGTCCACGGAGACGGATGCATCAAGAGATGCCGAATGATACGAGTCACCCGCAGCGATGATTTCTGCGACGTCACCGGGCTCGACCTCGAGGTGTGCGGACAGTTCGGGGACCGTGGGTTCTCGTCCTAAGCTCTGCGTCAGAAAGGTTCTGGCCTTCTGCAGAGCGAGATAGTTTTCCTGCAGCGAGCGGGGTACGCGGACGTCCCATCCACGGTCGCGGAAGTGCTTACGCACTTCGCCCATCATGGTCGGGATTGCAAAGGAGAGGAAGTCTCGTCCCTTGCCGAGGTCGAAACGGTTGACGGCGTTGACCAGTCCGACGCTGGCAACCTGGAAAAGGTCTTCGTGTGTTTGTCCGCGGCCACGGTACCGTGCTGCGATGTTTGCGGCTATGGGCAGGCATGATTCGATGATCCTCGCCCGCAAGCGTTCACGTTCAGCGCCGTCCGGCAGAGCCTTGATATCCGCGAACAGGTCGACGAGGTGTGCGTAGTCGGTTCTGTCCGTCGCGGAGGGTGTCACGAACCTGCCTGCAGCGCTTTGCTCAGGGTGATAGTCACAGACCAGTTCCCGTCAACTGTAGGAATTTGCGCCAGTTTGACGTCGTCTACCAATACCTCGAGCACGATTCGGCCGAATGACGTATTGCTGCAGGTGATTTCGTGCGAGGTCCCCGCAGTGACGGATACAAGTAGGCGCTGCTCGCTATTGACGGCGAACGTGCACGAGAGGGCGCTGGTGGGAACAGCACGGTCGACAAGAGTGTTGGCGACTTCGTCCGCTGCCAGAACAAGATCTGTCAGCGCGTCCATCGAGAGCGGATATTGCGCTGCGGCCGTCCGCACCAGGGCGCGAAGCACGCCCAGATGTTCAGGTGTTGCTGCGACGGTTAGGGCTGCCGAAGGCGGGGCAGGTCGCTTGTTCGCCCGCTCGAAAGACGTCACGTCGGGGATACTCCTCATGTAGTCGGGCTCGGCGAACGGGTAGAAGCGTTCGCCAGTCGGATCAAAACCTGATCACCAATTCAGCTACCCGTGAGAGTGAACTCCAAACAGGGCTACTGCGAACCCACAGCGGGGCTACTCGTAATGCCAACCACCGCAGCAGAATAAGTGCCCTATCAGCTGGACTGCATGTTTCGATGCCACCCGATAGAGGCGAAACCATGCACGAGGGGCCCGACGACGGTCAGGCCGTTACTCGCAGTGGGTGCTAACCGTTGTCCGCGACCAGATTTTCGCGCTTGGCTACACGTGTTGCCAATTCGATCACGGGAATGTTCATCTCCTGCGAGAGCGTTCGAAGCATGTGGAATGCCGCAATCGCGTCGACGTCGAATCGCTCCATGATGACGCCCTTTGCCTGACCGATGAGATCGCGAGATGCGAGGGCACTGCGAAACTGCTGTCCCCGGCGCGCACTGGAGAGGGCGATTGCGGCATGCGTTGCCAGATTGACCGCCAATTCTTCGGTATCGGCGTCGAAACCGCCCGAGGTGTCCGAGTAAATGTTCAGTGCACCCAATTCTTGACCGTCGGTGTAGAGCTGAATCGACATCGCGGACCGGACCGGGGTCTCCTCGCGCACCGCGTTCATAAGATGCGGCCATCGCAGCTCTTCGACTACATCGCTGATTCGGACTGTCTGATGGGACCAAATGGCATCGAAACACGGTCCCTGCGAGTATTCGTGTTGTAAAGCATCAAATCTCTGCGGCACCGGCCCCGTGGCTGAAGTCGATTCGAGGTCGGGGCGGTGGCCGGGGCCGGCGCGGCGGACCAAGGTGATACCGGCGTGATCAACGCCGTCGAGTAGCTTGACTGCGGCTTCGGTGACCTCGTCGAGGACCTGTTGGGGCGCCATCACACCACCGGTGAGGGTTCCGTGCACCGTACGTGCCAGGTGCGAAATTCGCTCGTAGATGTCCGGGATCAACTCTTCCGATGCGTCCACTGAAGACTCCTTTCAACCTCTCTCGGCCACTCAAATCTGTCATATAAATAGAAGAATTTTGCAAATCCACGAGGTCCTCGACGAACAGGCGAATCGCGGGCCCGATCCCGCGTGCAAGGTGGCAATCATGGTCGACGTTTGGAGAATCTCGAGCTGGGTAGCATGCCTGCCGACGGCCGGACAGCGCGCAGGAGTGACTTCACGTGACAACTTTCGATCGAGCGATCGGTGCACCTCCCAATCGCGTGACCTCTCTGACTCTCGCAGCCGTACCGCGGCAACTGCACGTACTTCGAGAGCTGACCAGGTTGGAGGCAAAGCAGCTGAGTCTCTCGCACGACGTGCGCGCCGACCTTGTCCTCGCGGTCGACGAAGCAGCGGGCACGCTTGTCGGACTCGCCCTTTCCCCGCGTACATTGACCTGCACCTTCGACATCACCGCTGGTGAACTTTTCACGGCGGTCATTTCCGCGACTGCTCAGGAAACTCTCGGTTACGCCACCGAGTCCTTCGAATGGTTTGTCCTGCAGACCCTGGTCGACGGAGTCACAGTCGATCAGAGCGCACACGTCGGCAGTGAAAATTGGTCGGTGCAGATAGTCCTGGACAAGGTTCTCAGGACTGTGTGATGACTCGTACGGTCGCCCACATCTGGCCGGCATTTGTTGTCACCGGCTATTCGAGGCCGTACTGTCTGCGGCTCCCCGACCTGAAACTTCTTGTGCAACAACCGACAAAAGGAACATCGATGGTAGAACCGAAAAACGACAAGATCCACCGATCACCTGAGCGCGACGAGGCGAGTGAGCAGGAGGATGACGCGGGCCACCCCCAGAGCGACGCGGGCCAGTCGGAAAACATCGTCCCTGGGATCGAAGATCGACGAACGGAACTCGCCGATCTGGTGGACAACCTCGAGGAACGCATAGTCGAGGAACGCCGTGGAAAGGGAGTGCCGGGCAATGTGGACGACCGGATCGAGGCCGACCCTGTCGACACCGGAGACAGGGCGCCAGAATGATCAGATGTGGCAGTGATCAGATGATGGTGTCCTCCACATCCGGTTCCTCCCCCGCCAGAAGCTGATCCATCGTTTCGCCCTCATGCTGCTCACGCGCTGTGGTCCCGAATTTGTCGGCTGCGGTCCACCTGTCCGGTGGATCGACGACATCGTCACCGTCGTGGTTGCGTACCTCCTCGTAATCCACACTCTCACTTGGGTTCAACGTGTCGCCGGGACCGTCTTCGATGCTCATGGGTTTTCCTCCCGTCAGCTTCGCGCTTGACTTGGCCTTGGGTTTCGGCGACCTACCCGAACTGACCTAGAACCGAAACATCGTTGAAAACCGAACCACCAGCGCAGGTCGCGGCCGTAACCGCAAGGCAGGTTTACGGACCAGCCCACGGGTACCCGTTACTTCATGCGTCTCGACCTTAACCACGCCTCGGCAGACGGAATGCTGCCGACACAACGGTTTTCCGAGCGAGCAATCGACCTCATCCACGGAGATTCCGTCATCTCGCTCGATGTTCGGTCGCAGTGTGCCGAAACCGCAGCGGGTAGGCGGATTTTGTACTGTCGCCTCATTCTGGCGTGCGGCGCAGAGCCGAAACGCCTGCCCGCGCCGGGTGGGAACGATGTTGCGTACTTGCGATCCCTGCCCGATGCAGAGTCTCTTCGCCGCGCTGCGATCGAAGCAGAGTCGGCGATAGTGATCGGCGCTGGGTTCATCGGATGCGAAGCGGCAGACTGACTTTCGTTGCGCGGAATTGTCACCACCTTGTTGGCATCGGACGAGGTTCCGCAAGAGAATCGGCTCGGATTCGCAGCGGGCGAACGTATTGCCGGGTTGTCGACCGGGGCCGGTGTGCGTCTCGTCGGCGTCCTGACCTCGGAGGCCGACTGTGAATTCAGCGAGGCGCAAGCGCGAATCCGTGCGGGGGCAGCGATTCCGTTGTGAAATCGCCACTCACGTGGTGTCACGTGAGAGTGGCTCACACCAGAATGGCTCACACCAGAATGGCTCACACCAGAATGGCAATGGCAGCGACCACGAAGACAACGACGATCACGCCGACGGCAATCATCGCCGCAATCCCGGTGAAAGGGAACCGCCTGTCGGTCGAGGGTTCGGGTTCCGACAATCCCGAAGTCTGCGGCGCCTCCGGCGGGGTACTTCCCGGAGCGACCCCTCCTCCCGGTTCGAGGTCAGGGGTATTGTCTGGATTCGGTTCGGGTGGTGGTGAAGTCACGGCTTGGCTCTCTTTCGATGGATTTGCGACTGTTCGGTACGGGTGCGTCCCGCGCTGTCCGCTGAACGCGTGGAGAAGCTACCCAATCCGAGATTTGTTACTCATCACGGTGTAGCGCGGCAGCGCGACCAGGTTTGGACACGCGCATGAACTCGATCGACGATTCACACGGGCAGGCTTTGGGTACCGCCTGAGCACGAGTGGTTTGCGAATTGTGGTCACTGGTGCCACGGGAAGCGTCGGAAGCAGTGTGGTCGAGGCGCTGAGCGCTGAGGACGCCGTCGACTCGATTCTGGGATTGTCTCGGCGAGAGACGGATTGGACCGTGCCCAAGGTCGATTTTGTTGTCGCGGATGTCAGCAATGACAACCTTCACCGCAGCTTCGAGGGTGCAGACGTAGTTATTCACCTGGCGTGGTTGTTCCAGCCGACGCGTCGCCCGGAAGTCACGTGGGAGAACAACGTGTTGGGTTCGTTGCGCGTATTCCGGGCTGTCGCCGACACCGGCGTACCGGCGATTATCCATGCCTCGTCCGTGGGTGCATAGTCGCCGGGCAGCGGTCAGCCGGCTGTATCCGAGCAATGGCCCACGAACGGTTGGCCAGGAGCCGCCTATCCTCGCGAAAAGGCCTATTTGGAACGGTGTCTCGATGCGTTCGAGGAGCGGAATGACACCCGCGTCGTCCGCATGCGCCCGGGATTCATATTCCAGAAGAGATCTGCGTCGTCGCAACGACGACTGTTCGCCGGCCCATTCCTTCCCGGATCGATTGTCGGTAAGCGATGGATTCCGGTGGTGCCGCGGATACCAGGGTTGACGGTTCAGGTCCTTCATTCGTCGGATGCGGCGAAGGCCTACGTTACTGCGGCGATCGGCGAGCAACAGGGTGCTTTCAATCTGGCGGCAGATCCCCCGGTCACCATGGAGACGATTGCCGAAGTGCTCGGCGCCCGTTTGGTGAATATGCCTCAGCAGCTGATCCGTTCGGGCGTGTGGACCGCTTGGCATGCGCACGCCGTCCCGGCGACCCCAGGTCTGTTCGATACCGTGATGAGAGTGCCCAGGATGGACTGCTCCCGCGCCCGTGTCGAACTGGGATGGCTACCCGCGCACACTCCCAGCGATGTACTTCAAGAGTTCTTCGAGGGCCTCCGTGCAGGCGCCGGCGGTCCCACAGTTCCCTTGGCACGTGATCGGCCGGCACGGCGATTACACGAGATCGCAACGGGACTCGGTGTTCGGCCCTGATCAAAGCATGCGGTTCGATCTGCACTTCTGGCTGACCGCGGTTGATGCAGGACTGTTTGGTACGCCGCTGCAGTGGGAAGCGTCCCATCAGGGCAACAAATCGTGCCCCGTTCGTACTCGGTAGCTACGGGCGTACGTCTTCGGGAGGTCCCGTCATGTCACAGCGCAATGCAACTCGAACTTATTCAGCGGTACAGATTGCGTCCGCCGCCGTCGGAGCGGTATTTCTGCTCGTCGGCATTCTCGGCTTCATACCCGGTGTGACCACCGACTACGACATGTTGGCCGGAGCCGGACATCATTCCGGTGCAAAGCTCTTCGGGATTTTCGAGGTGTCGGTGTTGCACAACGTAGTTCATCTACTCTTCGGTGTTGCCGGTCTTGCAATGGCCAGGATGGCGCGGACCGCGCAGTTGTACCTCGTCGGTGGCGGCATCGTGTACCTGGCATTGTGGGTATATGGATTGGTGATCGACAAAGACAGCAGTGCCAATTTCGTCCCGGTCAACGACGCAGACAACTGGCTCCATCTTGTGCTCGGCCTGGGGATGGTCGCGCTCGGAATACTCACGCCGCGGATTGTGCGACGCGACAACACTGGTTCGCACCCGCTCAGGTGACCGCCCCCGAGTGAGCCGAGGTCAGACGTTTCCACGCGGGTGGCTCTGGGCAACCGCAGTTCATGACTTCTCTCTGGTTGGACGGCACACGCCGCGACTTCTCGTCCGAGTTCGTGACCTCCAGTGAATTCGACGTGGTCGTGGTCGGAGCGGGGTTGACCGGGGTTGTCACGGCTCTGTTGTTCGCACGTACCGGGCGCAAGGTTGCCTTGCTCGAAGCGAGAACGACGGGCGCGGTTACCACGGGCAACACGACCGGCAAGATCAGCCTGCTTCAAGGCACGAGGCTCGCGAGTATCGCGAAGAAGCACTCTCCATCGGCAGTGCGGGCCTACGTCGAGGCGAACCGTGCGGGTCAACAATGGCTTCTGGGCTTTTGTACCGACAATTCTGTTGCGGTGCAACGCGAAACTGCATTCACCTACGCAAACAGCGTCGACGGAACAAGCGCCCTACGAGATGAATTCGATGCCGCGCGCGCGGCCGGACTCGACGTCCAGTGGACCGATACCGTGGAACTGCCTTTTCCTGTGGCAGGTGCAATCCGGTTGGAAGACCAAGCGCAATTCGACTCGGTGCGCGCATTGGACGCGCTCACCGAGGAGTTCGTACATCGCGGGGGAAAGGTCCACGAACACACGAGGGTTCGCACTGTGCGGGGCAATCGGCACCGCAGATCCATACATACCGATCGTGGAGACATCAGTGCCGAGACCGTTGTCATTGCTACCGGCACGCCGATACTCGACCGCGGTGGCTTCTTTGCTCGTCTCGAACCACAGCGATCGTATGCCGCCGCTTTTACCGTGCCTGGCGACATTCCACACGGCATGTATCTCTCCGTCGACGAACCGAGTCGATCCATACGTTACGTGCCTGTCGACGATCGAGAACTTCTTCTCGTCGGAGGAAACGGCCATCCAGTCGGCCGTGCTGCGTCGCCGGCACAAAACCTTGAAGAGTTGATCACCTGGACCGGAAAGCATTTTCCCGGAGCAGAATTGACGCACTCGTGGTCAGCGCAGGACTACCGCCCGGTGAACGAGCTGCCGTATGTCGGGCAACTGGTTCCGGGTGACAGTTCCATCTTGATCGCAACGGGATACGCGAAGTGGGGACTCACTAATGCGGTAGCGGCAGCACTCGCCCTGACGGCCGAAGTGTCAGGCAGCCGAAAGGACTGGTCCGTCATCTACACCCCGTGGGATTGGAATCAGATTTCCGGATTACCCAAGGCCGCTGTTGTCAACGGCGAAGTGGCAGTCGAAATGGCAAGCGGATGGGTACGGCCGTTGATCAACCGCTTCGGAAGCTCGGATGAACCACAGGAGGGCGAGGGCCGAGTCGTGTGGGACGGGATTGCACCTTCCGCACACTGCACGGTTGACGGCGTGGCGCACCGCGTCTCCGCAGTGTGCCCCCACCTCGGTGGGATATTGCGCTGGAACGACGCCGAACGCAGTTGGGATTGTCCACTACACGGATCTCGCTTCGCGTCGGACGGGGTACTGCTGGAGGGACCGGCCACCTCTGACCTGACGTGATTGCAGTCCTGCAGACAAGCTTCTGCTCGGGCCACGCCTGTGCCGTTCGGTTCCGTCACGATGAGCCCTCCTGCATGTTTTCGCCGGCTTGCGGGTAAGCGAACCTGTCCGGGGATCAAACCCCTCGAACCCAGGAGTCGTCGATGATCGTTTCTTTGCCAGGTGTCTACAAACCGCAGGACGATACGTCGTTGTTGATCGAGGCACTGTCCAGTCAAACGGTCACAGCGGCCACGCGCGTGCTCGACTTGTGCTCCGGTACGGGCGCACTCTCGATTGCCGCAGCCAAAGCAGGAGCAGGCCGCGTCCTCGCGATCGACATCTCGCGCCGCGCGATTTTGAACGTGAGACTAAACGGGGTTCTCAACAAGGCAAGCGTCGAGGCACGTCGCGGAGACCTCACCGAAGCAGTACACGGTGAAGTCTTCGACTTGGTGGTCTCCAACCCGCCGTATGTCCCGTCCGAGATCGATGATCTGCCGACTGCAGGTGTCGAACGTGCCTGGAATGCGGGAGTAAGTGGCCGAGCTTTGCTGGATCGGATCATCGCATCGGCTCCCGACATGGTTGCCCCCGGGGGATCGCTGCTTCTGTTGCAGTCCGCGTTGTGCGATGTGAACAAGACGGAGACGATGCTCGAGGAATGGGGCATGACCGTGGAAGTTGTCGCGCGTAGGTCGATTCCGTTCGGGCCCGTTCTGCGGTCGCGCCGCGCGATGCTCGAACGCCGCGGGCTGATCGATCAGGGACAGGAAACCGAAGAATTGGTGGTCCTGCGCGCGTGCAAGCCGCTCGCACCTCGGAGAAGCGAGCGAAACGGCGGGACGATGTCGCAGAGGAGGCCGGGACAACGAAAGTTGGCTGCCGTGGAGGGTGAATCGAAATGCCGTCTGCACACGGACATAGAACTCGTTGCCCCATCGGGGGTCTATTTCGACACCGTGGAGAAGCTGCGCGAATTGCTGCTCGCTATGGGATTCGGAATTACGAAAACGGTTCCCGTTCGAGCTGATGGCGGAATCGGACAGATTTTCACCCTGGCCCCGGAAGGACGCGTCCTCGTCATGCTCGATCCATGCAACACCGGAATCGAGGTGAGTCTGCAGATCGAGTACGTGGGATGCGAAGTTGCGGACTACTTGCGAAAACACTTACCGGAGAACATTTCACATGTAATAAGGATCAGTGCCGGGCCCCTGACCCGTTCGTACCTCGACCAGGACGATCCGAGTGCTCGACACACGTTGGAAGAGACTGGAAATGAGTGACCACCCCCGGCCTGAACTGCCGGTCGACACCAACCTCGAAGAGATGTGCAGGCAGCTGGCATCCGTTGCAACTGAACGTGGTTTGACCTTGTCAACGGCAGAGTCCCTGACGGCGGGAAACATCGCTGCCCAACTCGGGAAGGCCCCTGACGCTGGTTCGTGGTTCAGTGGCGGGATCGTCGCATACAGCCGGGAGGTCAAGCAGTCCGTGCTCCATGTTCCCGACGGCCCCGTTGTGAGCGAAGAAGCCGCACGCGTCATGGCGCACAGCATCGCAACCCTGATGGGCACTACGCTGGCACTCGCCGTCACAGGGGAGGCCGGGCCCCAGACTCAGGAGGACGTGGCCCCGGGGACGGTGTGGTTCGGAGTTGTCGATCATGGACGGGCGGAGACCGAGAAACGCGTTTTCTCAGGCGACCCGGAGGATGTCCTTGCCCACACGATCGAACACGCAATTCGACTTCTCCTGCAGCACGCCTCAGCAGACGCCACGTCCCGTCGAGTTACATCGTGATCTTCAGGACTCCGTCTTCGAAAGATCTCCGTTACTGACGGGGTCATGAATGACGTCGAACAGTATTGAAACGCAGCCAAACTGCTCCTTAGCCGCCATATCCGAATTTCTCGGTGTGGACTACGCGCCCTTCGGGGCCGAAGCCCAGGTGGTCACCGGAATCTGCCAGGATTCACGGCAGGTACGGCCGGGCGACGTCTACGCGGCGCTGCCGGGCGTCGAGCATCACGGCCGTGAGTTCGTGGCCGAAGCGGCCGCTCGGGGCGCCGTAGCTGTGGTCAGCGATCGCCCCACCGAGATTCTGCCTACGCTTGTGGTCAAGAACCCCCGAAAAGCATTGGGTCCGTTGGCAGCCTGGATGCACGGAGAGCCGTCCTCGATGCTTGACATGTACGGAGTGACCGGCACGAATGGGAAGACCAGCACTGCATTCATGGTCGAGGCCGGATTGCGTGCGGCGGGCAAGCGGGCGGGCCTCGTCAGTGGAGTGTGTGTTCGTGGACCGAAAGGGTCGCAGCGTGCACGGCGCACCACGCCTGAAGCAAGCGAATTGCAAACAACACTGGCAGCATTCGTTCGCGATCGGGTCGACGGGGTTGCAATGGAAGTCTCCAGTCACGGCCTGGCCCAACACCGAATCGACGGCACTTACTTCCGAGTCGCCGCCTTCACCAACCTTTCGCGCGATCACCTCGACTTCCATCACACGATGGCGGAGTACTTCGAGACGAAGGCAATGCTTTTCACGGACGAGTGGTGCGCCGCGGCCGTAATCGGTATCGACGATGCCTACGGAAGAACCTTGGCTGCACGTGTCACGGTTCCTCACTTGACCGTTTCTTCGCGTGGTGGCGCTGCAGACGTTTTCGCGACCGCCATTGACACAGGACGGACGGGCACTGCCTTCACCGTGCACCTCGAGGAGTGGAGTAGGCGAATCCGACTACGTCTGCTCGGCAGTCACCAAGTCGACAATGCCTTGACGGCAATTGCTTCACTGCGACTGGGCGGGGTGGACATGGCGACGGCTCTCGACGGTATCGAGGAGCTCGACGCCGTTCCCGGACGGCTGGAACGCGTGGACCTCGGGCAGAACTACCTCGCATTTGTCGACTACGTTCACAATCCATCGGCTCAAAGCCGACTGTTTCCCTATTTGCGCTCGCTGACAGCAGGAAGGTTGATTGTCGTCGTCGGTGCCACCGGAGGTCGGGACTCAGGAAAGCGTAAGCCGTTGGGGCACATAGCCGGGACATTTGCAGATGTGGTCATCGTGACCGACGAAGGTCCGTTTCACGAGGATGCTGCGGGTTTGAGAAACGATGTTGCTTCGGGGTCTCGTGAAGCGAAACATGCTGAAACGGTTATCGTTCCAGACCGCAGTGAGGCTATCGGAGTGGCCGTCTCGCGGGCACGATCAGGCGATATCGTCCTCGTTGCCGGTAGAGGACATGATCACTCGATGAATTACGGCGGAGTTGAGATACCGTTCGACGATCGCGACGCGCTCGAACGTGCGGTCATCGAGCGCGTGTAGCTCTTGGAGGTGGACTTGGCCTTGCCTTCGACGATCATGGACTCGCCTAACTTCAAAGCTGTAGGGGTCCTGGTCGTCTGGAACGAGAAACCGAGTGGCAGACCTGTCCACGCCCGCCGACAACCCAGCCATACCATCGGAATAATCAGCACCGCTGCTGCCGGCACGAGGGACAACCCGTACGTTTTGCTCCGCCTGTCGATCCTTCGCGCACGGTGCTGTATTTCCTCGGTGGCACCGGGTTAGTCGGACAACTCTCTCATCTCTGTCAAACCTCGCCTGATCTACTTTCGGGGCTTGTTTGGACAGTTGAATACACTGGTACCCAAGCCAATACGAAAGCCGAGCCCACGACTCCCGTCAAGGTCCCCACGATCAGACCGCCGAAGTTCGCTGCCGGGAGGGCCACGAGCGAGAGAATCATCGCACAGACCCCAGCTGGTAGTCGGGTGTCAACGCGTAGTAGCGCGGAAGCTGCGCACAGGGCCATGAGCGCGGCCAACAACAGTGTGGAAACCCCGGCGATGGTACTGATGGAAATCAGAACGTCACCCAGGCGCACGGTCACGACGGCGGGTAGCAACAGAAAGCCGGCCGAAACTCCCAGCAGAATTGATCCGGCAAAAGGCCGCTGCCTTCGCCATGCGGCGAATGCAGCTTGCTTCGTCAGCATCCGACAGCTCCCTTCTCGACACTCATGGCCAGCTTGTCGATGGCGACTTGTGTTGCGGTCAAGGAAATGATCTCGACGCGAGCCTGTGCCAACATCGAGTCGCCGGCGGTTATGGCTGATGCGTCAGGTGGATCGAGTTCGGAAACCTCGCCGAGTGCAGAGACTTCAGCACCCAATCGTGCATCGTGTGCAGTGATGGCGCCGCCGAGAGACGCTGCGTCCAAGGTGATGCCGGAAGCGGTCGTTCCGTCGCCGGGGGCATGGATGCTCATGGTGACGTCACCCAGGAATGGAACTCCGTGAGCGACAGTCGACAAGCACAGGTCGGTCAGGCGCACCTGTTGGATATGAACGGCGATGCTCGCAGATGCTTCTGCGGCAGTCTCCGCCGCTCGGGGATAAACCTGAATGCCTTGGGCTTCGACCGCGGAAACGCTTCCCGTGAATCGCTGCCCGGACACCACGACATTCATGGGCAGTTTTCCCTGCGCGATGCCGGCACCCAGAGTCACGACGGCCAACAGACCCAGACCGACTATGACGACAAAGCGCCCCTTGTGAACCGAACTCACAGGTCTGCGCCTTTCATTGCTGTGTCCTGCGTTTCGGAAGTTGACACTGAAGTCACGCACTGAGGCTCGTAGTGTCGTTCTTCGTGGTTCGGCGAGAGAGTGCGTAAAGCACGATCCCGACCGCGAGAAGTGCTGCCGCGCGTAGCCATGTCGCCGCGCTTTGCTGAGTGAGCAATGCGACGCAGGTGAGAAGAGCCAGAATCGGAAAGATAGTCGGTGCTCGAAAATGACTGTGTTTCACCGAATCACGACGCAGGACGAGCACGGCGATATTCGTGCTGATGAAGACGACGAGTAGGAGTAGTACCACCGTCTCGGCCAAAGCCGACAGTGAACCGGTCAGGCACAGTGCCATGGCGACGGCAGTGGTGGCCACGATCGCCAGCCATGGAGTCCGGCGCCCGGGAAGTACCTTCGCGAACGGGCGTGGGAGCAGGCCTTCGGATGCCATCCCGTAGGTCAGTCGGCTGGCCATGATCATCGTCAGCAATGCACCGTTGGCGACGGCGACGAGTGCGGTCAGGCTGAAGAGGCGCGGGGGGAAGCCGACGTCGGCAGCTGACACCACGGCAAGCAGCGGGCCAGAGGACGCCGCAAGTTCATCGGCCGGGAGAACAACCGAAACAGCCAGTCCCACAAGCACGTATGCGGCACCCGCTGTTACCAATGCTCCGAACAGTGCGCGCGGGTAGACCTTGCTCACGTTCTTCACCTCTTCGGCGACGTTCGCTGATGTCTCGAATCCGACGAACGAGTAGTACGCGAGAAGTGCAGCAGCCAGCACCGCGAGTGCGGGTGACCGGGTTTCATCGAATTCGACGACGCGACTCAAGGTTCCGTCACCATGCCCGAGCACAACACACGCGAGGACGACGACCAGAACCAGGCCGGTGACCTCGACGGCTGTCATGACGACGTTGGCGCGCATCGATTCCTTTATTCCTCGCGCATTGAGAAGCCCCACGAGGAGAAGGAAGACGAGTGCCGCCGGAACGGTAGGTACATCGATGAAGGCTTTGAGGTAGTCGCCGGAGAATGCGAGTGCAAGTCCTGCTGCACTCGTGACACCTGCCGCCAGCATCGAGAAGCCGACGAGGAACGAGACGAGTGGTTTCCGAAAGGCTCGTTGAGCGAACACCGCGGCACCACCTGCGCGCGGATACTTAGTCACGAGTTCGGCGTAGGACGTTGCGGTCAACAGCGCCATCGCCAGGGCTACCAGGAGTGGCACCCAGACGGCTCCCCCGACCTCGCCGGCGATGACGCCCACCAACGCGTAGATTCCTGCGCCGAGAACGTCGCCGAGTATGAACATGAAGAGGAGGGGGCCGGTTATTGCTCGTGCGAGAACATTTCGCTGGCTGCTCTGGTCGGACTGTTCGGTATCGTTCACGTGCACCGACTGCGGGTCGCGTCGCATCTGCAAGGTTCATCCTGTCTTCACGGTGGCGTGCTGCCACCCAGGTGTTGTCACTTACCCAGCAGTAGTGGTCTCAAACACGGGGGACCTCGGGCAACCACGTTTGTGTGGTTACTCACGATGGTTGACGCTGCGGGTCTATCGTTGCCTCCGGACAGTCGCCAACGTGTCGATCAGCTTGGCGCAGAATGCTGGAAGATCACCAGGGTTGCGGCTGGATACCAAAGTATTCGGTCCGGAAGTGCAGACGACCACCTCTTCGTCCACCCAAGTGCCGCCTGCGTTGGTGATATCCGTGCGCAGACTCGGCCACGACGTCAGAGTGCGACCCGCAACCACCCCTGCTTCGACCAACGTCCAAGGCCCGTGGCAGATCACTGCTACAGGCTTCCCGTCGTCGAAAAAACTACGGGCGAAAGCCACCGCTTCAGGGCTCATTCGGAGGAAGTCGGGGTTGGCCACCCCGCCAGGAAGTACCAGAGCGTCGTACTCGGACGACGACGCCGACCCGAGTACCGCATCCACGTCGAAGACGTCAGCTTTGTCGAGATGGTTGAATGCCTGCACAGTTCCCGGATCTGTCGAAACAATCGACGGCTGAGCGTGTTCCGCGAGCAAGGCGTCCCACGGATCCGTCAGTTCGACCTGTTCGACGCCCTCCGACGCGACGAGGAATGCAACTTTCTTTCCTGCGAGTTTCTGGCTCATGCTTGATCGTCCTTCCTGGACCGTCATCGTGACCGCTGAGCAATTGCTCAGCTGGAGGCGCCTTCGGTGTCGTCGAAGAACGACCATTCGTCGTCGTGACGAACTTCCATTCGCCACCCCAGTTCCGAATTGTCGGCACGGGTGTCCACAAACCAAGCATGTGCGTCGTCGGCGCTTTCGATGTCGCGCGTGTCAGTAACGTTGCCTGCGGGATTGATCACTCTGTAAGTAGCCATTCGGTTCGGCTTCCCACAGTGACGGTTCTCTAATCATGCTTCGTTTCGGTGGTGAAACATTCTTGGCCAGCGCGACTTACACGACGCTTGCCGTACCCGCTCCCAGCGAGCACTGTCTGGTTGATACGCGATGAGGCCCGCACTTTCGAATGCATCGATCCATCCTTGCATCGGCCACTCCCCCCATCGTCGGTGAAACACTCGTGCATTGATCAGAATGTCGTCAAGGTGCTCGACAGGTGGATCCGACACCGGATGGAATTGGTGGTATGCGTCTGCGCCACCGACCCAGGCCAGTTTCACGCCCTTGTCTCGGGCGGCCCTTGCGAAATCGGTGTCTTCCCCGCCGTATCCGAGGTACTCCTCGCAGAATCCACCGAGTGCACACCACGTCGGAGCAGTGACCGCGAAGGACAACGACCAGAAGAGATCGAAGTCGTTCCCGTCCACGATCTTTCCGTCTGGGGGCACCGGCCTCGCTGGATGCGGGTTGTGCAGCAATGCCAACGAGTCCGAACTGGTCGAGTCGGCGACGGGGTGGGGCAGGTAGGTGACCGGCCCGCAAAACAATGCGGGAGTGGAAGCCTCCGAACTTGCGGCTTCGAGGTACCTCGTCAGAAGTAGCGGCGCTGCAATACAATCGACGTCGAGAAACACGAGCAATTCGGCACCATGGCGTAGAGCTTCGGCGGCCCCGATATTTCGCGCGCGAGCCAGCGGAAGCGCGCTTCCCGCGGGAACGTCGATCTCGATTGTGCGGGCAGCGCTTTCTTCCTGCGCCAAAACGGTTTTCACCATAGGGTCTCCCATGGCGACGATGAAATGTGAGAACGGTGTGGTTGTGTCGACAGCGAGGCCACGGACGTGCATTCTCAAGTGTGCGTGGCGACCGCGCACGATCGTGATCACGGCTGTTTTCATGTCAGCGGTCCATATGCCGTTTCGCGACCGACTCGATCACTCTCGCTGCTCGAGCAGCGGCACCCGAACTCTGCCACTTTGTCCAACCTCCACGATCGAGAGCTTTTGCCTCTGAGATCAATTTGGGCCACGTGTCGAGCGCCGGCCAGCCCGGCAACGTCACTGCGAGATTGTGCATCGACAATGCGTCGGCGGTCGCAGTCTGTTCTCCGAACGGACGTTTCTGCGCAATCACGATAGCCGGCTTGCCGGCGATCGAGATGTCGGCAATCGCGTTCTGGCCCGCGTGGGAGACCACGACATCGCTCGCACAGATTTCCGACCAGGGATCTGAAACCCACGTCCCTCCTGGTAAGCCGAGCCCCTTCCAATGAAAGGAATCATGCTGTGCCGCAGCAGCTTGTACGTCGGCGTCGGTCACCGTTGATCCGCCGGCGCCGCTCAGCACAACGACGCGGGGTGTTGCGGGATTACCGACCGACTGAGATGAGCACGCCCGGCCGTCGAATCGGCTGATACCGCCCACATAGGTGGTCTTGTCCGCATACGGGTGGAGCCAGTGCGGGTCGTAAACCTCCTGTGGCCAGGCCGCAATAATGTGATCAGCAAGGCGATACGCCAATTGATGCGCGGCGTCTGTCCTGTCTCCTGGCATCGCCAAGACGATGACCGGGACGCCCATCAGGCGAACAAAGGTCGCAATTTCGATCGATACGTCCACGACCACGGCCTCCGGGCGCGTGGTCGCTATCCAGTCCGCCACGCGAGCCATTCGAGAGCGAAGTCCGGGTTCGTGTATGGGCGCCCAATGAAGCGCCCCGTTCGCGGTGGGGTTGAGTCTGTGGGCTTCGTCGTTGTCGAGTTGGAACTGAACATGGTCGTCGAAGTCCTGCAGGGCAACCGAATCGGCACTGGTGAGTGCAGTGACGTCGGAGGAGAGATGCGTTGCGATCGACGCGGCGCGAGTGAGGTGCCCTCGGCCCTGATGATGGATGTAGTAACCGATCATCAGCTTGCTCGTCGCGTAGTTGTCGACGCACAGGCCATTTCGTCGTACAACTTGAGGTAGCGGTCCACCATCCGCCGTTCCGAGCAGTGGCTTACCGCTCGCGCGCGTGCGCTCGGCCGAGCCAACTGCATCGCATCGCCGATTGCGGCAGTCAGTGCGATCACGTCGTCGGCCGGGACCAAACGTCCACAGTCGGGCGTGAGGATCTCCGGTATGCCGCCCCTGCCGTAGGCGACAACCGGTGTGCCACAGGCAAGAGCCTCGGCCACCACCAAACCGTACGGCTCGTCCCATTGCGGCGTGACAAGAGCAACCGCAGACATTCCTACCGCAGCGACCAGATCGTCTGTGACCAGATGGCCGAGATAGCGAATGGTGCCGTCGAGTTCGGGTTCGATTCGTTCCCTGAAATAAGCATGGTCACTGACCGGGCCGGCGAGTACCAACGGCATACCGGCCGCCCGGGCCGCGGTAATCGCATGGTGGGCGCCCTTTTCCGGCACGATTCGACCGAACCAGATCAGACGGCGCCCGCCAGGGCCCTGATGCCATTGATCCGTGTCGACTCCGTTGTGTACGACATCGACATCTCCGGCAGCGTGTTTCCATGCTTCGGCGGTGTAGCGACTCACGGCGGCAAACCGGCCGGGGGGCCCGCCGGCCGCGATCGCTGATTCCAGCCAGGGCGTCGGTGGCGTGTGCAAAGTGGTGAGCACGGGAGTGTTCAGCGTCGACGTCATCGCCACCGGCAGATAGTGAAGGCTGTGGTTGTGGATGACGTCGAAGCTCTCCGCGTAGTCTCGCGACAGGCGGAGCATGAGGTCGAGATAGGCATGATGTTCTTGCATGAAATGCTCTGCCGGCATGGAGATATCAGATCGGGCAGCCGTGCTGATCGGGGCTGGACGGACGTCGATCAGCTCACAAGCGAGTTCCGGATCCGATCCTGGTCCGGCAAACAAGGTGACATCGTGGCCGACTTTTCGCAGTGCCGCAGCCAGATGCCATACATGGGCCTCGAGACCGCCGGCGAATGGTTGAATGACTGGATAACGACTCGAAGCGATCAGAGCTATGCGTAGAGCCCTCATGCGAGAACCTTCTCGTAGATCTCGCGGTGGGCAGAAGCTGACAATCGGCGCTGCCTGGTACGCATTGCGGCGGAAAGACGCACCGGCTCTTCCGAATACAATTCGCGGACGCATCGATCCAGCGACTCGGCATCGAAATGATGCTCGTCGAACCCGTAAACCTTGCAGTCCTGCTGTTCCGAGTAGAACCCACAACTGGGCGCAATGACGGCTGTGCCGAGGTCGTAACACGCCTCCAGCCATCCAGAATGCGTCCCGAAGCGGTATGGCAACACCGAAACTGACAGGGACATAAGGTAAGTCCACAGCTCGTCGTCACTGAAGTAGGGGTGTACCACTACGTCGACGTCCCGTCGACGCGCATACTCCGTCAGTCTGTTCGCTGCCTGCGGTGCATACCAATGATTATCCGGATCGAAGATCTCGTCGTGGACGTTCACGACCAATCGCGCTCCCGGCAACGTCGCAATCGTCGCGCAGAGCGTGTCCAACACCGGAAAGGGATCCATGTTGGGACGCAGGCTTTTCACGTGGACTCCCACCGTGAAATCCGTTGCCGGGGGCCGTGCCCGATCGAAGTTCTCCAACTCGATCACGTGGGGATGAGGCAGCACTGTGCATTCCCGGCCCCAATTGTTCGCGACCACCGCCGCCGCACCCGGCGTCAGGGTGATAAGAGAATCCGCTGCGGGAATCAATACGTCCAACAATTCGCGATGTTGCTCGGGTTCCGGCTGATGCGGATTGCGCAGATCATGCACCGTGTAGACGAGAGGAACTCTGTGGCTGCGTAATTCGTGGACGATGTCCTCCATCACCCGTGGTGCGATTGCGTCGAAACCGAAGTGAACGTGGAAGAGATCGAACAGGTGGTGATGGTCCCGAATCCACGCGGGATCCAGCATCACCGGTGGCCACCATCCGCCGGGAACCTTGCGGCCGTCCTCGGGGATGGGATCGTCGAGGCGAATGATGCTGTCGGTTCCCGCCCCAGGTCTGCCGCCGGTTCCCGACGGTGGGGCCAAGTGCCGGACGTACACGTGCGACGCGGGCACTGATGCAACACGAATCACGGAGGCTTTCGTGGAGTAGTCGATGCCCGTCGAGGTCGTCAACGGTTCCCCGGGACTGGCTTCCCAGTTCATCTCTCTCCTTGTATTCGGTTGGTCGCGTAGTTTGGACCGTCGCCCTGTGACGCGCGGCAGCCCAGCCTGCAGCACAAGGCGACGGTCCTGTGAATCGGGAAGCCCACCAGCGCCGATCCACCACACCCTTTCTCAGGATGCAGAGGGCAGATGCCCACGGCCTTGCTTCCACAAACATTGGAGGTGCCTGGCTCAATTGCCCTTGGCGGAGCGGGAACGTCGCTTGCGGCGACGGAGGATGAGCACGAACACCAGCGCGAAGCCGAGCGCGGCCGCGACGGCGGCTGGTTGCTGCTTCACACGTTCGACATCCCGTGACACTTCGCTTTTCACGCGGGCCGGGACGTCGGCCTTTTCGGCGAGTGCGCCCACGGTCGCGGCCAGGGCTTCGCGTTGCGCTTGAACATTCTCGTCGGGCCCGTCTGTGGCAGTGCTCATTTCAGTCCCTTCTTTGCAGTGACGATGTCAGCCTTGACGCTTTCGACGGTCTCTTCCGGAACAGGCGGCGCCGCGGACTTCGCTCGTTTGGCACCCACGAGTGCGGTGATTGCACCTACGGCGATCACGATTGCCGCGATTATCAGAGCTGCAAGCCACGGGTCGAGTGCAGTCGCCAACCCGAGTACTGCTGCCGCAAGCAGTACTCCGAATCCGTACAGCAGAAGCAGAGCGCCCGCGCCGGAGATACCGAGTCCAACACCCAATCGGGTGCTCTTCGTCTTGACTTCGGCTACGGCGTGCGACATCTCGGCGCGTACGAGGTCTGACATCTGCTCGGTTAGGCGTTCGACGAGTTGTACGGTCGAGAGGGAATGCGGGTCTACCGCATCGGCGTCGACAGTTTTCGGCGGAGAGGTGCTGGTAACGGGTGCCCGGGTATCGGATCGCTCGGTCATGGTCGAAATCCCTTCGTTGTCTTCGCCGCCGTGCGTTTCGCGAAGCTCGCGACCGGCGGCGATGTCTTGTGCGTGTTGACGAGCGTTCTTGTCCGAAACGCTGGTGTCCCGCGGAGGCAAGCGGAGGAATTCTTCGGCTTCGATCCCGGCCTGCAGTTGCCGGCCGCGTTCGAGTTCCGCATCAACCTCCGCTCCGAACAACAACGCGAGGTTGGTGATCCACAACCAGAGGAGGAAGATGACCGCCCCGGCCAACGAACCGTAAGTCTTGTTGTAACTACCGAAATTGCTCACGTAAAAAGCGAATCCGACTGAAGCCACGATCCACACTGCAATAGCGAGTGCTGCTCCGACACTGATCCACCGAAATTTCGGCTGCTTCACATTGGGAGTCACGTAGTACAGCACGGCCACGGCCAGCGTCACACAGATCAGAATGACGGGCCACTTCGCAATGTTCCAGGTTGTCACGGCGCCGTCGCCGATTCCCAACTGATCGCCCAGCGCTTTGGCAACGGGGCCGCTGACGACGAGCATCAGGATTACCGCAGCAACCAACAGAAGGCCGGCGAGGGTGACGGCCAGTTGCAGAGGACGAAGTTTCCATACGGGTCTGCCTTCGTCCACCTCGTACATGCGGTTCATCGCACGCCCGAACGCGCCGACATAACCGGAGGCTGACCACAATGCGCCCGCGAGGCCGACTATCAAGGCGAAACCGGCTGTGGGGGCCGCCACGAGCTGCTCGACGGTGCCACGCATCGTGTCCACAGCCGAGTCCGGGCCGACAGCGGCGACCAACTCCATCACCGTGTCGACGCTGGCACGTCCCTGGCCGACAACGCCCAACAGGGATACGAGTGCCAGGAGTGCCGGGAACAGTGACAGCACAGCATAATACGTCAGTGCCGCTGCTAGATCTGTGCATTGATCGCGCGTGAACTCGCGGGCCGAGCGCCGCGCTACGAACTTCCACGACTGTGCCGTCAGATCGGTCGGGTCGGAAGGCTTGTGCGGGTCGTCCGCATCAACCGTGTGTGTCGCCATGCTCGGGTTGCTACCCCGTTGGTCCGCTGTCGAAACTCAGTCGTGAGCAGTCTCGGTTTTGTACTCTTCTCGGTCGAGGACAGCGAGCGCCGCGAGTAGCCCGCGGCTGGACAAGATTATCGAAGGCGCGGCGGCCGTTGTGACTTTTCCCTGCTGCAACAGTTTTTCGAGTTCCTCCAACCTCCGCCGGGCGAGAGGCAAAGTCGTGACCGCGTGATCGTCGGTGGGATCGTGTACCGGACCTTTTCCCGCATCGGCAAATGCTCCGGCCATCGCTTCGAGCAAGTCGGACACGGCGCCTTGCAAGGTCTCGTTCTCGGCGAAATCGCTGTCCTCGACGGCGAGGATCAGCGCCATGAGATGTAACGTCGCTCGGTCGAGTGCTTCGGCGGCGGGACGAAACAGATCGGAGCCACCGACGCGCAACCAACCGCGCTTGCGAAAATTTCCGACCAGGCTGGCTTCACCTTCCATCACTGCGGCGTGCGCAGCGACGGACTTGTTCACCGAGAGGGCCCGTCGACGCCAGATATCGCTAGCTCCAGCACCGCTTTTCACGTCCTCGGCCATTTGTCGGAGAATGCCTGAGACCTCATGCGTGCGCGAGACCAAAAGGTCTCTGGCATCGGAGAGATGGTCGGGCGGGACCAACACGGCATTGACAGCGATGCCCACGAACACTCCGACCACCACGTCGCCTATGCGGTGCATGACGAGGTACGGATTGGTCGCGGTTCCGTACAGAAGGACCAGTACGGCGGTGACGGCCACCCAGATCCCGTCAGGTGAAAGCCGCGGAATGCGGCCGACGAGTATTCCTGCACCCGTTGCGAGGGCCAACGCGGCAACGGTCGGGAGGGTCACCGCTGCAATGGCGGCCACAACCACACCGAGGACGACCACGCTCACCTGGCGGGCGGCTACCCGCATCGAGTTGCGCACCGTGTTCCCGATGATGAAGAGTGCAGCATACGGGGCGAGAAATGCTTCAGGACTGTGAAAGACGCTGTTCGCGATCACCCAGGCGATGACGACGGCTACTGCGCCTTTGAGAGCTGTGACCAGGCCTATGCTTTCACATCGCCGGATCAGGGGATGCTCGAGAATTCCTTGCTCCTTAGCCTTCTACGGTTGTCCGACACTTCGTCCGAACAAAATCTTGTCCGCGGTTACCGGCAACTCGCGTACTCGCACGCCGGTAGCATCGTAGATCGCATTGACCACTGCGGCTGCAGCCCCGACGATCCCGATCTCGCCGGCACCCCGCGATCCCATCGGATTGACATGTGTGTCGACCTCGTCGAGCCAAAAGGCTTCGATGTCTTGCACATCCGCGTTTGTGCTGATGTGGTAGTTCGCCAAGTCGTGAGTCATCACGTGGCCGAATCTGTTGTCCCGGAAGCTTTCCTCGTGCAACGCCATCGACAATCCCATTGTCATTCCGCCGATGAGTTGCGAGCGAAGCGTTTTCGCATTGATTGCACGTCCGATCGAGAACACACCGAGCATCCGGGGGATCCTGATCTCGCCGGTGTCGCGATGGACACGGGTCTCTACGAAGTGAGCACCGAACGAATGCATGGAGTAATCGTCCTCATCCGGATTCTTCGGCGTTTCAGTTGTCGTCTCCGCGCCGGCATTGGGAGTTGAACCGTGTTCCGCGCGGAACTGGCGGGCAGCAGCAACGATGGTAGAGCCCCATGACGAGATGCCGGCGGATCCACCGGCAACTGTCGCGAAAGGAAGCTTGGTATCGCCGATTTCGAGCCGAACTTCCTCGATACGGCATCCGAGAGCATCGGCGGCGATCTGCGTCAGAGCTGTCCAGGTTCCCGTACCGATGTCGGCCGCGCCGATCTGTACGGTGTAGATTCGATCGGTTCCGAAGACGATGCGCGCTTTCGAACCGGGGTTCGTCATTGCCGGATAGGTTGCCGCCGCCATGCCGGTGCCCACCATCCAGTCGCCGTCCAGGTTGCGTCCACCGCGTCGGCTCCGATTCTCCCAACCGAATCTTTCCGCACCTTCTCTCATGCATTCAATCAAATGTCTTCCCGACCATGCTTTTCCGTTCTCGGGATCGACTTCGGGTTCGTTGCGGACGCGAAGTTCGATCGGGTCGAGGCCGAGGGCTACGGCAAGCTCGTCCATTGCTACCTCGACCGCGTACATTCCCGGAGTCTCGCCCGGGGCGCGCATCCAGAACGGGACTGCAACATCGAGGGCCGCAACTCGGTGCGAGGTAGAGCGATTGGGCGTGGCGTACATGATCCTGGTGGCAACAGCAGTCTGTTCCGCGTATTCCTTGATCTTCGACGTTTGTTCGATGACGTCGTGGGTCATTGCCGTCAGACGGCCGTGGGTGTTTGCGCCGAGGCGAATGTGTTGGATCGTGGATGTGCGGTATCCGACGATCGCGAACATCTGCTGCCGCGTGAGCGCGAACTTGACCGGTCGCCCCGCCGTCCTACGGGCAGCGAGAATCGCTAATACGTTGTGCGCGTGTGGTGATCCCTTCGAACCGAAGCCTCCGCCGACGTGTGGCGCCACGACACGCATCTGATCGAGTTCGAGCCCGAACATCGGTGCCAGAGTCTCGCGAACGACGTGGACTCCTTGGGTGGAGTCGTACAGGGTGACGCTTGGACGTCCGTCCTGGGCGCCATCCTTCCAGATTGCGATGCAGGCGTGCGGTTCCATGGGATTGTTGTGTTCGAGTGGGGTGGTGTAGGTCTGGTCGATTGTCACTTCCGCATCCGTGAAGGCGGACTCGATATCGCCGGTAGTTGTGTCGGTCGGGAAGCCGTTGACATCCTCCGGGGCATAAAGGTCGTCGCGATCGGATCGCAACTCGGAGTCATGCGGGAGTTCGTCGTACTTGACTTGCACCAATCCCGCGGCATGACGGGCTGTCTCGGGTGTTTCGGCAATCACAGCACCGATGAATTGTCCGCGGAAGTGGACGGCTGGGTCCTGGAGCACGGACAGCTCTCGATCTTCGGTATCCGCCAAGTGTGGGGCATCGAAGACGGTGATCACGGCGATCACGCCCTGAAGTGCCTCTGCCAGTTCCGTTTTCATGCTGACGACGCGGCCACGCGCAACCGTCGCCTGTACGGCGTGCAGGTAGGTGGGATTCTCCACGGGATGCTCGAATGCGTAGAGCGCAGAGCCGGTGACCTTCGCGTATCCGTCGACGCGCTCGATCGGATTTCCCAGGTAGCTCGGTTCGATCATCTTCATTTCGCGGACCTTCCCGCGGTGAGTGACCGCAGAACCGAAACCATGACGCCGCGTGTCAAAGGAATCTTGAAAGCATTGCCCGACTGTGGTTTCGCGTCCGCTAGTTCTGCATCTGCCGCCCGTATGAAGACTTCCTCGGTCGGCGGAGATCCGAGCAGGACCTCTTCCGCTTTGTAGGCGCGCCAGGGACGGTGCGCCACGCCTCCGAGAGCGATTCGGGCTCCGGTGACAATATCGTTTTCGAGTTCGATCTCGGCGGCGGCCGAAACCAGAGCGAAAGCGAACGAGGCGCGATCACGTGTCTTGAGGTACGTCGACAGCGCCGCCGGGGCGGGCACGGGCAGCTCGACTGCAACGATCAACTGGTTTGGGGCCAGGGCGGTGTCGCGCTCTGGTGAGTCGCCAGGGAGACGGTAAAACTCCGTAATCGGAATGCGGTGCTCGCCGCTCTCGTCTCGGACGACAATGACGGCGTCCAGTGCAGCCAGTGCGACTGCCATGTCCGACGGATGAACGGCAATACATTGGTCGGAGGCCCCCAGGATCGCGTGGTAGCGCACGTAGCCTCCGATGGCAGAGCAACCCGATCCGGGTTCTCGCTTGTTACACGGAGTTGTCACGTCCTGGAAGTAGACGCACCTGGTTGCCTGCATCAGGTTGCCTGCAGTGGTCGCCGCATTGCGTATCTGCCCTGATGCTCCGGACAAGAGGGCACGCGCAAGCACTGCGTATCGGCTACGGATGACGGGGTGGGCTGCGAGATCGGTGTTTCGGACTGTCGCTCCGATACGGACCCCTCCATCCGAACGCACTTCCACACCGGCGAGGGGCAACCGACTCACGTCGATCACCATCCGCGGGTTGACCACGCCGAGTTTCATGCGGTCGACCAGGTTCGTACCCCCTGCCAAAAAGGCGGCATCGGGATTTTCAGACATCAGGGTCAACGCGCCGTCGACGTCCTCGGCGCGTCGGTACTCGAACGGCATCATGACTGCGCCGCCTGGCGAATTGCTGCGACGATGTTGCCGTATGCAGCGCAGCGACAGAGATTCCCGCTCATGCGTTCTCGAATCTCGGCGTCGTCCAGATCCGGGTCGACGTCGAGGTCCTGCGTGACATGACTGGGTTGTCCGGCCTTCACTTCGTCGAGCATTCCCACTGCCGAGCACACCTGCCCTGGAGTGCAGTACCCGCACTGGAGCGCATCCTGGTCGAGAAAGGCTTGCTGCACGGCATGTAGGCCGTCGTGATCCGACAGACCGCTCGCCGTGGTGATCTGTGCGCCGTCCTGCGCTACTGCGAACGTCAGGCATGTGACAGCGCGCCGCCCGTCGAGAAGGACCGTGCACGATCCGCACTGTCCGTGGTCACAGCCCTTCTTCGGGGACATCACGCCGAGACGATCCCGCAGCGCGTCGAGCAGCGTGGTTCGGGTGTCGACAGTCAGGGTGCGGCTACTGCCGTCCACGGTCAACATGATCTCGGCATCGATTCGCGAAGACTCCATGACGAGCACCTACCCCGCTCAGGATTACTCAAACGGGCAGCGCGCGATCTGACGATGCAATGTTTGTCAGATCGCGTGCAGGGTAGGGCCACTGTCTACGAATACGCATAGGTGCGAATCCGCAACGAAACTGGAGGAACAACGTGCCAGGTGACAAGAGCGGCCCCAGCGAAGGCATCAAAGGCGTCGTCGAAGACGTCAAGGGTAAGGCCAAGGAAGCTGTCGGTGCGGTGTCCGGAAACGACAGCATGACTCGCGAAGGACGCGCCCAGCAACCCGTACCAGGCGCTCCAGCCCCGGAGACTCCGGACCTGGCCGAGCCGGTCAAGCCGCGCCGCCCGTTGCCGCCCAAAGATGATCAGCGGCAACCCGAGGTGCGCACCGTTGCGGGCGCAGAGGGGAAGGTCAAGGGAACCGGCCGTTCGCAGCGGGGTGAATATCTCACCACCGCAACAGGTACGAGGCTCTACGAGACCGATCATTCGCTCACGGCGGGGGAGCGGGGACCGACCCTCCTTCAAGATCACCATCTGCGTGAGAAGATCACGCACTTCGACCACGAGCGGATTCCGGAGCGCGTAGTCCACGCAAGAGGAGCGGCCGCCCACGGCACGTTCCTCGCGAACGGAGCAGCTGAAGGCATCTGCAAAGCAGCTGTGTTCGCCTCCGGTGCCAGAACACCGGTATTCGTAAGATTCTCGACCGTGCTGGGTTCTCGCGGCTCGGCAGACACGGTGCGGGACACACGCGGCTTTTCCACCAAGTTCTACACCGATGAAGGTGTTTTCGACCTGGTAGGCAACAACATTCCGGTCTTCTTCATTCAAGACGGAATCAAGTTCCCCGACATCATTCACGCCGCGAAGCCTCACCCTGACCGAGAGATCCCGCAGGCCCAGAGCGCTCACGACACGTTCTGGGACTTTGTGTCTCTCCACACCGAGTCCACCGCTCACACGTTGTGGAACATGTCCGATCGAGGCATCCCTCGTTCGTATCGCATGATGGAAGGCTTTGGCGTCCACACGTTTCGACTCGTGAACCCCGACGGTGAAACGAATTTGGTCAAGTTTCACTGGAAGCCGGCGGCCGGTGTCCACTCTCTGGTGTGGGAGGAAGCTCAGATCGCCGGTGGTGTAGATCCGGACTTCCATCGTCGCGATCTCGCCGATGCCATCGAAGCAGGCGCGTATCCCTCTTGGGATCTCGGCGTGCAGGTGTTTCCGGATACCGAGGACGAAATGTTCGAGGGCATCGACCTGTTGGACCCCACGAAGCTCATCCCGGAGGAGATCGCACCGGTTCAAATCATCGGGACGATGACTCTCGACGCCAATCCCACCAACTTCTTCGCCGAGACCGAGCAGGTCGCGTTTCATCCGGGACACTTGGTACCTGGCATCGATATCACCAACGATCCTCTCCTGCAAGCACGTCTGTTCTCGTACCTCGATACTCAGATCACGCGTCTGGGCGGCCCCAACTTCGATCAGATTCCGATCAACCGTCCGCATGTGCCCGTCAATGACATGCTTCGTGACGGATTTCATCAGGACGGAGTACACAGCGGCGTAGCGCCATACCATCCCAATTCGCTCGACGGGGGTTGCCCGTTCCTGGCCTCACCGAACAGCGCCGCTTACATCGAAGTGCCCGAGGAAGTTTCAGGACGCAAGGTACGTCAAGCGCCTGCGACGTTCGACGATCACTTCTCGCAGGCACGCCTGTTCTATCGCAGTCTGTCTCCGATCGAGCAGGAGCACGTCGCGGGGGCATACACCTTCGAGCTGGGAAAGTGCTTCGAAGAGAACATCAAGACGCGAACCCTGGGCGTCTTGGCGAACATCGACCCAGGCCTCGCCGCCACGGTCGCGAGCGGTCTGGGCCTTCCGACGCCGGAACCCTCAGAGTCGCTGGAAGATCCGGAGCCGAGTCCGGCACTCTCACAAGTGGGCGCGGAATGGCCGGTCGACGGCAGGATTATCGCTCTGGCAGTCGACGAGAACTCCGATCTCGACACCGTCGCCGCAGTGCGCGGCCAAATTGTCGACGCTGGAATGGTGCCGCTCGTTCTCGGTCCGCACGGAGGGACGATCGGGGACGGCGACAACGCTGTAACGGTGCAGAGAACATATTTGACGGCGCGTTCGATCGAGTTCGACGCCATCTTGCTCAGCGGTGACGTGTCGAGGATCGGCGAAGGCAAATTGGATCCTCGCGTCGAGACGCTTCTCAACGAGATGTATCGACACAGTAAGGCAATCGGCGGTTGGGGTGAGAGTGCGAGTGCTCTTGCTGCTGCAGGTATCGACGAGTCTGCACTCGGTGTCGTCGTCGACGCGGATGCCGAGGCTGCTCTGGCCGCAGTCACTCAACTCTTGAAGACGCACCGCGTGTGGGGGCGTTTCGAGGTCCCGCTGACTGCTTGACGGATGTCTCCCGGCCATAGTTGTTCCCGGCCGTCTGCCCGGGGAGTCGACCGAATGCTCGCGAATGGTTTGCTCCCTGGGTAGTCCGGCGGCACAGTGCTCACACCGTGTCAGCCCCGGCGGCGCGTCATTACTCACCCTGTTCTGCCGCAAACGATCGCTTAGAGGCCGCGAGGACATTCTCATCCGCGCGGGGTGATGTGCACCGACCGTGTCCAGACAAAGCTGCGTGTTGACGATGTGTCGGATTCGCGTTGACGGGAGTTGAGTCGATGGGTAATTCTCGTTGGACGAACTTGGCGAACGCGCCCCTCGAGGGTGGTTATCCAACGGCAGAGGCAGCCACGGCGCTACGTGAAGAGATGGTCTTCCAACGCGGAGTGCAGCTATACGAGTGGGCGCTACCTGCGGTGGCGTTGGAGTCGATGCGTCTGGCGTGCGGGTCGAGATTCGGTTTCGGCTGCACGACGCTGACGAGTTGGAGGCGAATCGGCGCGGAGGCGTTGGCGGTGACGTCGAATCCGGATGTCAGTTACGCCTTCGCGTGGCTGGATTTGAAGCAAGACGGTCCGACGGTGATCGAAGCAGCACCGCATCTGCAAGGGTTGGTCGATGACGCGTGGCAGCGTCCGGTCACCGACATCGGACTTGCGGGCCCCGATCAGGGTGCGGGTGGAAAATACTTGATCGTGCCGCCGGGACACACCGATCCGCTTCCTGACGGCTACTTCGTATGCCACTCCCGCACCTTCCGAGTGCTGGTTTTTCTGCGAGGATTCTTCACTCCCGAAGATCCAGATGCGGGGCTGGCGCAGATCAACGCCACCAGCATCTATCCGCTCTCGGGGCTCGCCTCGCCGCCACCGATGAACCGTGTCGACGCCGCCGGTGTTGCCATCGACATGCTTCCACCTGCCGACCACACCTACTTCACGATGCTTGCGGAGATCCTCGATTACGAGCCGGCCGATCGGGAAGACTTCACGATGCGTGGACTTGCCGCTACCGTCGGCGTCGTAGCGGGGAGGCAGTTCGCGCCCGATCCGACTGTGTCGACGATTCTCGACGCGGCCGCGTCAGTCGGTGAAAAGTACGGTGCGACTGTCTCGTTCAACCCGAGTGATCATCTTCGGGTATGGCCGGAGCGACGTTGGACCAGCAACATGATTCCCGGCCCTCACGTCACTGCCGATCCCGAATTCAACACGGCGACGTATCAGGACTTCGACGAGCGTCTGACCTTCTTCTACTCGGCGTTCTCCACATCAGACGCAATGTTCCTGGCGATGCCAGGCAAAGGCGCGCAATACGCAGGTGCGTTCTTCGATGTTGCGGGAGACCGGCCGATGGGCGAGAACGTGTACAGCCTGCACATCCCTGCAGACGTGCCGGTCGTGAATTACTGGTCGCTGGTTCTCTACGACACCGTAACCCGTTGTCTGATCGACAACGGTGCGGGATCGCCCTCGATCGCCTCGAATCAGAATCTCACACTGAATGCAGATGGTTCTGCTGATTTGCATTTCGGGCCCGAAGCACCCGCCGACGGTAAAAACTGGATCAAAACGGTGCCGGGGCGCGGATGGTTCGCCGCGCTACGTCTGTACGGTCCGACACAGGCCTTCTTCGATCGGCGATGGACACCAGGCGATATCACCAGAACGAACTGAATTTTGGTGGAGCGCGAGGTGCCATCACCGACTCATAGTGGTTTCGACGCGGGTGCTACGTGTAGGCGAGGGCAGCGAAATGCCAAATAGACAATCCTTCAGGCGCTGACAGAATCTAGGAGACTGCCAAGTCGTCCGGAAATCAGTGCTTCGGACTCTGCGACAATACGGTCCACCAATACACCCACGGTGGGGACGTCGTGAATCAGTCCTTGCACAGTCCCGGCGGTCCAGATGCCCACCTCCGGGTCGCCGCTGTCAAACACCGCTCGGCCTCGCGCACCGGCCACAAGATGTCGGATATCTTCGAATTTGCCACCACTGGAGAGAATTTCGACAACTTCTCCGCTGATGCTGTTGCGTGCTACGCGAGCGGTATTGCGCAGTGACCTGAAAATCAATTCGGTGTCGACCTCGGAGGCCGCGACTATCGCATCCTTGATGTTGCGGTGAATCGGAGACTCCTCGGTACACATGAACCGAGTGCCCATGTTGATGCCGTCGGCGCCGAGCGCGAGGGCAGCCACCAATCCTCGCGCATCGGCAAATCCACCGGACGCGATCATGGGAATGCTGATGCGCTCAGCTGCTGCAGCGATGAGTACGAGACCCGGTACGTCGTCTTCTCCTGGATGTCCGGCGCATTCGAACCCGTCGATGCTGATGCCGTCGACGCCGAGGGCCTGGGCTTTGACCGCGTGTCGGACGCTGGTGCACTTGTGGAGCACCTTGATGCCTGCACCGTGAAAGTGTGGCAGATGGGGCGCAGGAGACGAGCCGGCCGTCTCGACGACTTTCACTCCGCAGTCGATGATCACGTTCCGGTACTCGTCGTAGGGCGGGGGCGTGATCGTGGGGAGGATTGTGAGATTGACTCCGAACGGTTGGTCGGTGAGCTCGCGCGTTCGGGATATTTCTCGGGCAAGATCGTCAGGTGTTGGCTGTGTCAGAGCAGTGAGCATGCCCAGCGCGCCGGCGTTTGCAACTGCCGCTACGAGTTCTGCTCTCCCCACCCATTGCATGCCGCCCTGCACGATGGGGTGACGAACTCCGAACGCCTCGGTAAATGCGGTGGTCAGCACTGGACATCTCCTCGATGGTGCATTGCTATCTATTTGTCAGTTAAGTTGGTGCCAAGTCAATTTCGAACCGCACGGCGCATTCAGCGCGTCGATGTTGCCCACTCGTTCAAGGCCGGAACCTGTGAAAGTTCAGTTCGTGCCATCGGAGGTTCGGCGCGATAGGGCATGGCAGGCGTCAAGTATTGTTCGCCACGTTCGTTGGTGCCGGGGACGAAGGTACGGTTCGCAACCACATCGTCGGCGCAGATCACCTGGTCGTAGTCACGCACAAGCGCGGCAACCACTCCGGCCGCAGTGAGATGCTCTACCGCTTCAGCGGCGCTACGGTGGCACAGCTGCTTCTCGATCGTGGCGACGAGGTCAACGCGGTTTTCCACGCGCAGCGCGTTGGTGGTAAACCTCGGGTCGTCGGCCAACTCGGGTAGGTCGATCGCCTTGCACAGTTCGATCCATGCGCGCGGTTGGTATCCGCTGATCACCAGATCGCCGTCGACGGCACGAAAGACGTCTGCCGCAGGTGCGACGCTTGGTTGCCCGTTCCCTTTGCGAGTCATAGGCTTTCCTGACACCTGCCACTCGATCCAGTTGGCGGTCTGCAAGTGGATTGCGACGTCGAGCAGGGAAACTCGGACGGAGGATCCCTTGCCGGTGCGCTCCCGTCGCAGTAGCGCTGCCAGTACCGCTTGAGCGACGACGTAGCTCGTTGCATGATCTATGACCGGTGCGCCCACACGTTGCGGTGGGCCGTCAGCCTCGCCCGTCACCGACATCAAACCACTCTCCGCTTGCGCGGCGATGTCGAGCCCGGCGCGGGTCGCGGACGGGCCTTCCGCCCCGTACCCGCTCACCGAGACGCTGATGATTTCTGGTCGCAGGCGTTGGAGTTCGGTAGAAGAGAATCCCAATCGATCAAGGGTTCCCGGGCGCAGATTGTGCAGCAAGATGTCGCTCGACGCGATCAGGTCCCGAGCTCGCTGCAGATCGGCGGAGTCCTTGAGGTCGAGGCAGATTGAACGCTTTCCTCGGTTGTACCCGTAGAAGATGCCACGCGCGTAGTCGGCGTCGATTTGTCGGGCTGGTTCACCGCCTGGAGGCTCGAGCTTGATGACCTCGGCGCCGAGGTCGGACAACTGCTGCCCGGCGCTGGGTATTGCGATCAGCTGACCGATCTCCACTACCCGGACACCTGCCAACGGCAGGTCTATTTCGTCGGTCATCGAATGATCTCCACATGAGGCGAAGTGACATCCTCAGCAGGCTCCAGGCAGCGCGCCAACAGAATTCCTTCGGTGTGGTTGCAGGGGTTCAGCCGGTTTCTGTCGCCTTCTGCTCCCCCGATTCGGATCGTCACGGTTCCATCGTCATTGCGCTCGAAGTGTGCGTCGTTGAGGTTGACGGTATGGTCGCGGTACTCGAAGGACTCGAACCAGTGGTTGTACAGCATCACTCCGAAGTAGGTGCAGTCCGGGATGGTGAATGTAATGTCGACGGCAGTAGCGTCTTTCAGCGACCACCACCCGGCAACGTACTGGTTGGAGCTGGTGCCGTAGAAGTCTCCCCAACCTCGTTGCTCCGAGGTCACGCGAATCTCGTTGGGCGACTGACTGAGTGTTTCGATGAGCTGAAGACTGCGTCGGAGGCTGACGTCCATACCCCGGGCAAGTTTCGTGAGACGTTGGACCAGCCATGCCGTATCGAGATCGGGGCGTGCACCAGGCGGCGGGCCGAGGCGCTCGATGTGGAGCACGGGATCGATCTCCGCGCTCCGCGTCTTGTGGTACACACGAACCACTACGTCGAAGCAGCGCTCGTCCAGCCGAATGCCGTTGCGCCCCTCAAGTTCTTGTGCGACGAAGATCTCGAAGTTGCCGTCGGCGTCGCACACCTTGTCGTCGATGACGATGTTGTCGGCGACCCTGTCGGTCCCAGACGCGCCCACACGATTGGCGAGGACGGCGACGTAGGGCACTGTGCCACGGTTACCGTGAATTCGATACGTCTCTTTGGGGTCGATCATCGCAGTCCAGTAGTCGACGTCGATGCCGTCTCCCCAGAACTTTCGCATCGGTGACATCAGAGTGAAGAGTTCAGGTCGGAGCACGTCTTGGCGTTCGATATTCATCTCGGCGAGGTAGCCGAACAGGCGAAGTGCGTGCCGCACACCTTCGGCGCTGTCCAGCGGCGATCCGGTGGCGGCAGCTGTCGAACCAAATGTGGCAAGGCTGTCGGTGACCGTGGACCATGCCTCTGTGAGCTGCCGGCGATCGAGCTGAGACTCGGATTGGGTTGCCTGGTCGGCGAGTTCTGTCATCGTTTCTTCTCTTTCGGTAGTTGTCGAACTGGTGTGTATGGCGTTCGGTCAGCAGAGCGGGTCGAAAGGTACGTCTGCGTCGGTCTTGCCCGAGGTCTGGTTGTTCACCCATGTGACGTTCTGTGTCCATCGGTGGGGTGAAATTTCGACCGGCCAGAGGTTCTTCTGAGAAGCCCACACCTCGGTGGCTTTGTCGGCAGGAACATTCATTCGCTCGGTGAGAAGTTCAGCTCCTGCTTGCTCGTTCGCGGGGTCGGCAATCCACCGTGCGGCGGCTTTGAGCGCAGCACAAACGGGGGCGGCGGCACCGGATTCAGCGAATGTCGCGGTCGTGACGAGCACGGTGCCCAAGCCGTATGAGCTCACGCCGTCAGAGTCCACTGGGTCTACTTCTGTAATCGGTGTCATCGGTATTCCTTGAGCATCGAATACGGCTTGGCTGGCAGCGGTGAGAACGGCGGCATCGATGTCGCCCTTTCGTGCGAGTGGTATCTGACTCGCTGTCGGTGCCGCTGCGATGAATTGCACCGTGGAGGCGTCGATGTTTCTCTCTGCGAGAAGCTGATTGACGAATTGCTCGGCCGCACCGCCACGTGACGGTATGGCGATCCGCTTACCGGGTAAGTCGTCGACGGTGGTGATGCCGCTGTCTTTCGTTACGGCGATGGCAAGATCGATCGACCCGAAGGGGGACAGCGGACGCAGTCTCTGCCCTTGCTCTATAGCCGGCACGACGGTGCCGGGTGCACCGACTGCGAGGTCGGTCGTACCGCCGATGAGACCGCTGATGAGCTCGGGCCCGTTCTTTCCGTCGATGAGTTCGACGTCGAGGCCTTCCTTGTCGAACATTCCTTGTTGGGCGGCGACGTAGACAGGCAGGGACAGTGCGCTCGCGGGGTAGACCCCGATGGCGACGCTACCGTCGTTCGCGCGACCTCCCCCTCCGCATGCGGAGAGCAGTAGGGCCGCTGCGATGACGGTGCCGACGAAAGGTCGAAGTTTCATGGATTTCCTGCTCCTTGATGGCTGGGCGCATCAATAGTCGAGCTGAGTTGGCTGGGCGCATCAGTAGTCGAGCTGAGTTGGCCGGGCATATCAGTGGTCGAGCTGACCGCGCAGCCGGTTGAAGATTTCGATGTATCGAGGTTCGGCGGTGAGGGTTTCGAGTTCGCGGGGACGTTCGATGTCAATGGAGACGTCGTCGATCACTCGGCCGGCCCCGAGCAGGAGAACGCGGTCGGACAGACAGATGGCCTCACCGAGGTCGTGGGTTACGAAGATGACCGTCCGGCCGACCTCTGACTGCCAAAGCTCGAGGAATTCGCGCTGTACTTCGACGCGGGTTTGCGCATCGAGGGCGGCAAACGGCTCGTCCATCAACAAGATGTCCGGATCCAGAGCCCACGTCCGGGCCAACGCGACACGCTGGCGCATCCCTTGGGACAGCTGCCAAGTCCACAGCTGTGAGGCCTCGGACATTTGAACGGCAGCAAGCCAGCGCGCTGATTGAGTTCGTCTCTCCGCCTTGGGCACTCCCCTCAATTCGAGACCGTACTCCACGTTCTTCCGCGCTGTTCGCCACGGGAACAGGGCATCGCGGGCCATCATGAAGCCCATCCGGGAGCGAGCCTCGAATGGTGTTGTGCCGAGGACCTCGGTCTTGCCTTCCGTCGCGTCCACCAATCCAGCGAGCGCGTTGAGCAGAGTGGTCTTTCCGCAACCGCTCCTGCCGACCAAGCTCACGAACTGTCCGCGAGGGATGGTGAGGTCGAGATTGTCGACCACTGTCTTCGCCGACCCGTCGGGCGAGGGGAAGGATATCGTCAGTCCGTCGAGTTGGACGGCGGGTGTAATCACGTTGGTATCCATGATGATTCCTGTCATCGTCGAGCCGGGGGCTGCCACCGAAGGAGGTAGCGCTCAGCGAAATTCATGACCTGGTTGAGGACGACTGCGACGATTGCGAGAAGGATCAGGATCGCGTAAACGGCTTCCATTCGGAACTGGGCCGAGTAGATCGACACAAGCTGGCCCAGCCCGTCCCGCGAAGAGATCAGTTCCGAACCCACCACGCCGAGTAGCGAGTAGATCAGCCCCAATCGAAGACCGGCAAAAATGCCGGGGGTCGCGACGGGGAGAAGAATGTGCCAAAACACCTGCGTCTTACTGGCATTCAGGACAGTGGAAAGTCGGAGCCACTCGTCGTCGACCGACTTCACACCGGCTCGTGCGCTCGAACACACGATGAAGAAGACAAGTGTGAATGCGAGAGCGACCTTCGCCGTCATCGTGATCCCGAAAATGACGATAAGCAGAGGCGCCAGCGCAAGACGTGGCATGGCATTCGCAGCATCCAAGAACGGACTCATGATGCGTTCGAGGGTCGGGAGCAGGCCGAGCGAGAGTCCTACCGCCACGCCGACGGCACTCGCAAGGATCCAGGCGATCACGACTGCAGTCATCGTGGCGCGCAAGTTGGACGAGATCTCACCCGAATTCACCGCTGCGGTGAAGTAGCTCCACGCTTCTCCTGGCGTTTTGGCCAGAACCGGCTCGATCCAACCTCGTGATGCGACCAGCTGCCACGCTCCGAGTAAGACCAAAAGCAACGCGAACTGGGCCAGTCGCACCACGATGGTGAGTCGAGTGCCCGTGCGACGCTGTCGAGCGGGCTTCGGCTCAGAGCGTTCCCGCCCCGCAGCGTTGGGTGACATAGTGCCGGATGACGCACTCGTGGAGATGGTTTCGGTCATTTCCGTGCCACCTCCCGAGTGCTCACAGGCGGCGATGGGTGCTCGACAAAAGCAGACGTATGCGTCTCGTCGAATCTCCCCGGGTTGTTGCTCACTGCATTCATATGTGAAGCAGATCACGCGATTATTCTTCCCGTCTACGCCACATTTGAGAGGTATGCCATAGGGTTTCCCTATGGCTTGCCGGCGCGGAACCGAGCGAGCACGCAGACTTCTACAGAGACGGGAGCCCCCAATGGACCGACGTCACCTGGAATACTTTCTCGCCCTTGCTGATCGCGGCAGCATTTCGGCTGCTGCTCGCGGACTTGGAGTGAGCCAGCCGACCATCTCGGAGGCTTTGGTCAGAATGGAGAACGATTGCGGGCTGACGCTCGTCCGGCGCGGCTCGCGGGGAGTCACTTTGACCGACGCCGGACGTGCCCTCACTGGTCCGGCGGCCCAAGTGCTTCGGGCGTATCGGGATCTGGATCACGCTTTACATCCATCGAACGTGGTGGAGCGTGGGCGGCTGACGGTCGTGTGCCCGCGGACATTGGCGCGTGATCCAGCGGCCACAGCCCTGGGCGCGTTCAAAAGTAAGTTTCCGAATGTTGCGGTGACGATGCTCAGCAACGACACCGACGGAATCGGAATGGTGGTCGCCTCGGGTCAGGCTGACGTAGGCATCGGGGTGGACGAGGTGTTCGACGAAGGTGTTGAACGTATCCTTCTCGGCCGGCAACGAATCGTGGCGCTGGTGCCGGCTGCCCGAAGTACAGGCGAGGGAGTAGCTGAGTTGACGGATCTGTTGCGCGTCGGCTTGATCACCAGTCCGCGTGGTGATGTGACTCGGCGACTACTGGCAGAACGCCTCGGCGAGGGCACCGTGGACGAAGCGGTGGTTGCGGAGACAATCTCTGCGGCCTCGATGATTCCACTAGTACGCGCGGGAGTCGGAGTCGCATTCCTTCCCGAATCCGTCGCCGACACCGTCGGAGAAGGCGTGGTGCTGTGTCGTACTCGGCCCCCGCTCAGTCGAGATGTGTGGATGCTTCACGGTTCGACGCCATCGCCTGCGGCACAAGCGTTCATCGAGACGACTACTCGCTTACGTGACGAAGGCGGACTGGGGAATGCCGAATGAGCAACTTCGGAGAGTCTCCGGCGCCACGAATCGATCCGCGGCAACTTCAGGACTTCCTTGCGGTCGTCGAACACGGCAGTATCACGGCGGCAGCGGCGTACCGATTCACGGGAACATCGAGCGTCTCTCAATCAATTGCGCGACTCGAAAGGCGCGTCGGCGGAAAGCTTTTCAACCGCGGGCGGGCAGGGGCGACGCTGACTGCGCGCGGACGGAATTTCATCGATCCCGCACGCGATGCGCTGGCCGCGCTCGACAGGCTGGTGGTTGAGAGCGAGTTTGCGCTGTCGGCATTCCCCCACCTCAGTGTCGCCACGACAGCGAGCCTTGCGGACGATCCCACCGCGGTACTGCTCGGAGCGCTGCGTACAAAGGTGCCGAACCTGAGAATCACCATCTCAGATCCGCCTGGGTCATCGGTGGCCGATGCGATTCACCCAGTCATGGCCGGCACAGCTGACGTGGCAATAATGGAGTCGCCGCCTGCCGGTGTCCCGGGGACGCGAATGGTGCGCCTGCCGGACCACCACTTGCGGCTCGTCTGCCCGCCTGGCACTCGAGCCCCGGCTGACGGGGTATTCATCGGCGAAGACCTCATGCGTATCGGTCTGGTCGTCGCACCGCGGTTCGAGACATCCGACGTCTATCGCCACTTGCGTTCGATCGAACCGCGGATCGACCACGCCTTCGTGATGAGGTCACAGCACCGCGATGCGTTCGCGGATTTCGCGTTCGAAGGGATCGGTGCTGTCATCCTCGAACTCGCCAGTGCTGAGCGCGCATCCGCACGCGGTTGCACTGTGGGTGAGATATTCGAACTGCCACCGCGGAAGATCGCAGCCGTAGCAAAGGAAGGCCAGAACACCCAGATCGTCGAACATTTCTTACGGCTGTGCGCCGAGCAATCCGCGTGCGAGCCGTAGGCGGAGGCGATTTCGGCCTTGGGTTGCGGGTATTCGCGACCACCGACGGGCTACCGAGAACGACGATTTTGTTCACAGACACAACACTTCTCGGATTATCGGTTTCCTCGAACAAAGCCGGCGCTTCGCCTCCCAGTGAACATGTAATACGCGTCACTTCGAATCAACTTCGAAAGGTTGACCTTCATGCGAAAATCTCTGAAATGTTTCGCGAATGCTGCAGCGACGGTTGCGCTGTGCGCGACACTCGGACTCACAGGCGCGACCGGAGCGGCGTCGGCCGATACGCCCGGCATTCCGAGCGTCGGGCACAACTGGGCGAGTACAGGGCCGTACACACCGAGTGTCTCGATCGGGCTGGTGCACACTCTGTACTACCCCCGTCAGCTCGGCGCGCGCGGTGAGAAGCACCCGGTTGTGATCTGGGGGAACGGGACCGGCGTGCTCCCCGGTGCATACACTTCCTTGTTACGTCACTACGCGAGCCACGGATTCATCGTGGTCGCCGCCAACACCCCGGCAAGCAACTTCGCCGTCACCATGCGGTCGGGAATCGACCTCATCGCGGACAAGGCAGCCAGCCCGTCGAGCGTCTTCTTCGGCAAAGTGGACCTGGAACACATTGGTGCGGTGGGGCACTCGCAAGGCGGGTCTGCAGCGATCAATGCCGCGATCGACGACCGCGTCGACACCGCTGTCGCGATCCAGCCTGGGCCGCTCAACGATGTCGACCTCATCGACGAGCCAGTTCTCTATCTCGCTGGTCAGGCCGACGCAATCGTTTGGCCGGCGATCGTGCGGGCGATGTACGAGGACGCCGACCACGTGCCCGCCGAGTATCTGGAACTGCGGGGCGCCACGCACTTCGGTACGGCGATCACCGGTGGGGATATGCGCGGACCGAGCACGGCGTGGCTGCGGTACTGGCTACTCGACGATCCGAACGCCCGCACCGAGTTCTTCGGAGCGAGCTGCGGATACTGCACTGACACCCAGCAGTTCTCGGACTTCGACCGCAACGATCTGGCCCTGCAGATCCCAGGCTGACGGTCAGCCTCGTCGAGTTATTCGGAGATGAACAGCCGCTTCAGCGGGGTCGGCGGGGATCTGAACATCAGATGACGACGTAGCCGTACATTCGTTCGCCCTGAGCCACAGCTCTGGCAGCCAGTTCGGCGAAGGCGGTCAGGAACGGCGCTGATTCTTCCGACGGTTCACTCGTCTCGTCGATCGCCCAGGCCGCAGCAGCAGTGGCGACACCCTCAGTGTTCAATTCCGCTAGTGCATCACGTAATTCGTCGGAAACAGCGAGCACGAGGGTGTCGCCGTCCTCGCTCATTGCGACGAGTGTCCCGCGGCGTGGGCCTTTTGCAACCTCGTCGTAGGGGCGACCGGTGAGAGAGGCCTCGAGCCGGCCGAGCGAGACGGCCGGATCGACGCCCTTCGCCTGCAGAATGGGAGTCCCGCTCGCGGCCAACTGAATCCGCGGTCGGGTGGCGACGTCCGGAGAGGTTCGATAGAGGGCTTCGTTGGCCTCGATCACTGCCGGATCCAGGTCGACGAGTCCTTCGAGCGCAGCAGCGGCGTGCTCATCCGAGGGTGCCGTGAAGTAGTCGGTGATGGCGGACATGGCGCGATCATTCCACACACGATGTGCACCAATGTCCCGGAGTCCTTCCGCGACTGGATTGATCGCCGTCAGGCAGGGCTTTTGTGTGCTTCCTCGATGGCCTTCGCGAAATGGCGAAGGCGGGGGCATTCGAGATCGGTACGCCACACGAGACCCAAGGCGGATTCGGGTAATCCATTGATCGGTACGAATCTGATGTCCGAGCGCTGACTGTAGGCGGCCGTCGCGGCGCACAGGATGAGGCCGACTTGACCGAATGCGACCTGAGACAGGCCTTCCTGAACGGTGCTCGCGCCACCCTGCGTGGGAACCTTGGCTCCGCTCGGCGTCGTGTTCGGGGAATTCACGCGCTGCCAATAGCCAGGGGCGGGTCCGGCGATGGGCACCAGGCATATCTGCGCTAACTGCTCGGCGTCGATCACGTCCAGTTCGCTGAACGGGTGATGGACTGAGACGGCCAGCGTCTGGGCCTGTCGAGAAAAGACGAGCCCGGTTGTCAGCTCGGGTTCTTCCACGGGGAGAAGGGCCACCGCCGCATCGATTCGCCCGGCGAGTACGTCACTGAACGGATCACCCAGCGGTAGTTCCTTGATGGTCACGCATGTTTGCGGATGCTGTTTCTCGAAACGAGAGACGGCCGTCGCGATCGAATCGTAAATTGCTCCTTGGAAACCCACCCGAAGCGGTGTCGGTATGTTGCGCGCCTTCGTTTGAGCGTCCTCGATAACTCCGACGAGTGCTCTGTGGGCGGGAGCCAACGACTCGAGAAATTCGGTGCCGAATTCAGTCAGCTGCACGCGGCGACTGGTCCGCGCTACCAGGCTTGTGCCGATACGACGTTCCAATGCGCTGATCAGTTGACTGACCCGGCTCTGGGAGATGAACAGCCGTTCTCCGGTGCGACCGAAGTGCAGTTCTTCAGCGAGAACGAGGAAGCACTCGATCTCACGCATCGGAGGCTCCGACATGCTTCACCCCGATCCTGGACTCATTCGACCACTCCATCATGGCTCATCGATGAATTGAGCTAATGGTTGGAT
Organism: Rhodococcus sp. NPDC056506; assembly: GCF_042794945.1. Classification (NCBI taxonomy): domain Bacteria; kingdom Bacillati; phylum Actinomycetota; class Actinomycetes; order Mycobacteriales; family Nocardiaceae; genus Rhodococcus; species Rhodococcus sp. NPDC056506. The sequence goes on along the minus strand of NZ_JBHTSW010000014.1, from coordinate 44,394 downwards.
GAGCGATTCGCCGTTGATCCGGTGACCTGCGAGGGCTTCTCTGGTTACATGCCCCACTCTGCATCCGCACAGAACAGCGCTGCGCCCACTTCCTCCACCCGCGCACACAGCGTCGAGAACCACTGGGCTGCCGTCGCCCTGATCGCAGCGTCCACATTCATCGTTGTCGCGGCGGAGATGATGCCCGTCGGACTTCTTACCCCTATCGGTGCCAGCCTGGTGGAGAGCGAAGGCACCATCGGGCTCTCGCTGGCCATCACCGGATTGGTGGCAGCGGCCACCGCGCCGTTCGTGCCCGTAGTGACCCGCCGCTTCGATCGTCGGTCGACGCTCGTCGTCTTGATGCTGTTGGTCGCAGCGGCGAATGCCCTCACGGCCCTTGCGCCCAGCTTCGCTGTCCTCGCTGTGGCTCGCGTCCTGCTCGGAGTGAGCATGGGCGGAGTTTGGGCACTCGCCGCAAGCCTGGCTCCGAGGTTGGTGGAGACCAGATCTGTCGGGTTGGCGACCACGATCATCTTCAGCGGAATCGCTGTCGCCTCAGTTCTCGGTGTTCCGGCCGGGACGTACATCGGGGCAGCGGCCGGGTGGAGCGTGGCATTCTGGACTCTCAGCTGCGCAGCGACGCTGATCGCGCTCGCCATGTTCGCTGTCCTGCCCACGATGCCTGCTGATCAAGCCCTGTCGCTCGGCAGTCTCGTGGAGGCTTTTCGGAACCCGGGAGTCCGGGTCGGAATCGCGATTACCGCTCTCCTCATCACCGCTCATTTCGCGGCCTACACCTATGTGCGTCCGGGGCTGGAGTTCTTCGCAGGGTTGAACGCTTCGCAGGTCGGCACGATGCTCCTGATCTACGGTGCATTCGGTGTCGTCGGCAACTTCATCGCCGGGCCGTCCGCCGCCAAGTCCCCGAAGATGGTGGTCGTCATCCTCAGCGTGGGAATAGCGTTGACACTCGCCCTGTTTCCGATCTCGGCTGCTACCTTGATCGCCGCCGCTTTGCTCATGGCGGCTTGGGGCCTCTTCTACGGTGGTGTGTCCGTGAGTACCCAGACATGGATCGCGCATGCAGCTCCCGCCCACCGAGAGGCTGCATCCGCACTCTGGGTCTCAGTCTTCAACGTAAGTATCGCCCTCGGCGCGTTCGCCGGCGGACGCATTCATGACCACGCCGGTTCCCAGTCGGTCTTCTGGATCGCAGCGGTAATCGCTGCTCTCGCAATCTTTCTCGCGACGGTCCGCAAACCCGTAGCGGGCATGAACTGACAACCTAGTCGCCCACGCAGAGCTTTCAGACAGGCAGGACAACAGATATGCGCGAGACACCCGATTCAACCTTCATGGACGTGACCGAGATGCTCCGGCGCTACCGAGACAAATCGCTGTCTCCGGTGGAAGTGCTCGAATCCACTATCGAACGAATCGAGACACACAACCCAACCTTGAATGCGCTGGGGCACACTTTCTTCGATGCTGCACGAGCACAAGCCAAGTCAGCGGAACGCCACTACGCCCGGGGCTCGGATGCGGGGCTTCCGCTCGCCGGCGTTCCCGTTGTCGTGAAAGAGGACGAACCGATTCAAGGACAACCGTGGACTCAGGGTTCCAAGGTCTATGAAGACGTGATTGCCACCCACACTTCGACTTTCGTGCAGCGAATCATCGACGCCGGTGCGATCGTTCATGCGCGATCGACAGCCCCGGAATTCTCCTCGGCCGCGTTCACACAGTCCGAACTGTGGGGAGTAACTCGCAATCCGTGGAACACGAACTACTCCGCCGGCGGGTCTTCCGGCGGATCAGCAGTCGCACTTGCCACCGGTATGACGCACTTGGCCACCGGTTCCGACGTTGCGGGATCGATCCGGACTCCGTCGTCGTTCAACGGAGTCGTCGGGTTCAAGCCGCCACACGGCCGTGTCCCGGTCGACCCGCCCTTCAACCTCGATCGCTACTGTCACTGCGGCCCGATGGCCCGCACCGTAAGCGATTGCCTCACAATGCAGTCCGTCATCGCGGGACCGACCTCCACTGACATTGCCTCGCACGTGCAGGCATCGCAACTGCCCGACCCTGCAACGCATTCATGCGCGGGAATGCGTATCGCGGTGATACCCGCATTAGGTGACTGGCCGGTCGATTCGGACGTCGCCGCCAACACCGCCAATTTGGTGGATACCCTCACTGCGCTGGGCGCACGCGCCGAGATCGTCGAAGTCGACCTGTCCCGCACCGCCGTCATGCGTGCTGCCGCCATTCACTACGACCACGTGTTCGGTGCCTCGATCGCCGCCGAGGCATCCGCGCACCCCGACAAGGTCACGGAGTACGCGAAGGAATTCGCGCGATGGGCACGCCGCACCCGTGGCGACGCGACTTTCCTGGACGGACTCGCGATCGAAGCCGAACTGTATTCATCGATCGGATCCTTGTTCGACACCTATGACGCATTGATCACTCCGGCAGTGGCGACGGACGGCTTTCTTGCCGGTGACGACTACGTCGGGCACGGAATCGAAGTGGCTGGAACCGAATTGGAGTTCTACCTCGAGGCCGTACCGGCCATCACCTTCAACATCCTGAGCAGCTGCCCGGTGCTGACAATCCCCACCGGTTTCGCTCGGAACGGAATCCCAACGGGCACACAGATCGTCGCGCGGCCGTACGACGACCGCACGGCCTTCGCGATTGGTCTCGCCCTCGAGAAGGTTCTGCCCTATCCGAATGCGCATCCAGACGGTTTCGCAACACGCGGGAATTGCTCGGGGTTCGAAACAAAGTCGGGTGCCTGGTTGACCAGAATGTAGTTAGGTGCCATATTAGTTGTATGGCAGTGGACGGAACCGATGACGACTCACCCACGTTGGATCAGGCGCGGCGGCAGTTGGAGCACTACGGTCTCGGGGCCGACCCGCAGGCGGTACTCGTTGCGGTGCGGCTGATCTCGGCGGGTGCGCGGCTCGGCCGAGCGACCGAGGTTCACTTTGCGAGGTATGGCCTGTCGACCGGTCGATACCGGCTTCTTGCGGATCTGGAAGACCACGACGGAGAGAAGTCCCCATCGCGTCTGGCGGCTGATCTCGGCGTATCGCGGGCCACGGTCACCGGCTTGGTCGACGGGCTCGAGCAGGAGGGGTTGGTCGCTCGGCGTCCCTCCGTCGAGGATGGGCGCGGTGCTGTGGTCGTCCTGACTGCTCGCGGTGCTCAGCGTTTGCGTGACATGGCGCCTGAGCACTTTGCTCGTCTCGAGGAAATGGTCGATGAGCTCACCGTCGACGAGCGTGCGGTGTTTCTGGATCTGCTCTCGCGGGTCGTTCGCGGTATCGGTGCGCTGACTGCGGAGTAGTCGACCTGGGTCCCAGATGTTCGTGTAACGATCCGAATCGCCGTCAATTTCGACAGAGACTTCTCTTTCCATGCCCAAATAGTTAGCCACCTAATCATAATCGGAAAGTTGGTCTCCTTCATGTCCGGTCTCACCCCACCGACCTCGCGCGAAAACAAAAGGGAGAAAACTAATTCCAAACGAAGAGCCTCAGTTGCCGACCGTCGCGCCGCACGACCCTTCACATTGTGGCGCGAGGTGCTGGTCGCCTACCTGGCCCCCGCACTGATGGCGGGGGCCGGCGGAGTCGCGTCTGGGCAGGCGGGTCTGACGCTGGCGGCATTTACGTCCATTGCGGGCACCTCGGCAGTGGTGGCGTTGCTGATCGGTTCCTGGCTGCAGCGCCGCGCAAGGTCGCGACCGTGGACCACGGCCCTGCCTCGCATCTTGGTGGCAGCAATTCTTGCCGTCGGAGCGGCTGTAATCGCCGGACTTGTCGGGTGGTTCGCCTCCCGTTGGTTACCAGATCACACGAGCGTGGTCGACACCGCTTGGCTTGCTCGCCTGCAGTTCGATCTGCCGATATCTGCCGCCGTCGCTGCCGTCATCGTGAGCTGGCGATGGCGCCGTCAGAAACCTTGACAGGCAACACATATCAAAAGATCCCGGTTTTCCGGGGAACAACCGAAAGGAACACGATGATCGTCATCATGGGAGCGTCCGGAACAACAGGCGGCGCGTTGCTACGCAGTCTTGCCTCCTCGGGTGTGCCGAGCAGAGCGCTGTCACGCGACCCGGACGGGCTGCGCGCCAAGCTCGGCGACTTGGCCGACGGTTTGGTCGAAGTGGTGCCGGCCGATGCCGCAGACCCCACTTCGCTACGCACGGCTTTCAAAGGGGCCGAACAGCTTTTCCTCGCCATGGCCAACGGTCCGGAACAGGTGGAGCTCGAAACGCGCGTCATCGACATAGCAGCCGAGAGCGGCATCGAACACATCGTCAAGATCTCCGATCCCGCTGCCGCAGCCGACTCGCCTATCACACTCTCCCGCGGCCACCATGCCGTCGGAGAACACCTGCGCGCCTCTGGACTCCGCCACACTCTGCTCCGCCCTTATGCGTTCATGCAGAATCTGTTGCTCCTTGCTCCGGCGGTGGCGGCGCAGGGGGTCATTCTGGGCGCGATGAAGGACGCACCGTGCAATTGGATCGATTGCCGAGACATCGGTGACGTTGCAGCCGCCGTGCTCACGCGCGCCGACCTCGCCGGCGGCACCTATGTCCTGACAGGCAGCGAGGCAGTCGGCTATGGCGGAATCGCCGACTCTCTGACCCGCATGCTTGGTCGCCCCGTCCGCTACATAGACCTGCAACCGGACGAACTGCGACAAAACCTCGTCGATCACGCCCACATGCCTCCATGGCTCGCCGAGCACATTCTGGAGATCCAGCACCTTGCCATCTCGCGCCCCGAAGCACCCACCGACACGGTGGTCCGTGTCCTGGGGCGCGAGCCCCGCAGCCTCGATGCGTTCCTACGTGAGCATCTTGACCGTTTCCGCTGACGTGACGCTGCGAGAGCAGTACCCGGCAGAAGTCACTCGGTTGGTCAACGAGCCCAGCGAATCCTTATCGGACCTCGTGCCGATTCAAGGTCGACGACTTCGCCGCCCTGGGTGATCTGGACTTCGCCGTCAGCGACCATTCGGCGGGCAGCCTCTCGGACGGGTTCCATCAGCGGACGCCAATTGTCGGGTGCCGTCGCGCGAGCCACGTCTGAGGGGCAGATGCTCGACTCGGCTGATCGCGTGCTGAGTAGTTCCCGGATCTTCGCCGACAGATCCTTTTCTTCCACCATATGAAACACCTTCCGGTCGTGACCGCTCGCAGTCAACAGCGAATGAACCTTCGATCCGGCGCGTTGTAGCGAAGGGATGGTGCACATCGATAATTATTGACGGCGTGGAGAATTCGAGTGCAAGACGCCGTGATGTAGTCCGAGAGTCATATTCGACCCGATCCCAGGAGTACACAGATCTCTTCGGTTCCATGGATTCGACGCACGCATCCGATCGGGCCCTGGTGACCAGTTGGGCTGCTGCTCTGACCGGCCCCGTGCTCGATGCCGGGTGCGGGCCGGGGCAGTGGACAGACTTTTTGGCCCAGAGCGGTCTGGCTGTGAGCGGGATCGATCTGGTTCCCGAGTTCGTCGAACGAGCCCGCACCCAATACCCAGATCTTTCCTTCGAGGTCGGGGGCTTCGAGGCATTGGACGCGAAAACAAGTTCACTGGGCGGCGTGCTGTCCTGGTACTCGCTCATTCACCACCACCCGCAAGATATCGAGGCACCGCTCGCTGAATTCGCGCGGGTGATCCGCCCCGGCGGTGGGTTGCTGGTGGGCTTCTTCGAAGGCGCAACCGTGGAGCCTTTTGATCACGCCGCGACGACTGGTTATCGATGGCCGGTGACCGAACTTGCCCAGATACTGGTCACAGCGGGTTTCGATGTGATCGAAACCCATACCCGGACGGGGAGTGGTTATCGGCCGCATGGCGCAATCACTGCCAGGCGGCGCAGCGGCGAATAGGGGATCGAGCCAGAGCGAGCGGTCCTCTTTCATTCATTTCGTGTGAGTGGTGTGCTGGATGAGTCACTCCCCTGTTTTCAGCACCGGATTATCCACAGTTGAAGGAAGGCGCCATGACCACGATTCATCTTCACCAGACAACCACCGCGACGCCCGAACAGGTCCTCGCCGGCCTGACCGACTTCGGGCCGGGCCGCGAGGAAATCTTCGGCCGCAGCGCGGACAGCTACCTGAAAGTGCACCAACAAGGGCCCCACGAAGCGGATGTCACGGAGGGCTCCAGCGGTATTTGGGAACGCCTGCACTACGACTGGACCGACCCTCATCGCGTCGTGATGACAACCACCGACTCCAACTTGTGGGGCGGGGCGTCGAGCCACACCTACACACTTACGCAGCAACCGACGGGGCTGACCGATGTCGACGCCGTCGTGGTCCGCGATGGCAAGAATCTCAAGGGAAAGCTCCTGGCATCGGTACTCGGGCTCTTCGGCACACAGGTGCTGGGTAAGTCGTTCACGAAGTCCATCGAGGCCATCGAAGCTCGCAACGGCGGAGCGAAGAAGCAGGCGGGAGAGGGCTGAAATTACCAATTCGGCAGTCGGCGGCTCCGGCTTCCGGATGGCGGTGGGCACCAAAATAGTGGTGAATTCCGAGCCTGCTGTGCGACCGGTCGGTGTGCACGCAGTCAGCAACCGCAGGTGTTGCCGACATGTAGGGATGGTTCCCAGGGTGCTGAGTGTGCTCCGGTCGTCTCAGGCGAGACGGCTTTGGCAGTCAACAATCTTTCGAGAGCATGTTGGGTGATGCTCTCAACCGGCTGTTGGGCGCTGGTCATGTCGAACTGTCCGTACTTCGCCTGGCTTCCGTCGAATGCCACGATCTTGACGTCCTCGGGGATCCGCAATCCGTGGTCGATTACGGCTCGTGTTGTTGCAGAGGTTTGGCCGTAGGTGCCGACAATGATGCCGGCTGGGGGCGCAGTGCGCGTGTCCAGGAACTTTCGTGTTGCGTCGTAGGCTCCGTCGGCGGTGAGGTCTGTGTGAATGTGCATGATTTCGGTTTCGTCCACGGCAATTGCACCTCGATAGCGTTGCTCGACAGTTTCGCGGTCACCGTGGTTCACGTCAGCCTCGGTGAACCCGCCGACGAAGGCGATGTCTCGACAGCCGTGCATTTCGACGAGATGACGGGTCGCGATCTCCCCGGCTTGTACGTGGTCGACTCCGACGATGGGCGCGTCAACGTCACCGCGAACATTGTGCATCCAGACCACCGGAATTCGAGCTTGCGCGCACATCGCCGCGGTTTCTGTTGCGTTGGAAGCGCCTACCACGATGAGTCCGTCGATACCTGCCTCGACGAATGCGGACACAAATTCCGCTTCTCGCACGGGGTCGTAGCCGGTGTTGGCGACAATGGTGAGGTGGTCACGGGCGCGTGCCGCCCTTTCGATGGTGCCGACGAACTCCCCGAACAACGGCATCGTCAAATCGGGTACCAGCAAACCGATCTGTCGCCACCGCCGCTGTTTGCGCAATGCCTGCGCGCGTCGGTCAGGCCGATAGTTCAACTCGGCCATTGCCTGAGAAACGCGGGCGCGCAGGACATCTGAAACTTGGCGGGGGCCGTCGTTGAGTACGTAGCTCACCACCGCCGTCGATGTACCTGCACGTCGCGCCACATCGGCGACGGTCGGACGTTTAGCATCCACTGCAACCCTCCTCTGCCTCATCATCTGTCCAGCCTCATCATCTGCCCAGCCATCACCGCAGCCCATAATCGCTCATGGGAAAAGAGATTGAATCACCATGATTGTGACAGTTCCACAGTCCTGGGGCCGTCCCTAATCTAATCGATTAGAAGAGTTACGGCATCGACTCGCGGACGTAACAGAGGATTGGTGGAGTAGTCGGCATGGCATTCGTAAGGCTCACTGGCGTCACTTATTTGGACCCCGAACTTGTCCACGACAGTTATGTGCTGTTCACGGGTGCGGACTCGGTGACCCGCCTGATCGACCTTGCAGGGGCGGTTCTGCACGAGTGGCCATATGCGGGAGTCCCACCCCGCATTCTCGACCCTGCACTCAACGACGGGTTGGTAGGCGACGTGGGTGTGCAGTTGTCCGCGAGCGGCGATCCTCGCGGTGGCATTTATGCCAATGGCACCATCGGTCAGCTTGATTGGGCAGGCGAGCGACGCTGGGAGTGGGGTGCCGAGGCCCCCGACGGAGTCGCGCGCCAGAACCACGACTGGGAGTTACTGCCCAACGGCAACCGGCTGATCCTGGTGACTGTTCCACGGGTGGTGCCGACTCTCGGTGATTCTGTAGTCGGCGACCAAGGTCTCTACGAAGTCGCTCCGGACGGCGCCATTGTGTGGTCGTGGCTGGCCGGCGATCACCTGGAAGAGTTCGGATTTTCCGATGAAGGCTGGGCCGCGCTGCGCGAGACCGTCGCCCGGGACCCGGAAGACCCTTGGGGATACCTGGAGATGAACAGCGCCAAGTCGCTGGGACCCAACCGCTGGCACGATGTCGACCCTGACGGTGTTTTTGCGCCGGACAACATCATGATCAGCTTCCGTAAGGCCAACATCGTTGCTCTCATCGACAGATCCACCGGATCGCCCGTGTGGCAGTGCGGCCCCTACTACACCGCGCAAGCTGGTGTCCAACATCAGCGGATCAGTGTGCACAAAGTGCCCCGTCCGCTCGATCAAACCTCGGGACAACACAATCCGCACATGATTGCCCCGGGACTGCCGGGGGCGGGCAATATTCTGATTTTCGACAATCAGGGTGGAGCGGGTTACCCGTCGGCGGCGATCGGAATCTATGCCGGCTCGCGGGTGCTCGAGATCGATCCGGTCACTTCGGAGATCGTCTGGCAGTACACCGCTGAGGACTCAGGGCAACCTCCCTGGGCCTTCTTCAGTTCGTTCGTCAGCAACGCGCAACGATTGCCGAACGGAAATACCTTGATCACCGAGGGGATGCAAGGTCGCCTGTTCCAGGTGACACCCGGCGGTGCTGTGGTGTGGGAGTACCACAGCCCGTACGAGGGGTACGGCGTTGCCGGCGAGCCCGAAGTCACACAGATTCGGGTACCTGGCGTCGACCGCCTCAGTCTGACTCCGCTGGTGTATCGGTCGCAGGCCGTCCCGTTCGAATGGACCCCGCTTCGCCCACCGACTATTTCACTGCCACACATCGATCTGCGTCGCCGGAACTGAAAGCGAAAACCGCTTCCGCCCAATCAACTCATGAGAGGTAACCGATGACGACCGGTCTGCCACCCCGTGCCGACGAATCGGCGCCGAACCGTGTCGTAGCGCCTTCGCCGCGCAAGGCGTGGTTGCCTGCCGACGCGATCCAACAGATCGGTGTGCGACTCGGTTCGGCCGGCTGGACCCTTCTCGGCCTGATGATCGCCGCGACGCTGTGGTCGGTGATCGTGGCCACCGGCCGCTTTCCTCGACAGCTGTTGCCCAGTGTCCCAGAAATCCTCTCGGCCGGGCAAACATTATGGCGGGACGGCCTGCTCACGGATGACATCCTTGCAAGTTTGTCGAGGGCTGCAAGCGGTTTCGTGTTGGGTGCGGCGATCGGGTTACTCGTCGCCGTCGTCACCGCAACAACCACAGCGGGACGCAAACTGCTCCAGCCAGTGCTGCGGGTGTTCTCACCCATTCCCACCATCGGGCTCGTTCCGCTGGCCATCTTGTGGTTCGGGCTGGGTGAAGACAGCAAGGTCCTTGTGATCGCGCTCGGTGTATTCGTGCCTGTCTGGATCAACAGTCACGCCGGATTATCCAGCACTCCAATTGATTACCTCGAAGCCTCCCGCTGTCTGGGTGCGGGCAGGTGGCAAACGTTGCGAAAGGTCATCGTGCCTGAGGCCGCACCCGACATTGTCTCAGGTCTGCGGGTTGGAGCGGCAATGGCATTTGTGCTGATCGTGGTGGCTGAAATGACCGGCACCACAGTCGGAATCGGCTATCGCATCTATCAGGCACAGCTGTTCTCCCAGGCCGACCGGTTGATCTTTTGCCTAGTGGTCCTGGGCGTGATCGGCGCGCTGTGTGACTTCGCTGTCAACGCAACCACGGCACCACTCATCAGCTGGGCGAAAGAACAACACTGACATGGCCATAGAGACCCACAACCTTGTTGTCCAATTCCCGGGTACCCCACGACCCACTCTCGACCGCATCTCGATGACCATCCCCGAAGGTTCGTTCACGGTGCTCGTCGGGGCATCTGGAAGCGGCAAATCCACACTGCTGCATTGTCTTGCGGGATTGACTACCCCAACTAGTGGCAGTGTCACCGACAACGGTGAGATCGTTACCGCCCCCGCCCCTCGGCGCGGCGTCGCTTTTCAACGCGACGTGTTGTTCCCGTGGATGACGGTGGCCGACAACATCGATTTCGCGCTCGTCGCCCGCGGACTGCCGCACAAGATTCGCCAGGCGCGTATCGGTGAACTACTCGAGTTGGTCGGGCTCGCGCCGCAGGTCAGCAGGCAACGACCTGCCGAGTTGTCCGGGGGTATGCGTCAGCGCGTGAGCATCGCGCGTGTTCTCGCCGGCGAGCCCGAGGTCATGCTGATGGACGAACCGTTCGCTGCCCTCGACGCTCTCACCCGATTGCGTATGCAGGACCTGCTCATCGATTTGTGGACGCGCCTCAACCGCACAGTTGTGTTTGTCACCCACGATGTTGATGAGGCGATTCGGCTCGGTGACACCATCAACGTGCTGAGCGGCGGTGGTATCGCCGAGCGCATCGTCAATCCGCTCGACCGCCCACGCCCTGCCGACAGCCTCGCAGACCTGCCCGGTTACAGCGAAATTCGCAAAACCCTGCATCACCAGCTCGGCATCGACCACGCAGCGCAGTAACGAACTCTGCCTGCGATGGGCGGCGTTCCCGCCGTTCTTCTACTCATTTGCAAAGGACGATCTATCGTGACCACATCTCTACGCCGTGTCTTTCTGAGCGCGATCGCTGTCTTGGCAATCGCCGTATCGGCCACCGCATGCGCCGGTACGGATTCCGATTCCGACACGCTTACAGTCGGATTCGTCGTCGACCCGTCATGGGCGCAGATCCCCGTCGCCGCCGAGACCGGATTGTTCGACGATCAGGACGTAAAAGTCAAGGTCGTGAACTTTTCCTCCGGTGTGGAAGCGCTGCAGGCTTTGGCCGCCGGCCAGGTCGACATCACCACCGCCGCTGACGTACCCACTTCGGCTGCGATCGTCCGAAACCCGGCGTTGCGCATTGTCGGTGATGGTTCACGTTGGCAGGGATCCAAGATCGTCGCCCGACGTGACGCAGGAATCAACACCACCGCCGACCTCGCCGGCAAATCCATCGGAACTCCGCTGGGCACCAGTGCCGCTTACTACATTTCAAATGCACTGACTGCCGGAAACCTCGAGGCCGATCTTGTCCAGGTTTCGCCCGCAGCTGTCGTTACTGCCGTCAGTCAGCGCAATGTCGACGCCGTCTCCATCTTTCAGCCCTATCAGGCACAGGCTATCGAGGCGTTGGGCAAAGACGCTGTCGAATTGACCGGCGGCACATACAGTCAGCACAGCCTGTACCTCTCCACCGAGACGGCGATCTCAGCCAAGAGTGACGCAATTACCAAATTCTTCTCCGCGATCCGTGAAGCCGGCGCCAGCCTGACCAGTAAGAACGACGAAGCCGTTGATGCCGTAGCCAAGTCCACTCAGCTCGACGCCAACCTGTTGCGATCGATCCTGGGTGAATTCGACTTCACCCTCCAACTCACGCCGGGCCTTGCGACCAACTTGCACGAACTCGCGGAATGGGCGCAAGCTGAAGGGAATATCGTGGCTGGCGTCGGCCTGCCCGACTACGCCACATTTCTCGAAACTCGTTTCATCACATCTTGATTGGATGAGGACGCCGCAATAGGGTCGCCCTCCGCCATTACCGGTGGGGGTCGTCGGCCGGTAGCCATATTCCGTCTTCATGTATTCCGAGATCGGCAACGTCGCGAGTGAGAGCGTCGACGGCCGCGAGAACAGCAGGGCGCGTTTCACTCTCGCGGCACAGAAGCGACCACGTCCAGATTGCCGTCGGGTCGACCATCGAGCGTGCAGTGAGATCGGTTGGCAGAGTTGTGGTCTGGCCCTTGGGTGAGTTGACCACGGGGCGGCCGATGGCACGGACGTGATCGAAGAATGCGGGGCCGGTGATACCGCCGTCGTTGATGCGCAGGATCTGTGCGCCGGTATCGCGGGCGAATTCTTCGGCGAAGACGTTCCACGACAACCAGGAGGTGGTGTCGTCGTCGACCAGTAGGACGACGTCTTGCGCCTGCACCGGTGTGGTGTCCGCACCGGTGGAGACCGCGTAAACCCGATCCGCGCCGAGTAGTCGGGACTTCAGGCCATGTTGGGCGACATCGGTTTTCCGCACCCAGGCTATGGCAAGGTCGAGGCTGCCGTCTGCCACGCGCGCGGCCTGCGCGTGCGAGGGCACCACCCACGGGTCGACGTGCAGTTGCGCGACCCCTGAGGTGCGCGCGATCAGATCTGTCGGAAGCCAATTGACGTAGCCGATCCGGACAGGCTCTGCTCCGGACAGACGTTCCGCGCGACGACGCAGATTTTCGGCTCGCTCGAGTAACGCGCGGACTTCGGGGAGCAGCGCCGCGCCGGCGGGGGTAAGCGCGACGGAGCGGCGGTCGCGGACGAACAGCTTGACGCCGAGGTCTCGCTCGAGCGCCATGATCTGCTGCGACAACGAGGGCCCGGCTATCAGCAGCCGTGCCGCGGCCCGGCCGAAGTGCAGTTCCTCGGCGACGACCTCGAAGTATCTCAGCTGACGAAGCTCCACAATCACAGATGCTACGTGCGGTGGGAGGCTGCGCCTATCAGTCAGGAGCAAAGCGGTCGTGGCGGCCGGCGCGGACGAGGCACACGATAAGTCCATGACCTCAGCCCTGAACGGAGTCTCCCCGCGAACGCACGCTGTCCAAGCAGCCGCTGCGCTGGCTGCGAGCATGGGAATCGGGCGATTCGTCTACACACCGATACTGCCGTTGATGCACACGCAGGCCGGTCTGTCCGCCTCGCTCGGCGCCACTCTGGCCACCGCCAACTACATCGGGTATCTCATCGGCGCGCTCGCCGGAATCCTCATTCCCGGGGTCGTGCGCTCGGCAGTGGTGATGCGTACTTCGTTGGTGGTCCTCATCGCGACGTTGGCGCTCATGCCCACCACACACGACGGATCGATCTGGTTCGCCCTGAGGCTCGTCGCAGGCATCTCCAGTGCGCTCGTCTTCATGATCGCTGTCAGCGCTTTGCACGCGCACCTTCGGGGAAAGTTCCAACACCTCGCCGGATGGGGGTTCGGCGGAGTCGGGCTGGGTATCGCCTTGTCCGGTGTCCTCGTGTTCGGTATCCGCTTCATCGGCACCTGGACCACTGCCTGGTTGGCGTCCGCGGCCCTTGCAGTGGTGTGCGCCGTCGTAGCCTGGGGGCTGACACCGGAACCGCGTCCGATCATCACACCGGACGCCCCGGGAACTACCGGTCCCCGACGCGCCCATCGCTGGTTCATGGCCTTGTTCATCAGTTATTTTCTGGAAGGAATCGGCTACATCATCGCGGGCACGTTCCTCGTTGCCGCCATCGATCTCGCCGCACCAGAATGGGTAGGCAGCGCCGCCTGGATCGTGGTCGGGTTGGCCGCATTTCCGTCCTGCGCCCTATGGGCCTGGCTCAGCCGGCGTTGGTCGCGACCGACCTTGCTGCTCGTCGCACTCTTGATACAGGCAATCGGCATTGCGCTGCCTGCCGTGATCGGTGGCGTCGGCCCCGCGCTGATTTCCGCTTTCCTGTTCGGCGTGACCTTCCTCGGTGTCGGGTCCATCGTGTTGGCAATCGGCGCACACCTGCAGTTCCCACGCGCCGTGGCGCTGCTGACCGCTGGCTACAGCGTCGGCCAGATTCTCGGTCCACTCGTAGTCACTCCGTTGCTGCGAGACGGGTATCGCGATGCTCTGCTGCTCGGCAGTGCCGTCGTCCTTGCGGCGGCTGTGACCGCCACAGCGTTACGGTTCCGATTCCCTGCCGATCTCGAGGCGGGCCCTCGGACGGCCACTTCGAACAAGGAGGTAGTTTTTGATGTCAGATGATGAAACCGGCGGAGCACTATCCGTCGGAGCACTATCCGTCGAAGGACTGGAGATGTTCGAATGAGTGCACTCACAACCGATCTCGACCTGAAGGTCCCTGTCATCGCGGCTCCCATGGCCGGCGGTGCGTCAACGCCGGCTCTCGTCGCAGCTGCTTCTCGGGCTGGCGGTCTCGGCTTCCTTGCCGCCGGGTACAAGACGCCACAGGCTCTGGCCGACCAGATCGACATCGTTCGTGCCGCGGGAGTGTCGTTCGGCGTCAATATCTTTGCGCCCAACCCGGTACCAGTCGACGCCGACGCTTTCCGAATCTACGCCCAGGCGATCCAGGTCGAGGCGGATCGTTACGGCGTCACACTTCCTCAGGGCGAACCGGTCGAGGACGACGACTATTTCGAGGACAAGATCGATCTGCTCCTGGCAACCCCGGTTCCGGTGGTCAGCTTCACTTTCGGCTTTCCTCGGCCCGCCGTCGTCAAGGCGCTGCGCGCGGCCGGTTCAGTTGTCGTGCTGACCGTGACTTCGGAGGCAGAGGCAGTTCTTGCGGTCGACGCGGGAGCTGACCTTCTGGTCGTTCAATCCTCGGCTGCCGGTGGTCACTCCGGAACCATTACTCCCCTGCAGGTTCCGGCAGAAACACCGATCGTCGAACTTATCGCGCAGATCCGTCACCGCACGTCGGTTCCGCTCTTGGCGGCCGGTGGACTGGCGACCTCCGCCGACGTCGCAGCGGTAGTGCGCGCCGGAGCGGAGGCCGCGGTAGTCGGTACTGTGCTGCTTCGCACCGACGAGAGTGGTGCCTCGGCTCCACACAAGGCAGCTTTGGCCGACACGTCACGCGGAAGCACCGTCGTCACAAGAGCTTTCACGGGACGTCCCGCACGTGCACTTCGGAACGAGTTCATCGACCGCTACGACGCACTGGCGCCCATCGGATATCCGGCGATCCATCATCTGACCAACCCGATGCGCAAAGCTGCTGTTGCGCAGAGCGATCCCGAGCGCATGCACCTGTGGGCCGGCACCGGGTATCGCCATGCCACTGCGGAATCGGCAGAGGTACTGCTCACGCGATTGACCAACTTGTGATGGCCCGGACGCAGGACATCCCATTGTCGGAAGTAGTGACGTACGACGGTTTGCCGGCGTCTGCGGGTGGTGCGCACTCGCTTCGAGCCAAGAGGCCTGACAAGGCATTTGAGTGCCTGCGCACGTTCTTGGAGGCCTGCACCGAACCAGTGTCTTTGCCGTCGTGGACATTCGAAATCTACAAGGGTGCACCGCAAGTGCCGACCGAGCAGGTGTCATCGTTTGCCACCGAAATCCTCGGTGGGCCCCGCCACAAAGCGCAAACCCATACCGAATGGAACGTGGCGGCTGGATCCGTCAACGAAGCGCTCGACGCCCTCGTTGTAGTCGGCCCCGAGGCCGTGACGGCCCACGGGCGTTCGCTCGCGGTATTGACCTACAGTGCGCGCGTGCGTCTACTCGACCCGAGCACCAGCGCGCCGTACCCCGATGTCACTCCGGACGCGTTCGGCCGCTTCGCCGTTGACGGGTACGGTCGGCTTCTGGGGGACTCGGGAATTCGCGCAACGCTCGGCAACGGCGCGTCTTCACTGTCCGTGTGGCTCAACCTACCTGCAGACGAACGGTTGTCGCCCGGTGCGCGTCACCTACAAGACCATCTCCCGTTCCGGCTGTCCACAAAACACTGGCGTCTCTGGCGGCCGAACCGGAGCGGAGACTCGTACCGTTCCAACAAGATTCCGTCACCGGTTTTCGATCAGGCTTGAATCACGCAGCAAGCGTTCTCATCTCGAGCAGAGTTTGCCGATCTCGGCGACTATGCGATCCGAGCTGCGAACCACCCACACCGCGCGTGCGTCTCGTATTGTCGGCATCAAAAATCGATCTTTCTCAATGGGCCAGTGCACAAAGGGAAATCCGCGGGCCAGCTCATCTTGGACTTCTCCGGCGATCAGAGCCCTCAGCTCCTGCGTAGGCTGTTCGATGTGTGGCCCGCCGAAGCCGAAGCCCCTCAGTGGGCTGGTTCCTGCACTCTTGTACTTCGGTCGCGGACCAGCGTCGAGCGCGAGGTGGCAGTAGCCGTCATCGAGCATCGACACCGTCCACACGCAGTTCTGCATGTAGGTAGAAGGGCCGTGCCAGCGGCACTGCAGATCCCTGCCGACAGCCTGGCACGCAGTGGCGACATCCTAGAACGCTTCTTCCTCCAGTTCCATGATCTCGTTGTCGAGGGAACCCAGGATTTCTTTGGTCGACGCCAGGATGGGCAATATGTTCTTCGCGAAGTACGACGCGATGACCACCTTGCCCCGATAGAAGGACCGGTCTTTTTCCGACGCGTCGCGATCCAAGGCTGCCAGCGCGACTTCGGCCTGTACGAGTAGTCGCCATCCGATGAGCAGGTCACCCACCGCGTACAGAAAGCGCACTGAGCCGAGGCCTATTTTGTACAACTCGGAAGGCTGGTCTTGGGAACCCATCAGATAGCCGGTGAGCGTCCCGGCCATCTCTTGCACGTCGGTCAACGCGGTTTCGAGCAAAACTCGCTCGGCCTTGAGGCGACCGTTGCCTGCCTCGCTGTCGATGAACTCTCGTATGCGACCGGCTATGTGAGCGAGTGCAACGCCACGGTCACGGGCGATCTTCCGAAAGAAGAAGTCCTGCGCCTGGATCGCCGTGGTGCCCTCGTACAGGGTGTCGATCTTGGCATCGCGAATGTACTGCTCGATGGGGTAGTCCTGTAGATAACCGGAGCCGCCCAAAGTCTGCAGGCTCTCGGTGAGCAGTTCGTAGGCTTTCTCGGATCCGACGCCTTTGACGATGGGCAGCAGCAGATCGTTCACTCGTGCCGCCAATTCGGCGTCGGCACCCGAAACCAATTCGGCGACATCGGCATTCTGGTGTGCGGCAGTGTAGAGGTAAACCGCTCTGAGGCCTTCGGCGTACGCCTTCTGCATCGCCAGACTGCGTCGGACGTCGGGGTGGTGGGTGATGGCCACGCGGGGTGCGGTCTTGTTTGTCAGTTCTGTGAGGTCCGCGCCTTGAATTCGTTCTTTTGCGTACTCCAAGGCGTTGAGATAGCCGGTGGACAACGTTCCGGTAGCTTTGGTACCCACCATCATCCGGGCATTCTCGATCACCTGGAACATCTGGGCGATACCGTTGTGAACATCACCCACGAGCCAGCCGACGGCGGGAACGTCAGTCGCCCCGAATGTGAGTTCGCAGGTCGGGGAAGACTTGAGGCCCATCTTGTGTTCGACGCCTGTGACGTAGACGCCGTTTCGCTCGCCCAATTCGAGTGTCTTCGAATCGAAGTGGAACTTCGGAACGTAGAATAGGCTCAACCCCTTGGTGCCGGGGCCGGCTCCCTCGGGGCGGGCAAGCACCAAGTGGAAGAGGTTCTCGGCAGTGTCTCCGACGTCGCCGCCGGAGATGAACCGCTTGACACCCTCGATGTGCCACGTGCCGTCATTCTGCTCGATTGCTTTCGTTCGGCCTGCGCCAACATCGGATCCGGCGTCGGGTTCGGTCAGTACCATCGTTCCGGCCCAGCCACGCTCGAATCCTTCTTTGGCCCAGTGCTTTTGCTGTTCGTTGCCGATGCTGTAGAGCACGCTCGCCATCAGCGGACCCATGTTGAAAAAGCTCGCCGATCCGTTTGCCGCGACCAACATTTCGCCGATCGCCCAGACCAACGGCGCGGGAGCAGGAACGCCGCCCATGCCCTCCGGTAGTCCGAGCCGCGACCAACCAGCCTCGTTCACCGCCTCGACGGTCTTGCGTAGAGGTTCCGGGACCACGACGGCGTGGTTGGGTGCGTCGAATTCGACAGGGTTCCGATCCGCGTCGGCAAAGGATGCGGCGACCGGGCCCTCCGCCAGCCTCGCTACTTCGGCAAGAATGTTGCGCACGGTGTCGGTGTCGAGGTCCCCGTAAGCGCCGGCATCCAACAGTTCGCCGATCCCGAGTACCTCGAACAGGTTGAACTCGATATCGCGCACGTTGCTTTTGTAGTGACCCATTGTTCTCCGACCCTGGTGTTGTCAGCAATACGGTGTTGTCAGCAATACGGCTCGTCAGCGGTACACAAGAAAGCCTGCCCCACAAGGAATTCAGTACGCAACCGTAGGTTGAGACAGGTGTCGTTGCTGTGAAGTAACACGGTTGCGGTTCGTGTCGAACATGCACTCTTACAATCGGTTGCCGAATGTGGCGCGAGTCGGCCGAGGAATGCCTGTGCGACGCCCAGGTCGGTTCAAAGAGGTTGCACACCAGACGAAGTAATGATCCTCACCTCAGGGATTGTGCGCAGTCACCGTGATCAGTGCGTACGCAACTCGGTGAACCAGGAGTTTCCCCCGACGGTAGCGGAGGTGTTCCTTGATCGGTCGCGGCGGTGCCGAACGCCGAGCCGTTCCCGTTTCATGGACCAATTCGCGCTACCGTCGGGGTAGATACTGTTCGAACCGGGGAGAGGCGCCCATGACACGACGACAGATCCGAGGACTTGGCGCCGCCGTGCTCGTATCAGCCTTGATGACTGCTTGCAGTACCGAGGACACTGAAGGGCCTGGTCCGGGGGTAAGCACTGCAACAAGATCGGCACCCGCCGCGGCGTTCGGTGAACCCGAGAGCTTCGCCGACGGCTTGGACGCGCCCTGGTCGATCGCTTTCCATGGCCAGACGCCACTTGTCAGTGAGCGCGACACCGCGCGAATCCTCGAAGTCGACGGCAGCGGAAGCGCCCGTGAGGTGGGAGTTATTGACGGCGTCAGCCCTAGGAACGAGGGTGGTCTCCTCGGGATCGCTGTACATGAAAACGACCTGTATGTGTACTTCACCGCCGACGGGGAAAACCGGATCGAGCGTTATGGAATCACCGGCGATCCCGGAGCGCTTGCCCTCGGGCCGGCTGAGACGATTCTCGACGGCCTCGCTTCGGCCAACTACCACAACGGAGGTCGCATCGCGTTCGGCCCGGACGGGATGCTGTACGCCACCGTCGGTGATGCCGGTAGTCGCGACCGGGCTCAGGATCTCGATTCGTTGTCCGGGAAGATCCTTCGCATGACCCCGGATGGTGATGTGCCGCAAGATAACCCGTTTCCGAACTCGCTCGTCTACAGCTACGGTCACCGCAACTCGCAGGGCATTGCCTGGACCGAGGACGGCACGATGTATGCCAGCGAGTTCGGGCAAGACACCTGGGACGAGCTCAACAAAATCGAAGCAGGCGGAAACTACGGGTGGCCCGAGGTCGAAGGGATTGCGGGCGAAGACGGATTCATCGACCCGCTCCAACAATGGTCACCTGATGATGCCAGCCCTAGCGGAATCGTCATCCACGACGGCACGATCTACATCGCCAATCTCCGCGGTGAGCGACTCCGGGCTGTGCCGTTGACCGACCCCGCAACGGCTGACGAGCAGTTTGTCGACACGTACGGACGCCTTCGCGACGTTGCCATCGCTCCCGATGGGGCGCTGTGGATACTGACGAACAACACCGACGGTCGCGGCGACCCGAAGCCCGGCGACGACCGCATCATTCGCGTCCCGTTGCGCTGACGTCGATATCCGGTGAACGCGCCCTCCATCTCGAGGATCCTCGCCGCGGCCAGTGATTCATTACTATCGGTGCGACGGATAATGAGGGCACGGATCGGAGAGACGGCATGGGGACTTGGGGTTCAGGACCTTTCGACAACGACGTAGCGGGCGACCTGCTCAGCGCAGTACAAGCGGGTGACTACGACATCGACGATTACGCACGCCACCCCGACGACGGCTACCTCGATGCCGACGATGCTCAAACAGCGATCGCTGTCGCCGAGATCCTTGCGGTTGCGCACGGGGTTGCGCCGAAGCCTGTGCAGCTAAGCGAAATTGATGCCGCCGGTTACGTCGGAACCTTGAGTCCGGAGCAGAAGGCGTGGGTCCTCGCCGCTCTCGAGCGCGCAGTCTCCGGCAGCGACTCGTCGGAGTTGCACGAGTTGTGGGAAGAGAACGGTCCGGAAGACCTCGAGGCTTGGCGGGCACCGATTCTGAGTAGATTGGCCAGTCTCAAAGCGCTGGGATGAGTGTCACCCGCCAAAAGGATCTTGGTCATGCGGAGTTCGACGAGGACAGGCTTTGCTTGACGTATCGGGTGGTGTCGTCGGCGAGGATCTCGGCCAACCCACTTTCGATACCGTCCAGTGCTTGAGTGGCGACATCAGCGGGATCGATTTTCTGTTCGGCGGGTACGCCCGCGGCCATGTCGGTGTCCATGTATGCGACATGTAGTGCCGAGACGGAGATTCCGCGCGGCGCCAGTTCTTCACGAACGGCGTCGGTCATCGCCCACGCCGCGGCTTTCGATGCCGCGTAAGACCCGAGTGCGGCCGGATGGAACCAGGACAGAACCGAAAGAACATTGAGTACTGTTCCGCCGCCGTTGTTTTCGATGACAGGAGCAAAGGCTCGGGTCACGGTGAGCGGGCCGAAGAAATTGACGTCCAGCTCGCGGCGAACGTCATCTAAGTCGCCGACGATCAACGGTGCCGAGGTAGAGATACCTGCGTTGTTCACCAGTAACGTCGCATCGGAGGCGGTGCGTGCCGCGGCCGCGATCGATTCGGTGTCCGTCACGTCCAATTTCAGGGGAATGACACCGGGCAGATCGACAGTTTCCGGATTGCGGGCGGCTGCGTACACCTTTGCGCCGCGTTCGACGAGCCCCGCGGTCAGATGGCGTCCGAGCCCGCGATTGGCCCCGGTCACGATGGCAACCGTGTTGTTCAGATCCATGATTCTCCCAGTGCTGTGGCTAGCGTCGGCGGCTCCGACATTTAGATTATGAGTCAAATCTAAGTTCCAGCTAAGATAGATGTCAAGTGAAATCCAAACAGGAGGCGTTTGATGGGCCGCGTATCGCAGCAACAAGCGGAAGAAAACCGTCGGCGCGTCGTGGAAACCGCGGCTCGCCTGTTCCGAGAGAAGGGCACTCACCTCAGCGTTGCCGACTTGATGAAGGCGTCAGGGCTGACCCACGGTGGTTTCTACAAGCAGTTCGCGTCCAAGGATGCGCTCATCGACGAAGCGACCGCCCATGCCTTTGCGGAACTGACTCAGCTGCACGCTGCGGGACTGGAAAGGCATGCCGGGCAACGTGACGAGGCTCGGCAAACCCTGATCGACAACTACCTCTCCGTGGAGCATCGCGACAACCCGGCAGACGGATGCCCCGCTGCCGCGCTCGCGGCCGACATGGCGCGCGAGCCTGCAGACAGCGAGGCCCGTCGGGTTTACACGGAGGGAGTGGGGGATTTTGCCGCAGCCCTTGCCGACGAACTTGCCGACGGAAAAGCCGACGAAAAAGCCGACGGTCTCGTCCGGCTCTCCACCATGCTCGGTGCACTAGTTCTTTCGCGAGCTACCAAGGGTTCCCCTCTCTCCGAGGAAATTCTCGATTCCGCGCGCGCTGCACTGATCAGAGGGCTTCGAGAGCCTTCGTCATCTTCTTGACCGTTTCGGGTGCCACCTTGGCCTCGAATCCCGCTTTCAGGAGTGGGGAGGCGATCTTGGCCGCGCCGTTGAATTCGACGTTCGCTCGATAGTTGATTTCGGTGGAGCTTGCGCCGATCGCGGTCAAGGTGATGTCGTCGGTACTGGTAGCGGTCTTGTTCTTGCCTTCGAGTACGACGTGGGTCTGCTCGTCGGTCACCAAGGTGTACGTCAGTTCGGTACCGATGCCGAACAGCTTGGACACGTTGTGCCACTGGGTTCCGATTGCGATCGGACCGTCCGAGATCTGGGTGCAACTCTCGGTGCCCGGATCCCACAGTGGGGCGTTGGCGAAGTCGCGGAGAAACGCGGCCGCCTTCTCGATCGGTACTTCGGCGGTGAACTTTCGGGTGACTTCGACCATGTTTCGTGCCTTTCGGTTCGGTCTCGTAGGACTAACTCTCGCGTATCCGGTTCCAAGAGTCAGACACAGAGCATCTCGATCGAGCGCTCTAGTTGATTCCGACGACTTCCTGGGCGATCGCCGCGAGTCTCGCCTGAGCAGCGGAAACGACGCCGTGTCGGTTCTTGTGCGCTTCCTCGTACGCGACGATGTCTCGTACCTGTGCGGCCTCGGTCAGTTCTTTCACCGCGGAGACGGCTTGGGTGACGTTGAGTTCGTCGAAGTCTTCGATGGGAAGTTCCGTGGGCTCGAGTAGCCCACTCGACTTCCGTACCGAACGGAAGACATCTGCGGCGCCGTCCGCGCCTTCTCGACGGGTGACTTTTTCTGCAGTGGCAATAGCCGCATCCCTACTGGCCGAGAGCGTCTTCACGGTCACATCGCCGGCATATGCGCCCCAGCTGATCAGCTCACCCAATACCGGCGGCGAGGTGCGAACAGCGTCGATGGCACGGTCGAGACCGCGAGTGGACCAGGAGACCGGAACGTTGACCAGCCGTATCGCTGCGCCGGTGGCAGCTTGCATCGGAGTGCGCCGCAAAGCTGCCGGTCCGCCGAGTGCCTCCTCAGCCAGGACGGTCGTCAGCCAGTCCACAGTCGCAGAGTGTGCAGTGATGAGTCGGCCGGCCAATGTCGCGACGGTCTGATCGCCGCCCGCGGTGGCCAGGGCCTTGAGGTAGCGGGAACGGTCGAGGAGCTGATGTTCGAGCCCGAGGTCGCCGAGGATCGCCTCGTCGAAGGGCTGAGCCTGTTCGACCATTGCTTTCATTCCGGCAGTCGCCCGTCCGATGAACGGACCGATCAGTTCGGGTACGCCGCCCAGATCGCGAATGGTGGTCTCGATCGAACCGGCCCTTTCGCGACCGTTCTCGGCATTTTCCGTGAGTTCGCGTCGAACAGCCTCGGTTCTGGCCTGCACGACGCGTGTTTCGGCGACCTGGATTTCGGCGTGTGTCAGACCGAGGAGGATTCGCAGCTGGGTGATCAAGGCGGACGTGGTTTCGGAGTTGCTCATATCGGGGTCGTCCCTTCGTCGGTGCGTGCTTTACGTGATGTTCAGCTTCTGCTCGACGAGTGCTCCGCGGGCCGCGGATTCACCGCCGCTACGCGGGCTACCCCGACCTACCGCGTAGTAACCACGGAAGATGAAGGGATTGTCATTGCCTGGCCGAGCGAGATGCCGGCCACTCCGAGGTTTCGATTCTTATTCGGCGGGAAGGTGGCATGTGCAGTCCGTCCAGCCAGAAGCACATCCAGAAACTGCGTCAACCGAGGAGCACCGACATGCCGGACCAGTACGAAATGCAGGACCCGACGACGCGTTTTCCTGCCCCCAAACGTGAGCGGCAGCCCGAGATCGCCCATCCCGGTCTCACCGCAGACATGATCTCTCCTCCAGACCACGGTGAAAAGACTTATCGGGGGAGTAGTCGACTCGAAGGTAGGCGTGCGATCGTCACCGGAGCAGATTCGGGAATCGGACGAGCGGTCGCGATTGCGTTTGCGAGGGAAGGCGCTGACGTTGTCCTGAGTTATCTCGACGAGGAAGAACAAGACGCTCGGGAAACCGCACGCTGGGTCGAGGAGGCAGGCCGGAAAGCCGTCTCGGTGCCGGGAGATCTCCGAAGTGAGGAACATTGTTCTGCATTGGTCGAAACCGCGGTGCGTGAACTAGGTGGACTCGACATCTTGGTGAACAACGCAGCGTTTCAGATGGTTCAGATGGGCGGTATCGCCGATATCACCACCGAACAATTCGACCGTGTGATGAAAACCAACCTCTACGCACTCTTCTGGCTCTCCAAGGCTGCGATTGCGAAGATGAAGCCCGGATCGACGATCGTGAACACCTCGTCCATCCAAGGTGCGTCTCCTTCTCCCGAGTTGCTCGATTACGCCACGACGAAGGCCGGAATCATCGACTTCACCAAGGGGCTGGCCGCCGATGTCGCACGAAAGGGGATCAGGGTCAATGCCGTTGCACCTGGACCGATTTGGACGCCATTGATTCCGGCGACGATGCCCAAGGAGAAGTTCGAGACATTCGGGGACGACGTTCCACTGGGGCGGGCAGGTCAGCCGGCTGAGCTTGCACCCGCCTATGTATTTCTCGCATCCGGCGAATCCAGCTACACCACTGGGGAAGTCATCGGCGTGACGGGCGGGAAACCGCTCACCTGATTGCCCTGGCCTAACCGTGCTGAGTTACAACCTCGACTTCTGCACCTTTCCGGTTGCAGTCAAAGGTAGCGCGTCGATGAACTCGACTGCATGGATGCGCTGATAGGGAGCCACCTTCTCACTCACGTATTCCACGAGTTCGGAAGCCGAAACCATTGTCGTGTCCGGTGATCTGACGACGAAGGCCACCGGGATCTGCCCGACTTCGGGCTTTGCCCTGCCGATCACCGCACTCTGCGCGACGCCAGGGTGGGAGCAGAGCACCTCCTCGAGCTGAACCGGATATACGTTGTACCCCTTGTAGATGATCATGTCCTTGCTCCGGCCGACGACAAACAGATTTCCTTCGCTGTCGAATCTGCCCAAGTCTCCGGTCTTGAGCCAACCGCCACGAAATTGGAGCGCGGTCAGTTCGGGTGCGGCGAAGTACCCGGCGGTGACTTGCGGTCCACTTGCCCAGATCTCGCCCACTTCACCGGTCTCGACTTCTTCTTCGGTTTCCATGTCTCGCAGTGATATTCGGGTGTCGAAGACCGGTAGCCCTACGCTGCCGATCGGTGATCGCGCATTTGGGTTGTTGAGTTGATTGGTGAGAATGGTTGTGGCCTCGCTGAGCCCGTAACCCTCGATGACCTTCGCGTTCGGGAATGTCTCGCCCATGCGACGCAACGTGGTCGTGTCGATGGGTGCGGCACCTGAGAACACCGAACGCACCGAACTCAAATCGTGAGTCGATGTGGTCGAGGCCTCGAGAAGTAGGTGGTAGAACGCCGGTGCGCCGATCAGTCTGTCGATCTCGAGGTGCTCGATGGTCGCGAGGTACTCGTGTGGATCGAACCTGCCCAGTACGAGGGTAGTGGTACCGGCAAGCACGTGATTGCACTGTCCGACAAGGGCAAGTCCGTGAAAGTACGGTGCGAAGACGGCAATTACCCCTTCGCCCATTCGCTCCGAATTCTCGTGTACAGCAGCGGGTACCGGAACCATCCGAATCCCACCGTCTTCGTCGCTTTCGGGAAGAGACGAGCTACGCCACGCTGTGGTCTGAATCGTGCTGGCCACCAGATTGCGGTGCAGAACCTGAACGCCCTTCGAGCGACCGGTGGTGCCGCCGGTGAGCTGAAGATGCGCGACGCCTTGTGAACTTGCCAGTCTCCGGGTGAGGGCGGGCGACTCGAGAAGTTGAGCGAGATCGACGTCCCCGGTTGCGCGGTCTTGCGACGGGCAGTTCCCCGGGGCGGCCGCGGTCGGGGGAGTGACGACGGTGAATTCGAGGGCCGAGTTCTGTGCCTCATGGAGTGTTGCCACACTGGTCGGGTGAACCACTGCGGCTCGAGGTGCGAACTCTGCCAATAATTCTCGCAGTGAATTCGTCGGCTGAGTGTGGTTGATCGGGCACGCCACGGCTCCCGCACACAGAATTCCGAAGTAGACGACCGGGTACCACAGGGAATTGGGCATCAGGAGAACTACGCGATCGCCAGGACGAATGCCCCTGTCAGACAACCCTTGCGCTATTCGGAGTGCGTGATCGTAGAGTTCGGTGAACGTGAGAGCCTCGTCGCCGTCACGTAGAGCAACACGGTCTCCGTAGGCGCGTGCCGAGCCGGCGAGAATAGCGTCGAACGCAACATCCGGGTAATCGAGAGATACTGGCATGAAGGGCATTCCGTGCACATCTACTCCTGACGTAGTTAACCTGCCTGAATGGTCGCGGCGAGCTTCGGCCGCGCGTCGATAGTTGGTGCGTACTTTTCGCGAAGAAGAACTTCCTGAGTGACCGTGGCAACCAAAATTCCGTTGCGAGTCCAGAATTCGCCACTGGCCAGACCCCGTCCGTCTCCCGACGTGGGGCTGCGTTGAACGAACAGCAACCATTCGTCGGTTCGGCAAGGGCGGTGGAACCACACGGCGTGATCGAGTGAAGTGAGAAAAAGCTTCTGGGACGGACTTCCACCGCCGAGCAGGTCGAGATGGCCGAGGGCGGCGGTTCGCGCCAGCGTGAGGTCCGAGCAGAACGCGAGTGCGGCGGAGTGCATCCCGTGATCGCTCGATACATCGCCTGCGATGCGAATCCACATGCGGCGGTCCCTGCCACCGCCGTGGTCGGCAGCGGCGTCGTCGGCTGAATCTCCGCTGATCGGGCGCACCTGCACTGCCTTGCGAATGGCCGAGGATGTGATGCCCGACCAGAATCGATCAACGGATTCGCTCTGTGCCGGAATTGATTCCGGTGTGGGAACGTGGGGCATCGCAATGTGGCGATCGGGTCCGAACTCCTCCTTCTTGAAGGATGCGGTCAGTGAGAGCAGCGCATTGCCGCCCTGGAAGGCGGTCACCTCTCGTAGTGCATAGGTGCCACCGTCTCGGAGGATTCGCACTCGGTACTGCACCTCGGCGCCCGGTCGACCCATGGACAGGAAGTACGCGTGAAGCGAGTTCACGTACCGTACAGGGTCGACGGTGCGGTGCGCAGCGAGCAGGGCCTGCGCGACGACATGGCCGCCGTAGGCGCGATCTGGGCCACCGGCACAGCATGTTCCGCGAAATTCAGGTGCTCCGTCGTATGCAGTGCCGGCGTCAGTGAGCTGCAACAATTCGTCCATCGGGGCTCCTACCGGCTCAGGGATTTCGCGATGATCGTTTTCATGACTTCGCTGGTGCCGCCGTAGATTCGCGACACTCTCGTGTCTGCGTACAACCGTGCGATCGGATATTCGAGGATGTACCCGTAGCCGCCGTGCAGTTGTAGACACTTGTCGATCACGCGGCCTGCCATCTCGGTGCAGAAGAGCTTGCAGATTGCAGCATCGACGGCGCTCAACTCGCCGGTGTCTTCGAGTGTGACGGCGTGATCGACCATTGTCTGACCTGCGGCGAGATCCGTAGCGCATTCGGCAAGAACGAATTTGGTGTTCTGGAAGTCCGCGACCGGTTTACCGAAGACGCGTCGGTCGCTGGTGTAGGAAACCGCGTGGGCGATGGCAGCGGCCGCGGTGGCGCACCCTCCGGCCGCCATGGCGAGGCGTTCGCGCGGCAGGTTCTGTCCGAGGTAACTGAAGGCCGCTCCTTCCTCGCCGAGTACGTCGGTGACCGGCACTCGAACATTGGTGAAGGAGACCTCGCAGGTATCGCTGAACTTCAAACCGATCTTGTCCAATCGGCGGCCAACGTCGAAGCCTGCGGATTCGGTGTCGACGACGAACAGCGAGAGCCCTCCCCGGCGATTCTCACCTGGGTCGCCGGTACGGGCAACCACGACCATGTGTGTTGCCTGAGAAGCGTTGGTGATAAAGGTTTTTGCACCGTTGAGGATGTAGCTTTCTCCGTCGTCCGAGAGCTTCGCGGTGGTGCGAATGGCAGCCAGATCCGAACCCGTCCCCGGTTCGGTCATCGCCACGGCAAGCACGGCCTGCCCACTCGCGCAGGCGGGCAGCCAGCGCTTCTTCTGCTCCTCGTTTGCGAGAGTGAGCAAGTAGGGCAGAACGATTCCGGCGCTCGCGTGGTAGTTACCCAATGAGACACCGGCCAGCGCAGCTTCCTCTCCGATGATCATCAGATAGCGATAGCTCGTCGGCCCGGCGCCGCCGTACTCCTCCGGGATGTCGAAGCCCATGACTCCCAATTCGCCGAGCTTGCGGTAGAACTCGCGTGGGGCGTATCCCTGCTCCTCCCACTTCGCGAATTCCGGGACGACCTCCTTGTGTAGAAAGGCCCGGAACACCTCGCGAAAGGCATCGTGCTGATCGTCGAAGATTGTGCGCTTCATGGGAAGTCTCCTTGTTCCGCGGACGACGCGGGGTTGGCTAGGTGTAGAGGCCGCGCAGTGACCGTTTGTCGGTCTTACCGGTGGCCGTGGTCGTCAGTGCTTCGACGAAGGCGACTGTGCGCGGCGCTTTGTACCCTGCGATTTGGGTTTTGACGTGCTCTCGAATCTCTTCTGCGGTGGCAGTCAATCGGGGGTTGAGGACCACGACGGCGTGAACGCGCTCGCCCCACTGATCGTCGGGCAGACCGATGACGGCGCAGCGCAACACTGCGGGGTGGTTGGTGACGGCGTCCTCCACCTCGGCCGAATAGACGTTCTCACCGCCGGTGATGATCATGTCCTTGGCGCGATCGACGATGAAGATGTACCCCTCGTCGTCCATGTACGCGAGATCTCCGGTGTGCAGCCAGCCTCCGCGTAGCGCTTCGGCGGTCTCTTCCGGGCGGTTCCAGTAACCGAGCATGATGTGCTCGCCGCGGGTGACGATCTCTCCGACGGTGCCCCGCGGCACCTCGTTGCCTTCCCGGTCGACGATGATGATTTCGGCGTGAAGGCTCGCGCGGCCCGCAGAGCGCAGGCGAGGACCGCCGGCACGGTGGTCCGAACCGAGCAGGGAGACGATGACCGCGGTCTCCGTCATGCCGTATCCCTGGACGAAGTTTGCGTTGGGGAAGTGCGACATCGCGCATTCCAGGACGGCCGCGGGCATCGGGGCGGCTCCGTAGACGATTGATCTGACGCTGGTGACGTCCGTGTCCGGGAAAGCTGGATGGTTGTAGAGCATCTGCAACATGCTCGGGATCGAGGTCATGGTGGTGACACGTCGGCCCGAGATGAGCTCGAGCACATCGCCGGCATCGAAGCGGTTGGCGAACACCACTGTGCCGCCGACCACGGTCTGGGCCAGCATGCCGAGCAATGCGGCAATGTGGAACAGAGGAGCCATCACCAGAGTGATGCCACCGATCTCGCAGGACCGGGCAAAGCCGGTACCGCCGAGCAGGGCGGTCGAGAGACTGCGATGAGAGTGCATGACGGCCTTGGGAGTGCCGGTGGTTCCGCCGGTGTAGATCAGCGCGGCCAAGGTGTCGCCGCCGGCACGCACGTCGTCGACCCCGGGGCCTTCGATGATCAGGTCTTCGAAACCCGCCATTCCGGCGGGAGCCGGCTCGTCGCCCATGTAGACGAGCGTGACCGTCGCGTCGAGTCCGGTCACCAGTAGCCGGCATTCCTCGTCGACGAGTACAAATGCGCTGCCGACTCCGGTGACCGCGTCGGTGACTTCACGGACGGAACCGTGACGGTTGACCAGATTGACGACAGCGCCGATCCACCACGTCGCCATCAACGACTCGAAGTAACGGTCGGAGTTGAACGCCAGGATGCTGACCCGGTCGCCCGGACCGACGCCGCGCTCTCGCAGGGCTCCGGCGAGCCTGGCGACTCGCTTCGCGATCTGTGGGGCGGTGCGCTCGCGATGCTCGCAGACGGTCAAGGGTCGGTGCGGCTGTTGTTGAACCGCCCTGTGCAGAAGGTGGGTCAGATGCATGGGCTCGCGTGCTCCTCGAGTCGGGTGGTGCAGACGGCGGATGGTCGGGGTGCCGACGAATCGACACCCCGACGACGAGTTAATCGATCAGGAATTCCGCGTCTCCGACGAGGGCGTTGACACCGTTCTGACGAGCGCAGACAAGTTCGACACGGGCACGTCGTCCGTCCTCGGCCTCGTAGATGTCGACGACGACAGCAGAGCAGGTGAGTTCGTCACCGGGCCAGACCTTGTCGGCGAATCGAATCTTGAACCGACGCAGGTTCTCGACACCCAGCCATTCGGTGACGTAGCCGGCCAGCATGCCTGCCTGAAGCATGCCGACGGAGAACACGGACGGGAAGCCGGTCTCACGGGCGAACGCGTCGTCGTGGTGCAACGGATGGAAATCACCCGAGGCACCCTGATACTTGACGAAGTCGGTGCGAGTCAGTGGAGGGAAGGTCTTGCTCTCGGCCTGCTGTCCGGTTACGACGGTTTCGGTCGTGGTGGTCATTTCCCCTCCTCCTTGCCGCCCGTTGTGGCGGTCTCGATGATCGTGCTGTTCTGCGTCGCGATCAATTCTCCGGACTCGTCACGGAACTCGGTGATCATCTTCGCGAAGGTCATCACGCCACCGCGTTTTCCGGGCTTTTCGAAGCGGTCACCGACGGTGGTCTCGGCGGTCAGCGTCTGACCGGCTCGTGGAAGTGGCCCGTAAAAGATGTACTCCTCTTCTCCGTGGAGGATGCGACGGCGGTCGAATCCGAGCTTGGCGAAACCGGATTGGTCTGCGGGCTCCCAGATCATCCGGCCGCTGGTGAGCATGGTCGGCGGGATCACCGCATCCTCACCGGCATGCTGTTCGGGGTTTGCCTTCACGGCCCGGACGAATTCCTGGACCTTGCTGTAGTCGAGCGGGAACGTGTAGCTCACTTGGTTTCTCCTTCGATCTTCGGGATGCCGGCGCGCCGGGTCTCGACCGACTTGAGGAAGGCGTCGTCGCCGAGAAGCTTTGTCAGTTCACCGATGTCCAGCTGTCGGTCCTCGCGAATTTCGTCGGCGATCGAGTAGCCGCCGTAGAGACCCACGTAGCCGCCGTAAACGGCAAAAACCTGTCCGTTGAAAGCGCATTCGGCGCTCGACAGATATGCCACGAGCGACGAGCAGTTGGCGGGGTTGTAGCGGTCGAAGACAGCCTCGTCGACGGGCTCACCGACCAAATCCTTGATGCCGGGCGTGGCTTTGACTGGTTCGGTGCGCGCGACGGGAGCGATGGCATTGGCCTTGACGCCGAATCTCTCGAATTCGCGAGCGGCATTGACTGCCTGGATGGCCAGACCGGCCTTGGCTGCTGAGTAATTCCACTGTCCGTAGTTGCCGTGCAGTCCGGATCCGGAACTGGTGTTGACGAGGTTGCGTGTCTCTTGCACGCCTGCCTTCGACTGGTCGCGCCAGTATCTTACGGCGGCGCGGGTAGCCGAGAAGGTGCCCTTGAGGTGCACAGCGATAACCGAGTCGAACTCTTCCTCGGTCATGTTCCACAGCATCGCGTCGCGGATGATGCCGGCGTTGTTGACCACCGAGTGCAAGTTGCCGAAGGTGGATACTGCTGCCTCGGTGAGCTTCTCACCGACGGCCATCTCCGCGATCGAGCCCTCAACCGCGATGGCCGAGCCGCCGGCAGCGACGATTTCGTCTGCCACCTGCTGCGCTCCGCGCAGGTCGTTGACCACGATGCTGGCGCCTTCGGCTGCCATGAGTAGTGCGTGTTCGCGACCGAGACCTGCGCCGGCCCCGGTGACGATGGCAACGCGTCCGTCGAGTTGTCCCATGATGTTTCCTTTCGTTCTTCGCACCGAGCTGCGGCGCGGCAGTGTTGAAGACTTGGTGGAAGTGGTTGCTACGCAACCTTTTCGTAGAGCGTGATGACGCCGGCGCCGCCGAGACCGAGGTTGTGCTGCAGTGCGAGCTTTGCGCCGTCGACCTGTCGTGCGTCGGCGGTGCCGCGCAACTGCCACACCAGTTCGGCGCACTGAGCCAAGCCGGTGGCGCCGAGCGGGTGCCCCTTGGACAGCAGACCGCCGCTGGGATTGACCACAACGCGGCCGCCGTAGGTGTTGTCGCCGTCGAGGATGAACTTCTCGGAGCACCCTTCTTCTACCAATCCGAGGGCCTCGTACGAGAGCACCTCGTTGACCGAGAAGCAATCGTGCAGTTCCACGACCTGGATGTCGCGCGGATCCACTCCGGCCTTCTCGTAAATCCGTTGCGAAGCAACGCGAGTGATGTCTGCGCCGACGACTTTGAAGACGTCGTCGTCGGTGAAGACGCTGGGGAAGTCCGTGACCAGTTCCTGGGCTGCGATCGCCACTCCGGGCGTGAGGCCGTGGGCTCGCGCGAAATCTTCGCTGCAGATGATGGCAGCGCCGGCTCCGCAGGTGGGCGGGCAGGCCTGCAAACGAGTCAGCCCGCCGTACAGTGCCTTTGATTCGAGCACCTCCTGCTCGGTGACCGGCTCACGGAAAACCGCGTACGGGTTGTTGGCTGCGTGCTTGCGGGATTTGACCGAGATCTTCGCGAACAGATCCGGCGAGACCCCGTACCGCTTGGAGTACTCCTGCGCGGCGGCACCGAAGTACTGCATCGCCATGGACGGGTTGGCGAGGTCGACGCCGTAGGTGCGGTCGAGGACTTCGGCGTGCCGCTCCATCGGGGCCGGGCGATCGCCCCAATGGTTGACCAAAGCCCCGGGCTGCATCTGCTCGAAGCCAACGGCGAGTGCGCATTCGACGACGCCGGACTCGACGGCCTGCCTGGCCAACCACAGCGCAGACGAGCCGCTGGCGCAGTTGTTGTTGACATTGACAACCGGCATTCCGGTCATACCCGCGCCGTAGATGGCGCGTTGGCCACTCGTCGAATCCCCGTACACGTAGCCGGCGTAGGCCTGCCCGATCTTCTCGAATCCGATTCCTGCGTCCGCGAGCGCGTTGGCAATGGCCTTCGCGCCCATCTCGTAGTAGTGCTCGCTGCGCCCTGGCTTCGTGAACGGGATCATTCCGACCCCGGCGACTAGTACTTTGCGACTCATCGGTGCTCCCTTGTGATTACTGGTCTTCGTGCTTTGGTGGTTGATTCGTTGTGTGTGAGGCGTATTCAGAGCAACTCGAGGATGGTGGCGTTGGCCATGCCGCCGCCCTCACACATCGACTGCAAGCCGTAACGGATTCCCTCGTCACGCATGTGGTGCACCATCGTGGTCATCAACCGCGCGCCGGAGCCTCCCACGGGATGCCCGATGGCCATGGCGCCGCCGTTGGGGTTCATCAGCGAATAGTCGGCTCCGGTCTCGCGCAACCAGGCCAGGGACACGGCGGCGAATGCTTCGTTGATCTCGAACGTGCCGATGTCGGAGAGCGTCAACCCGGACTTCTTCAGCGCCAACGCCGTTGCCGGGATCGGGCCCTTGAGGATGCTCACCGGATCGGTACCGGTCACCACGGCTGTATGAATGCGGGCGATCGGTGTCCAACCGTGTTCACGCGCAACGTCACTGGTCGTCACGAGGAGAGCGGCGGACCCATCGGAAACCTGGGAGGCGTTTCCTGCCGTGATCTCGGTTCCCTCGAACGCCACCGGCAACTCGGCGAGGCGTTCCATGGTCCCGCCGCGACGGATACCTTCATCCGCCTCGATGATCCGGGTACCGCCTTCGGCCTCGGTGACCGTGACCGGTGCGATCTGGCCGGCGAAACGACCGGCGTCGACAGCGGCAGCCGCGCGGGCATGCGAGTCGAGGCCGTGTCGGTCCATGTCGGTGCGACTGATGCCGTACTCGTCGGCGATCATCTGAGCGCCGAGACCCTGGTTGAATCGTTCGATGTTGTAGCGCCCCAGTACGAGTGGGCCGTGCATCGGCCCGTAGTCACCGGCACGGGCAGCCGCGCCGAGCGGGATGACGCTCATCATCTCGACTCCGCCCGCGACCGCGACGTCGTACTGGCCCGAAATCACGCCCGCTGCCGCCTGATGTACGGCCTGCTGCGAAGAGCCGCATTGACGGTCGACGGTCACGCCAGGGACATGTTCGGGCCATCCTGCACCGAGTACTGCCGACCGGGCGATACAGCCGGCCTGCATGCCGAGGGTTCCGACGCAGCCCCAGATCACGTCGTCGACGATCGCGGGGTCCAGCCCGGTTCGCTCTGCGAGCGTGCGCAGAACGTGCGCTGACAGATTGACTGCATGCGTGGTGGACAACCCACCACCACGTTTGCCGACCGGTGTCCGTACCGCGTCGACGATGACTGCATCACGCATGAAAACTCCTGTGTCCGAGTCGGTTGGAGATCAGAGACCGATGTCTTTTGCGATGATGGTCTTCATGACTTCGCTGGTACCGCCGAAAATGCGCGAGACTCTCGTGTCGGCGTACAGGCGAGCGATGGGATATTCGAGGATGTACCCGTAGCCACCGTGCAGTTGTAGGCACTTGTCGATCACGCGACCTGCCATCTCGGTGCAGAACAGCTTGATGCGTGCAGCATCGGCGGCGGTGAGCTCTCCGGAGTCGTCGAGATCGAGTCCCTTGTCCACCAGCGCCTGCGCGGCAGCGACTTCGGTAGCGCATTCGGCCAGAACGAATTTGGTGTTCTGGAAGGATGCAACAGGCTTACCGAAAACTTGGCGCTGGCGGACGTACTCCGACGCGAACTCGATCGCCGAGGCCGCACAGGCGGTTTGGCCGACACCGATGGAGAGTCTTTCCCGAGGGAGGTTTTGGCCGAGGTAGGAGAAGCCCTTGTCCTGCTCGCCGAGGAGATTCTCGACCGGAACTCGAACATCGGTGAACGAGAGTTCGTTGGTGTCGGAAGACTTCATGCCGATCTTGTCGAGCTTGCGTCCGAAGTTGAAGCCGACACTGTCGGTCGGAACCACCAGCAGGCTGAGTCCGAAGCGCCGGTCCTCCGCGGACGGTGCGGAGGTTCGAGCTGCTACGACGCAGAGTTCCGAGTTGCGGGCACCGGTGATGAAGGTCTTGGCACCGTTGAGGATGTAGTGGGTGCCGTCCTCGGACAGGCGCGCTGTGGTCTTGATGCCTGCCAGATCCGATCCGGTTCCGGGCTCGGTCATGGCGATGCAGAGCATGGTCTCGCCGCTCGCCACGCCTGGAAGCCACCGTTGCTTCTGCTCGTCGTCGGCAAGGCGCAGCAGGTACGGCAGCACGATGCCGATGCTCACGCCGTAGTGTCCGAAACTTACTGCTGCACGCGCTGTTTCCTCTTGCATGACAGCTTGGAATTTGAAGCTGGTGGGCCCGGCGCCGCCGAGCTCCTCGGGGATGTCGAAACTCGTTGCGCCGAGTTCTGCAAGTTGGTTGAACAACTCACGCGGTACCTGATTCGCGTTCTCCCACTCCGGGTAGTTCGGCGTGACCTGCTTGGCGATGAAGGTCCGGATGGTCTCGCGGAATGCCTCGTGCTCGGGGGCATAGACGGTACGTTTCATGATGCGCTCCTGAAAATTTGTGGTGAGATGACGTGCTTGGGTCAGACGCGTCCGGCGTCGACGACGAGGCACTGGCTGTTGATGTAGTCCGATTCGGGAGTGCACAGCAGGTACACCGCCCCCGCTGCTTCCACCGGAGTGCCGCCTCGGCCGAACGGGATCATCTTCGAAGCGACGGCCAAGCGGTCAGGGTTGACGCCGACGCGAATCTCGCGGCCGTCGATCGTCAACGTCGCGTTCGCGTCCGCGGACACCTCGGTCATTCTCGTGATGATCAGTCCGAAGGCCACTGCGTTGACGTTGACCCTGTACCGGCCCCACTCCTTGGCAAGGGTCTTGGTCAGTCCGATCAGGCCGGCCTTGGCGGCGCCGTAGTTGGATTGGCCGGCGTTCCCGTAGTACCCCGACACCGACGACACGTTCACCACCTTGCGGTGGTACTCGGTCGGATTGGCTTTGATGAACGGCTGCGCCGCACGCAGGATGCGGAACGGCGCTTTGAGATTCACGTCCACGATGGTGTCCCACTGCTCGTCGGTCATCTTCTGAATCACCGAGTCCCACGTATATCCGGCGTTGTTGACGATGATGTCCAGACCACCGAAGGTCTCGACCGCAGTGCTGACGAACCGCTCCGCGAAACCGTCCTCGGATACTGAACCCACTACGCTGACTGCTTGTCCGCCGGCCGCCTTGATGTCGTGCTCGGTCTGTGCAGCAGCTTCGGGATCCAAGTCGTTGATTGTCACCGCTGCACCCTCGCGGGCGAATTTGAGTGCGATTTCTCGACCGATCCCACGACCTGACCCGGATACGAGAGCGACCTTTCCCTCCAGGTTACCCACGGTCCCAGTTCCCGCGATCCCATTTCCCACGGTGTTCCCTTTCGAGTGAAGAGTGTTGTAGCGAAACGTAATTGGCGGCATTCCAGACCGGCGGTTGCTCCGGCGCTGCGATGCCTCGAGGCGCCGTAGCTTCGGGAGCTTCATTGGCAATTACTGATGATTCACTTTTAGGCCTTAAAAGTGTGTATGTCAAGCATCTTCGAGATTGCTGCTGGTCGGATGCTGTTCCAATGCATTCACAGTTGCGTGCGAACTTGGCGGGATGGAGCGCCGGTGACGAGTGACGGACACTCTCGAACGCCGGAAGCTGCCGATTGTCACCGCACGAATTGGGGCATTGTGTGGGTGGGTTTCGGAGGAACTGGCTTTTCGGCAAGGTCGCCAGTGTCGTCGGTAGTTCTAAGTGACCCTTGACACAGTGAGGAAAATAGCTCAAAGTGAATCTCAAGTAATTCTCTGAAGCGACGTCGCGTGAGAATGCCCGCGTACCGATAGCTGAACTGAAGACGTTCACTTGAGGGAGGCGGGCATCCACCTGCGTAATTCTTCTTATTTGGCAGTGCTATTCGGTGTTTCGCTCTCGAAGAATGGCCAACTGACGCGTCTTCTCTGCGAAAGCGGAGCGTGATGGATCTCGATTCCGAACATAGATGTGAACTCGAAGTGTCACCAATCCCAGCGGCAAGTCTGCCCTGCACTGCGTTGGCAGCGCCCGTTGACCAAACCGTCTCCCCGAAGGATCCGACAGTGACAACACCCCGGACAACACCACAGGCAACACATCAACAAACGTCTTCGGGCACAGCAGCGCCTGAACCTCTCGAATCACGCCGCCGTGCTTGGGGTTTGACCTCGCTGCTGGTTTTCTTGACCGTCATCAACTGGGGGGACAAAGCGGTGTTGGGCATCATTGCCCAGCCGCTGTCCAAAGAGCTGGGGTTGACAGCATCCCAGATCGGTCTCGTGGGCAGCTTGTTCTTCCTCACCTTCACGATCGGCGGCTTCTTTTCCGGGGCGATCGCCCGAATAACGACACTGAGATGGGCGCTGGCGGTGTTGGCCTTGCTCTGGTCGGCGGCAATGCTCCCGATGGTCATCACGG
This sequence comes from Rhodococcus sp. NPDC056506, assembly GCF_042794945.1. Taxonomy (NCBI): domain Bacteria; kingdom Bacillati; phylum Actinomycetota; class Actinomycetes; order Mycobacteriales; family Nocardiaceae; genus Rhodococcus; species Rhodococcus sp. NPDC056506. Next base: position 7,380 of record NZ_JBHTSW010000014.1, on the reverse strand, counting down.
CGAGTTTTGCTGTGCTGGTGGTCAGTCGGATGCTGTTGGGTTTGGCTGAGGGGCCGAGCGGACCTTTGACACACACCGCCGCGTTCTCCTGGCATCCGCCGGCGAAGCGTGGACTTCCAGGTGCGCTTCTCGCCGGGTCGGCCTCGCTGGCGAAGATTGCCGTGGCTCCCGCGCTTGCCTTCGTGACGGTCACGTGGGGGTGGCGTGCGGCCGTGGTCTGCATGGCGGTGCTCGGCGTGTTGTGGTGCGTGCTCTGGCTGCCCCTGTGGTCGCAGGGTCCCTACATCCGTAGTGGAAAGCGTCGAGAAGAGGCGGGAGGCAGTGCAGCCGAGACTGACGAGCTGGCGGTGCCGTGGATGCGTATCTTCCGAACGCGGACGTTCATCAGCTGCACAATGCTGGTGATGACGATTTACGCCATCGTCGCGGTTGTGCTGACCTGGCTTCCGTCCTACTTCGAAGTGGGCCTGGGATACAGCCGACTGCAGGCTGGTTCGATGTTCGCATTCCCCAGCATTGCGGGCCTGATCTTGATGTTGATCCTTTCCTCTTCCGGAGATCGTCTGACTTCACGCGGCGCCACCTCCCGCCTGATTCGAATAATCGTTCCCTCGGTGGGTGTGCTCGTCAGCGGAATGATCATGGTGTTCCTGCCCTACGTGTCGGCCCCTGCGCTGGCAGTCGCGATCGTCTCGGTCGGATACGGGTTCCTGGCGTCCGGCTATCCGCTGATCATCGCCACGATCTCTGAAATATGTCCGCCCCGGCAGACTGCCGGAACACTCGGAGTTTTCATGGCAATGATGGGAATCGGGGGTTTGATCGGTCCCTACGTGACCGGGCGGATCGTCGACGCTGCCGATACTCCGGCCGCCGGGTATGCCACTGCGTTCCAGGCCTTCGGATTGGTTGCGGTCCTGTTCGCTTTCGGAACCTTGATTTTCGCCAACCCCGAGCGTGACAAGGAGATCGTCTGGAAAGCTACGAGTCGAACGTAGCTACGTGAGGTTCCCGAGTGTGCAGAATTGTAGGTAACTGGACTTTTCTGGTTATGAGTCGTCTTCATGCGAGTACACTCACTTTGTGAATCTGACGCAATGACCGAATCGACGATAGGATGGCGGCGTGCCACGTGAAAGGGAACCGATGACTGCCGTCCGTCGACCCCGCGACCGTAAGCAACAGATACTGGCAGCAGCAAGCGAGCTGTTCCGGGAGCACGGGTATCACAACATTTCTGTTTCGGATGTCACCGCTCGTGTGGACATCACGACGTCCGCGCTCTATCGCCATTATCGAAACAAGAACAGCCTGCTTTATCACGCGGTTCTGGCCGGGATCGAGTCTCTCAATGAATCTGTCGGCGGTGCAACGGATCTGTACACGTTGCTGACAACGCTGTCGGCAACGTCGGTCGAGCGCCGCGGGCTGCCGCTGTTGTGGCAGCGCGAAGCCAGGTATCTGGACGACGACCAACGAGAGATGCTGCGTAAGAAGTTGCGGGTCAGTACCACTCGCATCTCGGAGCTGGTGCAGGTGCACAGGTCTGGCCTTTCCGACTCCGACAGTCGGCTGCTGGCGTACTCGATCCTTGCGGTGTTCAGCAGTTCGTCGAGTCACCGAATCTCGATGCCTCCCCGCCAGATGGAGGCACTGCTGTTCGACCTTTCGGCGCGTGTTGCCCTGTCCCCCATCGGGTCTGCAGACCCCGACGTTCCCGCTGCGCGCACAGAGGTCATCTCCATACCCGTTTCGCGACGCGAACAACTACTGACTGCGGCGATTCAACTGTTCGACGAACGCGGGTATCGAACGGTCAGCAACGAGGACATCGGCGCGGCCTGCGGCACGACAGGCCAGAACGTGTACAACCACTTCGACACAAAGCTCGACATTCTGTCCACGGCAATCACCCGTGGTTTCGACCGACGTGACCTTGCAGTCAGGCAGGCACTGTCGCAAGTCGGCGAGTCGAGCGAGACGCTCGGCATTCTCTTGGGTGTTCATATCGCGTTCGCCCTGGAAGACGGACACCTCATCGGTCTGATGGCGACGGAGCTCGCCGAGCTTCCCGACAACACCCGAAAGGCATGTGTCCAAGCTCAGCGGGACTACCTGGAGTTGTGGGTTCGAGCGCTCAGCGAACTTCGCCCCGGCTTGGATGCCGCCGAGGCGAAGTTCACCGTGAGTGCAGCAATGACGTTGATCGGCAACGCTATCCGTATCGGAAGCGTTCGGCGCCGTGTTGACCTCGCGGACCGGCTGGCGGAGATATGCACTGCTTTGCTGACGGAGTCTTCTGATCCCGCTGCGTCATTGGTGGGCGCCGTCGGTGCAGCTCCGTGTCTCGCCCGAAATTCTGCACCAGAGCAATAGGTGTCACTGATGCCGGTCACTTCGGTTGGCGATCTTTGTCTTCGGCAACAACAGGCCAATGGTGCTCGCAGTCAGTCCCTTCAAGCTCCGCACGCGGAGTTGACGGGTGCCTTGTTGATTCGGTCCCACAAGAACTTTGCCGCAAGCGGCATGCCGGTCACTGTTCCGAAATCGTGGCCGAGAGTTGATCCCGGCAGCAGCGGGGGAGTGATGTCGTCTTGCGTGTATTCCACTGCTGCTCCCAACGCGCACCATCTGTCTCTCAGTGCCGCAACGGAATCCGCGGGAACGATGTCGTCGTTGGTGGAGGTGTGGAGGTATACCGGGGCAGAGGGGGCCGTGCGTCCGATCTGTTGCTCGTCGACGACCGCCGCGAGTTCCGGTTCTTCGGACAGGATCTGAGAGAAAGATTTTCCGTCGGCCGTGTAGTCGGTACTACGAGTGCCCAACGATGTCAGCCCGGTATCCGGCACGCACTGTGTCGCGCTGGTCGTCAGCCATTGCTTTCCCTTGTCGTTGAGCCGCTTGTCGAAGATCGGCCCTAGCTCGGGGTACCTCGCCATCAGGCTGTTGAGGGTGTATCCGACCGCTCCGGTGAGCAGTGACCCGTCAGCCTTTCGGAGAACCTCACGCAGGTCGGGATCGGCTGCCCCCGCATAGGTTCCGAGCACGTTCAACTCGGGTGCCCGTGTGCCGACGATCTCTGCCGCGGACGCGCTCGCCCCGCCGCCTTGGGAGTAACCCCAGAACGCGATCGGTGTGGAGTCGGGCAGATTCCACAATTGATTCGAGGCGCGAGCGGCATCGACGACGGCGTTGCCCTGCTCGACTCTGTTGACGTAGGTGTGTATTCCGGGAGTGCCGAGTCCGATGTAGTCGGGCATCACTACACGAAACCCTGCGGTGAGCAGCAAGTCGGCGTCTGCGACGTTGTAGTTGACGGGCAGGCTCAGTTGAGGACTGATCTGAATGTTGAAGGCCCACGCGAGGTTCTTCGAACCGGCGCATTGATCGCCTTGGCCGAACGTACCCGGAGCAACGACGACGGTGGGCCGTTCACCGGGGCCGCGCCAGGGAAACGCCGGTGTGATGGCTGCGCCCGTAGTGGCCACGTGAGTTCCGTCCACGAGCGTCGAGGTGTACATGATTTTTTCCCCGTTGCCCGGCCACGTGCCGGCTATGCCCGGTATCTGGCCGAGTAAGGGGGTTGTCTCGGACTTGATCATCACTCCTTCCCCCGCCGGCAGCGACGTCGGTGGTTGGTAAAAGTCCTGCGATTCCGCTTGTGCGAGAACAGGGGTCATGGAAACGGCTCCTGCAGCGAGGAAGCCCACTGTTGCGAGACGGAGTGTTGCAACTTTGTGCATTTCTTCTCAGATCTTCCGTGTAAGACATCATTGTCTAACTTTCTTTCAACGTAGCGCACTTGTGACGGGGCTCGCAATGGTCAATGCTCATCGGGGTTCGCCACAGTTGGCGCGCATGAAGGTGCTCGTGTGGTGAGCTGCGGCCCAGGAAGGTTCTTGGCTTGCCAGAAGTGCCGAAACGCCGAAGGGTTCCGACGAGAGGGGCCGGGTATCGGAGTCGATCAGGCGCTGCGAGGGGTGGCGGGCAGCGATCGAATCAGCTGGTCGAGGCGTCAGTGCCGATCAGTGCGCTGAGAATCGTGGACATGACCTTGACCAGGCTGCCGACGGGCGGACGGGTGGGCGCAGTGCTCCACTGATGTACGAGGGCCATGAGTGCGCCGATGAACGCTGTCGATGCCATTTCGTATCCGCCGGGGGGAACAAAATCCTCACCCACGGCATTTTGAACTGTCGTTTTGAAGAACGCGGCCCATTCTGTGCGTCGTTCTACGCGGTGTGCTTCCACTCGCGGGCTGACCCCGACGATGTCTACGTACGAGATCTGGGCTCGCCGAGGATCAAGGCCGATCGACTCGACGAAAGCCGTCATTGCTGCTTCCGCGAGATCAGCAAGTGTCACAGGGTTTTCGGTGGCGATCGCAGTCAGCATCGCGTCCCGGGCGTCGCTTTGAATCTGGTCGTACAGTGCGATCAGCAGATCCTCGCGGCTGTCGAACTCGTCGTAGAACTGTCGTCTTGCAAGGCTCGCGGCGGTGCAGATATCCGCTACCGAACTCGAGGCGTATCCCTTGTCCGAGAAGACTTCCAGCGCAGCCCAAATGAACTGCAACCGTCTTTCGGCGCGCCGAGCCGACACCGGTCGACCACCGTAGTTTCGAGTCTCGTCGCTGACCTCCTGCACGTCGTACATGATAGTCCCCTCACCCGGTGGGCGACGCAGAGACCGCGGGCGTAGATCGCTCCACATCGGAAGCGTATGACCTGCTCGGTCCTCCTGCGAAGTGCCGAGCCGGAGAAGTACCGGGTTCGTCGACGTCGATCAGGTCGACATCGTCCAACTCCCATTCTTTCGACATCACTTCGGCTCCGACGCCGTAGAAGCGGAACATCAGCTCGAACGTGACCGAGGCTCCGGTTGCGATGAAGTTCGACTCCAGTCCGGGAATTTCCTTCGGTCCGAAGTACACGTCGAGGGATCCGTCGTCGTTGCCGTCATACATTGTCACAGAACAGTATTGGGAGACAGGTACGCCGGACGGTACGCGCATCCGGTACGTGCGATCGGAGCGGAACAGATTGCCTGCGCGATGGCGAATGTTCACAGGGCAAAACTGCCCGACGCCCAACCGTTTGAGACCGATGAAGGCCATGTGATAGACGACGGCGCAGTCGGTGTACGGGTAGACCTCGCCGTTCGCGAAGTTGCGATTCTGTCCTTCGGTGAAATCGCGCCCGGCCGGAAAGAGCCATTGTCGGCCTTCGAAGAACGCTGGCTCGTGCTCGTACAGTTCCCGCAGACACCCGTGTGCTTCCTGTAACGCGCTCTCCAACAGCACGATCCGTTGGGACGACGGTGTGAACGGCAAAGCAGGGACAGTTCGGTTCGAGCTACCGGCCACGACCGGATCGATAGGATGGGAATGAGCAAGCGACGAAGGGTGAAATTGTGGCGAGGGCGGTTGTTGTCGGTGCGAGCCGAGGTCTTGGTCGTGCGTTGATCGAGGGTCTGAGGAGCGATGGCCACGATGTTCTCGGCATATCGCGTCGGCGTCCTGACGGGTTCGACGTCTCCGAGTGGATCGAAGCCGACCTGACCGACCCTGTTACGGCAGCGAATTCGATCGAACAGGAGCTTGTCGGTGGTGTAGATACCCTGATCTGCAACGTCGGAATTTGGGAAGGGGATGCCTTCACTTCCGATTATGCGTTCACAGATCAATCCGATGTCGAAATGCTGGAAATGATCAATGCCAACGTTACGGGCACGATTCTCTTGCTCAAGCGCCTGATCCCCCGCATGATCAGCCGTCCTCGACCTCGGATCATCCTGACCGGTTCTACCTCGGGTCTCCCGCGAAGTGGTAGGCCGGAGGTTGCGTTCGGTGCATCGAAGTCCGCGATCAACGGCATGGCCGACGCGGTGAGAGAGGGCTACCGGAAGGACCGACTCGCGGTGACGGTCCTGCATCTCGGATATCTCAATACAGAAGATGGACTCGATGTGCCCCGAGACATCGCTGCGGTCAGGGGAGAGGGTTCGCTGGTCCCGGTGCATGACGTTGTGGACACGGTGCGCTCGATTTCGAGTTTGTCGTCTTCGGCGTCAGTGCGGGAAATAGTCCTCACTGCGATCGACGATCCGCGATTCTGATTCACGGCTGTCGACTCTGTCGGTGAATTTGGTTGCCGAGCAGACATATTCGGAGAATTTAAACCCCGATCAAGAAGTAAGCTCCGATCAGATACGTCAGGGTGAGTCCCGCCAAGGCCCACGCCAGGTAAGGGCGGATGTAGAGGCGCCGCAGCCGGTGTAATCGCAGGGAGGCTCGCAAGAACGCGCCGACGGTCCCGAGCAGCAACATCAGACTGGGGACGAAGACTGCCAGTCGGCGATCTTTCTGTGAGCACAGCAAGGTGTCGGTGCCGAAGCATTCGCCTCGTCGGGAGCCCAACCACACGATCGCGACAACCAGCAACGCGGTAGCCAGAACGACGGACAGCCCGTATGTCAGGGTTCGCCTGTTGATCTTTCGCTCCCGACGCTGAATGACATCTGACGCGTCAGAACTGTCGGTCATCACACCCCCTCCTGAACATCGCACCTCACTTCGTGGATCGACGGTGGGAGAGGGCATACAGCACCACTCCTACGGCCAGGAGCAATGATGCCCGCAACCATGTCGCTGCGCTCTGCTGGGTGAGCAATGCAACGCACGTACCGAGAGCGAGGATCGGAAAGATGATCGGCGTTCGGAAGTGTTTGTGTTGCACTGCGTCACGACGTAAGACCAGGACGGCGATGTTGGTGCTGATGAATACGAAAAGCAGCAGCAGCACCACCGTCTCCGCCAGGGCCGACAACGAACCGGTGACGCACAGAGCCATGGCAACGGCTGTGGTCGCGACAATCGCCACCCAGGGTGTCCGGCGACGCGGCAGCACCCGTGCAAATGTGCTCGGGAGCAGGCCTTCCGCCGCCATTCCGTATGTGAGCCTGCTCGCCATGATCATCGTCAGTAGTGCTCCGTTGGCGACGGCGACCAGTGCGATCAGGCTGAACAGGCGCGGCGGAACACCGACATCGGCGGCAGACACCACTGCCAGCAAGGGGCCGGAGGATGCGGCGAGTTCGTCGGCGGGCAGAACCACCGAGACAGCGAGGCCGACGAGGACATAGGCGGCACCCGCTGTCAGCAAGGCTCCGAACAGTGCGCGTGGGTATACCTTGCTCACGTTCTTCACTTCTTCGGCGACGTTCGCGGACGTTTCGAAGCCGACGAACGAGTAGTAGGCAAGCAACGCAGCTGCCAACACTGCGAGTGCGGGTGATCGGCTGTCGTCGAATTCGACGACGCGGCTGAGGGTTCCGCCGCCGTGCCCGAGAACTATGCAGGCAAGGACCACAACCAGGACA
>NZ_JBHTSW010000013.1:0-125437 GCF_042794945.1 Rhodococcus sp. NPDC056506 | reverse complement strand
TTTTTTTTTTATAACACAAAAAACTCATTACCCGCGTTGTACCCCGCCCAATTTCCGCCCCCCCCCCCCCCCGTTTGGGGGCGGGTGATGGGCCGCCCCCCCGCCACAACAGGCGGGGGGGCCCCCGTCGACGATCTGCTGGATCAGTTGACGTCGAACCGGTCGAGGTCCATCACCTTGGTCCAGGCGGCGGCGAAGTCCTCGGCGAACTTCTGCTTCGCGTCTTCGCTGGCGTACACCTCGGAGAGTGCGCGCAGTTGCGAATTCGATCCGAAGACGAGGTCCACTGCAGTTGCCGTGTACTTCGGGTCGCCCGTCGCACGATCAGCCCCGTCGTAGACGTTCTCGTTCGTCTTCGACGGCTTCCACTCGGTACCCATGTCGAGAAGGTTGACGAAGAAATCGTTGGTCAAGGTCTCGGGACGGTCGGTGAACACCCCGTGGCCGGTCTTGCCGAAGTTCGCGTTCAGCGCGCGAAGTCCGCCGACCAGCACTGTCACCTCGGGTGGGGTCAGAGACAGCATGTACGCGCGGTCCACCAGCAGAATCTCTGCCGGAATCTTCTCCCCACCCTTGAGGTAGTTCCGGAATCCGTCGGCCCGAGGTTCGAGTACCTCGAACGAGTCGACGTCTGTCTGCTCCTGCGTTGCGTCAGTACGTCCCGGAGTGAACGAGACCGTGATGTCCTGTCCCGCGTTCTTCGCGGCCTGTTCGACGGCCGCTGTACCACCCAGAACGATCAGGTCGGCGAGTGAAACCTTGGCTCCACCAGCCTGGTTGAAGTCCTGCTGAACCCGCTCGAGAGTCTCAAGCACCGCGGCGAGGGCTGCGGGCTCGTTGACTTCCCAGTTCTTCTGCGGCTCCAGTCGAATTCGCGCACCGTTGGCGCCGCCGCGCATGTCGGTGCTGCGGAAGCTCGCAGCCGACGCCCACGCGGTCGACACCAACTGCGAAATGGACAGCCCGGAGTCGAGAAGTCGACTCTTGAGGATCGCGATGTCTGCGTCCCCGATCAGTTGATCATCGGCCGAGGGAACGGGGTCCTGCCACAGCTGCGGCTCGGGAACCCAAGGTCCCAGGTAGCGCGTGACCGGTCCCATGTCACGGTGAAGGAGCTTGTACCAAGCCTTGGCGAACTCTTCGGCAAATTCTTCCGGATGATCGAGCCAACGCCGGGTGATCTTCTCGTACGTCGGATCCAGGCGTAGGGAGAGGTCGGTCGTCAGCATCGTCGGTGTGCGTCCGGCCGACGAATCGAACGGGTCCGGGATCGTGCCCGCCCCCGCGCCGTCCTTCGGAATCCACTGCCACGCACCCGCCGGGCTCTTGGTCAGCTCCCAGTCGTAGCCGTACAGAATCTCCAAGAAGGTGTTGTCCCACTTCGTCGGAGTGGGAGTCCACACGACCTCGAGACCACTGGTGATCGCGTCCTTACCCACACCCGTGCCGAAGGCACTCTTCCAGCCCAGTCCCTGCTGCTCGATGGGTGCGCCTTCGGGTTCCGGTCCGACGAGGTCGGCCGGTCCGGCTCCGTGTGTCTTGCCGAAGGTGTGGCCGCCGGCGATCAGCGCAGCTGTCTCCACGTCGTTCATCGCCATGCGCGCGAATGTTTCTCGGATGTCGCGGGCGGCCGCTACCGGATCCGGTTGCCCGTTGGGCCCTTCGGGATTGACGTAGATCAAGCCCATCTGCACGGCGCCGAGCGGTCCGGACAGCTCACGGTCTCCGCTGTAACGCTCGTCGCCGAGCCAGGTGTCCTCAGGACCCCAGTAGATCTCCTCGGGCTCCCAGATGTCTTCTCGGCCGAATCCGAAGCCGAAGGTCTTGAACCCCATCGACTCCAGGGCGCAGTTGCCCGCGAACACCAGCAGGTCGGCCCAGGAAACCTGCTTTCCGTACTTCTGCTTCACGGGCCAGAGCAGGCGCCGTGCCTTGTCGAGGCTGGCGTTGTCCGGCCAACTGTTGAGCGGGGCGAAACGCTGAGCGCCTTGACCGCCGCCCCCGCGGCCGTCTGCAATGCGATAGGTGCCGGCAGCATGCCAACTCATACGCACGAAGAGTCCGCCGTAGTGGCCGTAGTCGGCCGGCCACCAATCCTGCGACGCCGTCATCAACGCGATGACGTCGCGCTTGAGTGCCTCGACGTCGAGTTTGGCGAATTCCTGGGCGTAGTCGAAGTCTGCACCCATGGGATTCGACTTCGACGAATGTGAATGCAGGACAGAGAGATCCGGCTGATTCGGCCACCAGTCGCTGTTCGTTCTCGGACGGTTCCCGGTGGGTGTCGGCGACGGGATTGCGGGGTTTTCACTTTCGCTGGTGCTCTCGGTGTTTCCATCGTGAGCAACCGGGCAACTATCGGACACGGTAATCCCTCCATGAGCGAGTAGAACGGACTTCGATCACGTTTGTGATCGCAAACTCTGAGTTGTCGAACAGTCGGCACACAGGCCCCAGTAGATGACCTCGGCTTCATCGAGGACGAAGCCGTTGTGCGTCGACGGCGTCAAACACGGCGCTTCACCTACGGCGCAGTCGACGTCCTCGACAACGCCACACGACCTGCAGACCACGTGATGGTGGTTGTCACCGACGCGAGACTCGTACAGCGCCACGGATCCGGACGGTTGTATTCGCCGTATCAATCCGGCGTCGGTGAGAGCGTGCAACACGTCGTAGACCGCCTGCCGAGATACCCCTGGCAGAACCGCCCGCACAGCATCGAAAATCGTCTCGGTGGCTGCATGTGGGCGTGCATGCACAACCTCGAGCACCGTGACTCTGGGGCGAGTCACGCGAAGCTCAGCGTTACGCAGTTGGGCTGCATAATCCGGCGTCGAAGGCACCCTTCCACTATTGCGCAATCTTCTGGACTGAACCCAGACTTTCGCGAAAATCCTCGCCTACACGGATTTACCGACCGATTCGTCTGTGCTCCGAACAGGACGAACGGGCCTGGGAATCATGGGAGATGAATTTAGGGTAGGTCTTGTTGGGCCAGTCGCAGTTCAGCGGCCGCGATGACGCCGGGGAAGTAGTAGTGCCCCTCCGGCGACTGAACAAGTGATGCAGCGTCGATACCGTGGACTTCCCATACGTCAACCGGGCCGCCGGTGTTGTTCATTCTGACAAACCAGTCCCGTTCACCCTCGTCGCCGGCGAGGAAGCATCCCTCCTGCTCTGCTCGTAGACTTCCTGCTATTCCGCGAGCCGCGCCCATTCGGCGCCAGTCCAATCCGTACCGCTGGATCGACGCACGATTCAAGACGGAGGTGACGTGGTAGCGGGTCGACATCGTCCAAAGGTAACAATCTTCTGTTTGTTCCATCTACCGTGAAAGGGAGAATCCGCCGAGGTCAGGAGTGATCGTGCCCAAATTGGAGATCAAGAGGAAGTCAGAACTCTCGCGCCAGGAAGTCGCCGACCGACTCATCGCCCTCGGCCAAGCGCTTGCCAGTGGATCGGAAGTGGAACTGGGATCTGGCGGGGACTCGATCGAAATCAGTGTTCCGGAGCAGGTTCGGTGGGAACTCGAGATCGAAGTCGACGGCAATGAAGTCGAGATAGAAATCGAGATCAACTGGCGCGACGACCCTCAGGAAGAATCGGAAGTGAAGTCTCCGCCTCCCGCCAAGGCCGTCCGCCGCAGCCGACCACGCAAGAGCACTGCCAAATAGGCCGACTCGAATTCGGTTGACAGGCACTTAAGGAGACGCCGACACCTCGAGAGATACTACGCGCAGCAGTGCCCGGAGATCCCTTTCGATTCGTCGAAACAGTTGGTAGACAACGATGAATCCGGCGATACCGCCCAAACACAGAGCGCGGACGGTTGCGTTGAGTTCCTCACCGGCACCAGAACCGACAAAACTGAGCCCCGCGATTCCCACCAGGGGAACCGAGGCTGCGACCGCGAGGTACCTCGTGCTGCTCCGACCCAGTGAACGAATATCGCGGCCGTCGTCGCTTCGTAACTCTCCGTGTGACAACAAGATCGGATACAGACATCGAACCGAGTAGTAGGTCAGGATGAAGAACGGATAGGCGACTGCGACGGCTCCGCACACGGCCAGCGACGACATCAGGTGCACGTAGGCTCGCTGCGGAATACCGCCGGCCGCAATCTGCAACGCAACTGGATATGCGATACCGGCCACCACCCACAGACCGAAAGCGATCACCACCGCTCGGTGTCCGACGTTCAGCGTCGCGGTACGCGCCTTGTTCAAGACCTCCGCGCTGTACGTCTGACCGTTACGCAGTCCGTGAGGCACGGTGAGCGCAAGCCGACACCAATACAGGATCGCCGCGGCGCCGAGAGAGAACGCAGCCACCCCGATGACCAGATGAACCTGCTCGAGATGCTGCTGAGCCTGCGGCGAGAGCCCCGAGATGATCAGCATCTTGTTGTAGTAGTAGTTGTAACCCGCCGCAAGGAGATTCGGAATTCCGATCGCGGCCAGCAGAATCGGCAGCGCCCACTTCCACAACGTCGAACGCGGGCTCCCTTCCGGTGGGTCCACCAGATTGCGGGCAGACCGGTCCAGACACAGAGCGAACTGACGGGCCAGCTTTCGGCCACCAGACCACCTACCGTCTCTCTCCGGCGAGAGAGACTTCACCAGAACCCGACGCAGCGCCGGCGGACAGTCGTCCGGCAACCGGGCCTCGGCCGCTGGGTCCACTCCGCGCCGGCGGGCCTCGAGCGCCTGCTTGGGCGACGGCGGGTTCTCCCCCGTTCCGTCGTCAGTGAAAGGCCTACTCCCGGTGAGGAGCTCCCACAGCATCACGCCGAGTGCATAGATGTCGCTGCGAGTGTCGAGTGTGCCGGGCGCACCCACCGCACAGGCCTCCAACTGCTCTGGAGACATGTAGGCAAGCGAACCCCCGACAAAACAAGCCGCGTCCTCGGTCGAGACCTCCTCGCTCGAGCTGACGTTGAAGTCGGCGAGTTTCGGGATGCCTTCGACACTGAGAAGTACGTTCGCCGGCTTGATGTCCCGATGTAGTACGCCGTGTTCACGCGCGTACTCGAGGGCGTCGGCCAGTCTCATTCCGATCCAGGCCACGGTCTCCGGCCACGACATCGCCGCGATCTCGCTCCGCAGGCTCGTCTCGCTCGGCTTCATCTCTCCCTTCTTCGCCAGTGTCTGATCGATGGCGTCGAGAAGGAGCTGTCCGGACCGCTGCGCCTGCGGTGTCACACGGACAAGTTTGACCACGTCGAGCAGCGTCCCGCCTGGCACGTATTCCATGAACAGAACTCGCAGTGCGCGTTCCTCGAGCAGCCGTTGATCAAATACCCGAACGATGTTGGGATGGTCGAGTTGGGCGAGAGTCTGCGGCTCGACTCCGACGTTGCGGGAAATCTTCAGCGCAACCCACCGCTGCATCGAGAGCTGCCGAGCGAGGAACACTCGGGCAAACGCGCCGTGCCCAAGTTCCAACACCAGTTCGAAATCGTCGAGGTGCTGCCCGATTTCGAACTCGTCGAAACCCGAGAGACCCAACATCATGACGTCTTCGCGACCGGCCATCGAATCACGGTCAAACATCTGCTCGAAACTCTCTGCCTGCAAAGGGAACTCGGTGACATAATCGGCCGCCACGACGTCCTCGCCGCCCAGCTTCCGTAGCCGGAACTCCTCGTACAGGAGCTCGGCCGGTAGTGGTTCTTCGAGCAATTCCGGATACTCGACGCAATATTCCGTGAGCCGCTTCGGGCGATCGCTTTTCAGCCAGCGGTACTCCATGTCGATTCCGACCAGTTCGATCAGTGCGGCCCGGCGAATCTTGGCTGGATCGGGCAGATAGTCGCTCAACTCGGACGGGGTTCCCGCCTCCCAGTCTCCGACCAGGCGCCCGAGCCCGTCGGCACCGTTGCGCCCGTCATGCCCCACCGGCAGTGCGGACGGGCGCAACTCGGTGACGGTGCCCCGTTCGGTCAGGGGCCCGCTCGCGACTGTCGCGTCACTGGCCTGCGCACCACGTTCATTCATGACACTTCTGCTCCGCACCTCGAGCACGATGAATCGAGGTGACTCACTTCAGCGTAACCCCGGTGGTACCCCAGACCCCAGCGAATCTATTCGGGGTGAACGGCCACGTTCGCGCCGATGTGGACGAGGTCTTCGCGATCTTTGATCTTGACGCGATCACGCCCGTGCCGCGCACCGAGGTCGCGTTCGGCGGCATCGATGCGAAGCCATCCGTCCCAATCGACGGGCAGTAATTTTCCGGCCGCGAGTAGTGCAGCGATCCGGCTGCGGTCCGATCGACATTCGACATTCGAATCCAGCTGCCGCAGCATGGTTTCGACGGTTTGGCGAGCATCCGGCCGTGCCGCACCGATCAGCCCGACGGCACCTCGCTTCATCCATCCGGTCACGAACAGGCCCGTGATGGGAAGACCGTTCTCGTCGACCACCGCGCCGCTCCGGTGCGGAACCGTGCCGCGTCCGTGATCAAAGGGCACCCCAGCAAGTGGAGTGCCGCGAAATCCGATTGCCCGGTACACCGCTTGAACCGGATAGTCGGTACAGGCCCCCGAAGCGGTGACGTGACCGTAGCCGTCGGGATCAGTCCGCTCGACGCGGAGTGCTTCGACTTTCCCGTTACCGAGAATCTCCGCCGGCTGTCGGTAAAAGTGCAGGTGAACTCGGCGCTGGGCGATTCGGTCGGCAGAAGCAGCGCCTGCGAAAGTACGGAGCGTCTCGACAGCCAGTCGGGTATGCACCAACTGTTTGGACATCCGCTCGATATGCCGATCCGGTGCGACATCGGCAGCGTCGACGACAACATCGACTCCGGGCAGAACGCCGAGAGCGCGCAACTCGTTCGGGGAGAATCGAGCGTCGGCGGGTCCGCGCCGGACGAAGATGTGCACCTCCCGAACGAGACTTTCGGCGATACCTTTCCGAACGTCGGAAGAAACGTCCGTGGCCTCTAGCGATTGCTCGTCGGCGAGAATCATGCGCGCGACATCGAGTGCGACGTTGCCACCCCCGATCACGGCGACCGATTCGGCGTTCAGCGGCCACTGCGGCGAACTGTCCGGGTGATCGTTGTACCAACCGACAAAATCGGCGCCACCGAAAGAGCCTGGAAGGTCGACGCCGGGAATGTCGAGCGGCACATCCCTTGGCGCGCCGGTCGCAATGATCACGGCGTCGTAGGAAGAACGTAGAACCTCGACGGAAAGGTCCTTTCCGATCTCTACGTTGCAGAACAGCCGGAAGTCACTGGCGCCCAGCGCGGTGTGCAGAGAACGGACGAACTTCTCGGACTCGGCGTGCCCTGGCGCGAGACCGTAACGCACCAGTCCGTACGGCGTGGGTAGACGCTCGAACACGTCTGCCTTGGTGCCGGGCGCCAGTTCAGCGAGAGCGCTCGCAGCGTGGATTCCCGCCGGCCCCGCTCCGACGATCGCAACACTGCGCGGAGGTGAGAAAACCCGGGGCGACGCAAGCGGGGATACCGCTCTCACACTGATCATGCACCGAGGCTAGGAGCTCAACTGCGCTAGAGATCAAGTCCCCCGCTTTTCAGTCAGTAGCCCTGCTCTGCAGGCTTGTGCTCGGTTGTGTAGCGGTAGAACTCCGCGAGTTCGAGTTCACCGGCAGCTGCCTCGTCGACGATGACGGTCACGTGTGGATGCAGCTGAAGCACTGATGCCGGGCAGAACGCCGAGACCGGACCTTCGACCGCCGCCCGGACGGCGGGCGCTTTGCGTGCGCCGTCCGCGATCAGGACGAGATGCCTTGCTTCACTGATGGTTCCGAGTCCTTGTGTGATCACATGACGCGGCACGTCGGCCGGGTCTGCGAAGAACCGTGCGTTGTCGGCGCGGGTCCTCTCGGTCAAGGTCTTCACTCGGGTGCGCGACGCGAGCGAGGAGGAGGGCTCGTTGAAACCGATGTGTCCGTTGAGGCCGATGCCGAGGATCTGCACGTCGATGGGACCGTTTTCGGCAATGGCAGCGTCGTAGCGCCGGGCAGCTTCACTGGGATCCGCGGCTCCGCCGTCGGGGCTGAACACTCGCGCATTGTCGATGTCGAGGTGATCCACGAGTTCCGTGCGGATAGTGTGCGCATAGGACTGTGGCTGATCGGACGTGAGACCTACGTACTCGTCGAGAAGATACGCGCTCACGTCCGCGAACGACACTCCCGATTCTCGATGCCGCCTGATCAGCTCTCGATACGTGTGCAGCGGTGACGATCCCGTCGCGAGGCCGAGCGTTCGCGCTCCGTTCTCGATTGCGCCGCACACGATATCGGCAGCAATTCGCCCGCCGTCTTCCGGACTGGGAACTATGACGATTTCCATTCAGGCTTCCTCACTGCTCTTGCCGGCTCCGACGATGGCATTGCGTACCGAACCCGAAGCGCGTTCCAACAGTTCGGTTGCTTCGGCGAAGTCGCATTCGGCCAACAACATGACGACCGCTGCCTTCACATGACCGTCGGCATTCTCGATGGTCTCCGAAGCGATCTCGGTATCGACTCCGGTGGCTGCCGCGACGATCCGGTTTGCGCGATCGACAAGTTTGGCATTGGTCGGCCGAAGATCGACCATCAGATTGTGGAATGCCTTCCCGGAGCGGACCATACTGGCCGTGGAGAGCATGTTGCACACCATCTTCTGCGCAGTCCCGGCCTTGAGCCTCGTCGATCCGGTGAGGATCTCGGGGCCGGTGTCCACTTCGATGGCCACGCCGGCGTGAGAACTCATTGCCGCACCCCGGTTGCACGAGACTGCCACTGTTGCGGCGCCGAGTTCGCGGGCATGATCGAGGCCACCGATGACATAGGGGGTACGACCACTGGCCGCCAAGCCCACGACGACGTCGTTGGCGTTCAACGAGATTGCGTCGAGGTCCACCCCAGCCGATCGCGGATCGTCTTCTGCTCCCTCGACTGCGTTCAGAAACGCTCCCGGGCCACCGGCGATGATGCCGATCACCTCGCCCGGATCTGTCCCGAACGTCGGAGGGCATTCCACTGCGTCGAGAACTCCCAGGCGCCCACTTGTCCCGGCTCCCAGGTAGATCAGTCGACCACCTTGCGCCCGGGAAGCGACGATCAAGTCGACTGCGGCTTCGATGGCGGGTAGTACCGCCGCGACCGCGTCGGCCACGATTGAGTCCTGCTGGTTCATCACCGTCAGCAAGTCCGACACCGACATGACGTCGAGATCGCGGGTGAGAGGGTTGGGCCTCTCGGTGGAGAGCATTTCCAATTGCATTGTGGCGAGTCCTCCTCGATCAGATTTCATTACGACGACTCCTCGTCAGTATTCACAGCGACGACTCCTCGTCAGTATTCACAGCGACGACTCCTCGTCAGTGCCGCTTCGAAGCAATAGCGTCATGGCTTCGTTGCAGAGCGGAAAGTGCGCTGGGCAGCGAGTGCGCCACCATCGCAAAAATTGTGTCGACTACCAACAGCTGACCGGTGCGGCTTGCCATCGCAGCCGATCGGAAACCGAATTCTCTACCGGCAGTGAGTAGAACGTGGTGTGACTGCACGGCGAGCGTCGATCGCGCCCCACCGGTGATCGCAGCCGTCGACGCCCCGGTTCGACGGGCAAGGGCAAGTGGCTCGACGACATCGGAAGTCTCACCTGAATGTGAGATCCCCACTGCGATGTCGTCCGGTCCGAGCAAGCTGGCACTGACCATCGCCGCGTCGCGGTCGAGATGAACCCGGCAATTGACGTCGATGCGAGAGAGCTTCAACGTGAGGTCTTGCGCGACGATGCCTGACGCGCCGATCCCGTACACCTCGACGCGGCGGGCGGATCGAATCCGGGACACAACTTCTTCGAGCGCAGCAGGATCGGTCAATTGCGCCGTGCCCTTGAGTTGTTCGGATTCGAACTCAGCGAGCTTGGCCATCACCTCGCCGGCCGAGTCGGCAGCAACGATGTCCACACCGAGCGGGATCGTGTCCCCGGCGCCGGACCCGCTGATGGCCGCCAGCGCGAGACGAAGCTGCGGATAGCCCTCGAAACCTAGCCTTTTGGCTGTGCGGACCACTGTTGCCGTGCTTGTCGACGCTCGCTCGGCGAGGTCGTTGACCGTCAGGGTGGAGGCCAGACTGGGGCCGGCTTCGATGATTTCGGCGATCCGCAGCTCGGCAGGCGAGAGGCTGCTCAGTGATGCGCGAATACGAGCAAGCAGGTCGACGGACGCCGGAGCACTCCGGTCCAAAGTCATAACGCCTCGATTCGCATCGTTTTCGGAGCTGACGGCACCGATGTGATTCTAGGCAGCCCACGGCTTCCTGGCGTCAGAGATCCGAGCACACTGGCGTGACGTGCACCGGTGCACGAAGCAATGCTTCCGGGCAATCCGTGTGCGGTGAGAAAGCCGAGAACCGCGAAAGCCAATGCTTCCTTGATGTCGGAGGTGACGCCGAGTTCGTCCGAAGAGACAAGCGCGATGTCGCCCAGTTCGTCACGGAGCATCGCCATCAACGTCGGGTTCTTGGTGCCACCGCCTGACACCACCACTTCGGTAGCCGCGAGTGCTTTGACGGAATCGGCGACGGTCCGGGCGGTCAGTGCAGTCAGTGTCGCGACGATGTCGGCCAGAGACAAGGATTCGTAGCCCCGCAGTGCGGCGAGTAGGTAGTCCCGATGGAACAATTCCTTGCCTGTGCTCTTGGGAGCGGGCTGCGCGTAATACGGTTCGCTCAGTAGTTGTGCGAGCAGATCGACGTTCGGTGTGCCGGCTGCGCCCAGAGCACCTCCGAGATCGAACCACTGCTCCCCCGCGGTGAATTCGCTTACCGCAGCGTCGATCAACGCATTTGCGGGGCCGGTGTCGAAGGCAATCGGTACTGCGGCACCATCTGCCGTCGATGTCGGAGCGCCTCCCGGAGCAGTGACGTTGGCGATGCCACCGAGATTGAGCGCGACGGAACCCGAAGTTCTTCCGTTGAGCCACAATACGTCGAACGCACTGACCAGTGGTGCACCCTGACCACCCGTCGCCACGTCGCGAGAGCGCAGGTCCGACACGACCGTGCATCCGGTCTTCTCGGCTATCCAGGCCGGCTGCCCGAGCTGAAGAGTGCCCTTTACTTGCGCTCCTTCGACCCAGTGGAACATCGTCTGACCATGTGAGGAGATCAATTCCGCACTGCCACCGCACAGTTCCTCGTTCGCCCGCGCAGCGACGGCCGCAAATGCCTGTCCGATCTCGGTGTCGAGTTGGCAGATCTGACCGACAGTGGTGGACGCCGGCGGTACCGCAGCCGCCACCGCAGCCCGCAACTCACCGGAATACGGTTCGCTGACCATGCCCAGTGGGGTGAGCACAAGAGTGTCCCCGTCGATCCGGATGTCTGCTGCGGCAGCATCGATAGCGTCGTACGAAGTACCGGACATCAGGCCGATGACTCTCATGAAATATCCCTTACTCGGATCGTTTCGGCATTCGGAAAAGCTGCGGTCAGTCGACGAGTGCCCGCTTGTGGGCATTTCCTCGCAAGGTACTCAAGGCGATTGCACTGACGGCGCACGTTGCCATCACGAAGTAGGCCGGAATATCGAGATTGGAAGTTTCCTTGATCAGCCACGTGATGATCAAACCGGCGCAGCCCGAAAAGACCGCGTTGGACAGGGAGTATGCGAGTCCCAATCCGGTGTACCGAACCGAAGTGGGGAACATCTCGGAGAGCATGGCGGGTCCGGGCCCGGCAACAAGTCCCACTGCGGCGCCGGCGGCAAACACTGCAAATCCCTTGGCTGTCAGAGACGTCTGCTCGTTCTGCAGGACGTTGAGCAGCGGCAGAGCCAGGACCAGAATTATCACGGTGCCGGTGAGCATGACCGCGCGTCGTCCGATGCGATCGCTGAGTCCACCCGCGATCGGAATGGTCACCGCGAAGCCCGCATTGGCGAGCACAGAAGCAACAAGTGCCTGATGGAAAGTCGCGTTGAGCGAACTCTGAAGATAAGTCGGCATGACGACGAGGAACGTGTAACCGGCAGCAGACCAACCCATCAACCGCCCGATTCCGAGCAGAATTGCCCTGGCCGTCTCTCCGACAGTCGGCTGCACTACCGGCGCCGATGCATCAGCTGTCGGTTCGGACTGGACTGATCGAGCACGCTCGAACGACGGCGTCTCTTCGAGCCGGAGCCTGAGCCACAGGGCAACCAGCCCCATCGGCAGTGCAAGAAGGAACGGGATGCGCCAGCCCCAGTCACTGAGCTGTGACGGGTCGAGGACAGTAGCGAGGAGTGCTGCGATACCCGCACCGGCGAGCAGTCCGAGTGCGACGGTGAACGACTGCCACGAGCCGTACAGCCCACGTCGTCCGGGCGGAGCGAACTCGGTCATCACCGACACTGCACCGCCGAACTCACCACCGGCCGACAATCCCTGCAGAATTCGAAGGACCGTCAAGAGCAGCGGTGCCAGAATTCCGACGCTCTCGTAGGTGGGGAGCACACCGATCAGGGTCGTCGCAGCCGACATCAGCAGAAGAACGATCACCAGGGTGGGACGTCGGCCGATGCGGTCACCGAGTCGACCGAACAGCGCGGCACCCACGGGGCGGAAGAAGAACGCCAACGCAAACGACGCATACGTCTTGATCAGGCTTTCGAGGTCGCCGGAACCGTCGGCGCTGAAGAAGTTCGACGCGATGATCGTCGCGAAGAACCCGTACACGCCGAACTCGTACCACTCGATGAAATTTCCGACGGAGCCGGCGACGAGCGCCCTGCGCCGTTTGAGCTGCGCACCATCGTTCCGTGTCTGCACTGTGATGCCCATGCCGTCCTCCGTTGACGAAACCCGAATATGCAACAAAGTTTCATCTGAACGGAGTAGAAATGTCAAGAAGTTTCACGATTGGATTTTTGCCGCGCCCAGAAGCATTATGCTCCCGCGAACGTGAATGCCTCCGCCTGTTCGAACTGGCCAGTGGAATCACCGGAATAGACGGTGCTCTCGTTCGCGCCGAGCCCGAGCTTTCGGACAGGCGTCCCCTCCGCGAGATCCATCGACGCCACGTCCACCCAGAAAGTATTCGGTGTCATCGCCGACTCGAAGAAATAGAGCGTGCGTTTGTGATCGACGACCGTACGCCAACGGGTCGACGAGATGTTGGGCTCGTCGGGAGTCGAAATACCCAGGGGCACTGATACATTCCGAATAACACTGAAGGTGGATGCCAATGCCGACCGCGGATCGTCCGTCTGCGGTATCGCATCCACATAGAACGATGCCCGCGCGAATCTGTCAGCGGCACGGTTGGTTCCGGGCAGCATGACGGTTCCGTTGATCTGCTTCCAGTACTCGTTGACGGCGAGTTGCTGATCGAAGATCGGCGAATTGGTCATCACCTGGTACTCACGGCTGTGATGAATCGTCGGGCGTCCACCGACGTACTCGATGATCGCGCTGTCTCCCCCAGCGTCCGAGAGCGACATGTGCAGCGTTGCGAGGCGGTCTTCGCCGGGAACGGCAGCGGTCACTACCGTGAACGGTTCCGACGCGAGCACTTCGACCGCTTCCTGAACTGTCGCAAAGTGATCCAGGACGTATTGCGCCCACGCCGCGATCGACAATCCCGGGGTCGAACCGTCATACGTCGGGTACTCGGACTCGACCAACCACAAGAGATTGGCAGACAACCCGGCCTCGTTGACCCCGTCGGTCGTGCACATGTCGTAGGCCGTCGCGACAACGCTTCCGTATTTCGACGTCCACTGTATCGAGTTCGGACCTGCGCAGCCCCCTCTGGTCATGCCGCGCGGGAAAGCCCAGAGGTTTGTTCCGAGATCGACCTTCCAATCCATCGATCGAGCAGTGATCACAGTGCCGTTGGGCCCCAAGTAGACCAAGCGTGTACACATCGAAAACTATCCCTTCGTTACGGCGTGACGATATTGAAACTGGGATCGAAGGTATCGAGCAACCCTCCCAGGGTCTCGAGCGCTGATTCGTCTCCGTCGAGCGAAATCTTCCCGGCCTTGGCCAGTTCGGCGGCCGCGCCTGGTTGCAGAAGCGCTCCCACGAGTGCCGCTTTCGGGCCCGAGACCGTCAGTTGGGTGTTCGGTGACGCGCCCTTACGTGCATTGAGGACGCCGCGCTTGACCCACGCAGTCCATGCCTCGTCGCCGCGATCGGTGAACACGAAATCGATCCGCAGTTCCGCGTCGGTGGCCTTGTCGCCGATGAGATGTATTGCGACGAAGTCGAAGAGGATGTCGATGGGCATCGCGAGGACACTGTCCTGGCTCGCGGTGACATAGGGGGCGGGCTGGGCGCCTTCACGGAGCTCCAGGGCGGCCGAGAGATAGATCCCACGCCACTGTGGCCCCTCGGCTTGATAGCCCATCTGCTCGTAGACGTCGGCTTGCAGGTTCCTCGCTTCGGTGTTCTCCGGTTGCGCGAACACCAACTTGTGCAGGATCTCTGCCGCCCATCGGTAGTCCGCGGCGTCGAATGCCCGCTTGCCCTCGTCCAGGATCTTCTGCGCGCCAAGGAGATCGACAAACCTCTTCGCCGATTCGACCGGCGGATGTGGGTGAAGCGACACCGGATCGCCGTCCCACATTCCCAGTTCCTTGGTGTACACGGCGCGAACGTCATGGTGCAGAGTTCCGTGATAACCGCGGTTGTACCACTTGCGCCCGAGTTCGTCCGGCAGTTCGATCACCTCGGCAGCTTCGAGCGGTGTGTACCCCTTGTTCGCGAGACGGAGCGCCTGGTCGTGAATGTACTTGTAAGTGTCCCTTTGTGATTCGATGAACGGCACCAGGTTCTCGTTACCCCACACCGGCCACGTGTGCGGTCCGTAGTGAACAGCCGCTTCGTCTCCCCATCGCTCGAGAGTCTCGTCCAGATACCGAGCGAAGTTCCGAGCGTCGCGAGTGCGCGCGCCTCTGAGGGTCTGGATGTTGTGGAGCGAATGATTGGCGTTCTCCGCACAGGTCAGCGCGGCGAGTTCGGGGATCCAGATGTGCATTTCCTCCGGAGCCTCGGTATCCGGCGCATAAAGGAACTCGAATTCCAGACCGGCGATCTCACGCTTCGTTCCGGTCTCCGTGATGCTGTCGGTCGGCGAAATATACGAGATCTGGGGGCCTTTGGTGCTGAGCACACCGATTCCGCAGGAGACTGCCCCTTTCGGGCCGAGGTCGAGCAATCCACCGAAGGCATAGAAAGACCGCCGGGCCATGGCATTGCCGGCCACAACGTTCTCACCGATTGCAAACTTGTCGAACGATGCGATCGTGCCGGGCGCGATGATCGGCACCTTTCCCGACGCAACGTCCTCGACGTCGACGATTCCTTTGACACCGCCGTAGTGGTCGATATGGGTGTGCGTGTAGATGATCGCCGCAACCGGCTTGTCGCTGACGTGCTCACGAATCATCTTCATTCCCTGCCGTGCCGATTCGACTCCGGCCATACAGTCGATGACGATCAGTCCCTCGTCGCCCTCTACGACCGTCAGGTTCGCGATGTCGTTGTTCCGCACCTGGTAGAGGCGATCCGTCACCTGGTAAAGCCCACCTCGGCGTATGACCTGACTCTGGCGCCACAGGCTGGGGTTGACGGTGTCGGGTGCGGGAACGTCGTCACCGATGTACGCCAAAGCGTCCGGGTCGAAGACCACATGCCCGTCGTCGCCGAGAACGTTGCCCGGCAACGGAGCGATCAACCCTCGATCCGCGTCGGCAAAATCCTGCCGGTCATCCATGGCATACCGCGCGACTGCCTCGCGATTCGCCGTGACTGTGGCCGGTGTTGCGTCCTTAGGTGTCTGGCACATGGCACTCCCCGCTCGGATACGACGATCTGATACCCCATCATCTGTATCGGTTGGGCGCGCGCTTGGAATCACCCGCGCAGGGTGAAGCTCGCACGAACACGCAAGGTGATCAGCCGGGGAGTTCCTCGGAATTCCGAGATGCGAGTGCAATTAACAGGACTGCGATCCCACATCCGGCAACCAGGATCCATCCCAGCCTCGATGCCTGCGCGACGTCTACCGGTGCACTGCCGCCGATAATGCCACCGGCCAGCGCCACACCGAGAGCGGCACCGAATTGGCGTGCACTGGAAGTTATTCCACCGGCAAGCCCCGCCTGCGATCTCGGCAGCCCGTTGACGGCGGTGTTGGTGATGGGGGCATTCGAGAACCCGAATCCGATACCGAGAAACAGGTAAGCGGCCAACAGCATCGGAATCGCCGTGTTGTTGTCGAGCGAGACCAGGCACAGTCCACCGAGCGTCGTGAAACTACCGGCGATCAGCAGCGGTCGCCGCGGGCCGAAGCGTCCGACGAGTATTCCGGACAACGGCGCGCAGACCGTTGCCGCAACAGCCATCGGGAGGGTGATCGCGCCGGCCAGGGCCGGACTCATACCGCGGGAGTGCTGCAAGTAGAACGTGCCGAGCAGTAGCGTTGCGTTCAACGCCACGAACACCACGACAGCGCCGACCACAGCCGACGAGAACGGTCTGCGGCGGAAGAGTGCGAGATCCATCAGTGGCTCACGCTTGCGTGATTCGACGCGGATGAATGCGGCCAACGCTGCAGCAACAACGACATACCCTGCCGTCGCCGCGGCAGAGAACCATCCGATTCGCGGACCCTCGATCAGAAGGGCGACCGCCCCGCCGACAAGAATCACCAGTAGCAATTGACCGGGAAGGTCGAGACGTCGCGACTGCTGCGCTCGGGACTCCGGTACAAACACAGCAGTCAAGACGAGCACGGCCAAGATCACCGGCACGTTGATCCAGAAAACCGATCGCCAGCCGAAACTTTCGATGAGCACACCGCCGACGATCGGCCCTGCCGCCATACTCAGGCCGAAGACCGCGGCCCACACCCCGATCGCCTTGGCCCGCTCCTTCGGGTCGGTCATCACGTTGACCACGATCGCCAAGGCAACCGGACTGAGCATCGACCCACCGACGCCTTGGACGATCCGGGCCGCGATCAGCACCTCCACGGACGGAGCGAGTGCGCAGGCAATCGACGCCACCCCGAAAACGACAAGCCCGATCTGAAAGACTCGTCTCCTGCCGAAACGATCGGCCACCGCTCCGGACGAGATCAGCAAGCTGGCCAGGACGAGTGTGTACGCGTTGACGACCCATTCCAGACCACGGGTTCCGACGCGAAATCCCTCACCGATCGTCGGCAGGGCTACGTTGACGATGGTCGTGTCCAACCCGACGACGAACAGGCTCGTGCAGCAGATCGCCAGGATGCCCCATCGCCGCCGTGCATCAAGTCCGATCACTTGCGGTTCGATCCCGCTCGAAGGTTTCATGGTCGGACTCCATCTCTCGAAGTGCTCTGCCGTACTCGACTGTCGAAAGGATCGTTGCTCTCCAGCGTCCGAAGTCGGTAAGAATTTTGCGGAAACTGCAAAGATGGACGGCATGGATGCTGAATTCGAGCAGTTGATCACCGATATCGGACCGAGGCTGCGCACGCTTCGACGCGATCGCGGATTGACTCTCGAGGCGCTGTCCGAGGCCACCGGCATCTCCGTCAGCGCACTCTCACGCCTCGAATCGGGTAAGCGTCGCCCCACCCTCGATCTGCTGTTGCCGCTTGCCCGAGCGCACCGGGTCGCGCTGGACCAACTCGTCGGCGCTCCCGCTACGGGCGATCCCCGGGTTCATCTCACCCCGAGCCGACGCAAGAACGGCAGTGCCGTCGTTCCGTTGACGCGCTATCCCGGCCGCGTGCAGGTCTTCAAGCAGGTGATCGGTCCGCGTCCACCGAAACTCGTCACCCACGCCGGCTACGAATGGCTCTACGTCCTCGCCGGGGATCTGCGTCTCATCCTGGGGGCGAACGAGGTTCTCCTACACCCCGGTGAAGTCGCGGAGTTCGACACTGCCGAGCCCCATTGGTTCGGGCCTGCCGATGAACAGGTGGTGGAAATCTTGCATCTTTTCGGCCCGCAAGGCGAGAAGGCACATGTGCGCACGAAGGCAAAAACTACTACTGCACAAGACCTGGTTCCCGAAAGTTAGGTCACTGCATGCGTTTTCAATCGGTTCGACAGTGTGTGAGCGTGCTCGAGGAGCAGCGTTCCCAACTCGGCATGACGCGCGGGCCGGAAGCGAGTTTCCACTCCGGTCAGGCTCAACGCCCAGGCCGGGCGACCGTTGCGGTCGAACACCGCGGCACCCATCCCCCAGCTTCCCTCGACGATGAGGGCTGGATTGACGGCGTAGCCGGTGACCCGCGTCGACTCGATTCGCTCTCGAATCGATGTCTCACTGTGGATCTCACCCCATTCCGAATCCAGATTCACCCGGGCGAAATAGTCGTCGACGTCCCGCGCCGGTAGGTGGCTCAAGATGGCAAGGCCGGCCGACGCGACTCCCAACGGGAAACGCTTCCCCTCGTGCAGCACGTGAGATCGCAGCGGAAAACTGCCTTCCTGACTCAGGATGCAGACAGTCTCGTCACCTCGACGTGCCGACAGGAATGCGCTCTCCCCCGTGACCCGGGCAAGTTCGTCGACGACGTCACGAGCGCGGTCGGTGATGTCGTACCGATTTCCGGCCGCCGCCCCCAGGAGGTACAACTCCGGACCGAGAGACCACCGACCGGTTCGTGCGTCACGATCGACCAGTCCTTCGGCAGCCAAGGACGTGAGCAGTCGGTGCGCGGTGGGCCGAGCGAGGCCGGTGAGCTTGCCCAATTCCGTGGTGGAAGAGCCCGTTGGTTCGGACGCGCCGAGGGCTCGTAGAAGTGCCGCCACCCGCGCGACCATGGCCGGCGATTGCTCGTGAGTTGGCATGCCTTCATCCTAGCGTCCATTGAGTGAACGAAATTACTTCAGATGGTCAGTAGTCGATCAGTTCTCTGTCGATGTTCGAGATTGCTTGAACCTGTGAACAGGAGATAGTTCACTGGATACCGAAGTGAGTGAGTGTCTACTCAATGAACGCCTGGCAGGGAGAGAACATGACAGCAAAGGTGTACGAGTCCGCAGCAGACGCGGTCGCCGACATCGTCGACGGCGCAACGCTGGCAGTCGGCGGATTCGGCTTGTGCGGCATCCCCGACGTGTTGATCGACGCGATCGCAGCCACGAGTGCTACCGACCTCGAGGTGTTCTCCAACAACTGCGGCGTCGACGATCACGGCCTCGGAATTTTGCTGAGCGCGGGACGTATCCGACGGGTGACCGCGTCGTACGTCGGTGAGAACAAGGAGTTCGCCCGGCAATACCTGGCCGGCGAACTCGAAGTGGAACTGACGCCGCAGGGCACGCTCGCGGAGCGTCTGCGCGCCGGCGGCACCGGAATCCCGGCGTTCTTCACACCGGCCGGAGTGGGTAGCCCCATCTCCGACGGCGGAATGCCGTGGCGTTACGACGCCGACGGCTCGATCGCAATCGCCTCTCCCCCGAAGGAGACTCGCGTCTTCGGCGCCAAGCGTTACGTGATGGAAGAGGCGATCAACGCCGACTACGCACTCGTGCACGCTGTTCTCGGAGACACCGACGGCAACCTCGTGTTCGACAAGACCGCGATGAACTTCAACCCTCTCGCTGCCATGGCCGGTCGCATCACGATCGCGCAGGTGGAACGCCTGGTCGAGCCCGGCGAGATCGATCCGGCGTCAGTGCATCTGCCTGGAGTGTTCGTCCAGCGCGTTGTTCACACCGGACCTCAGAACAAGCGAATCGAAAAGCGAACCGTCAGCGCTTCGGAAGGAACCACACGATGACCGCACCAGTGACAGTGACGGGTTGGACGCGCCAGCAGATGGCAGCACGGGCGGCCGCAGAGATGATCGACGGCGAGTACGTCAACCTCGGAATCGGCCTTCCCACACTGATTCCCGGATACCTGGGCTCGGACGTTCGTGTGGTCCTGCACTCGGAGAACGGAATTCTCGGCACGGGACCGTATCCCACCGAGGACAACGTCGATCCTGACCTCATCAACGCAGGCAAGGAGACCGTCACCGTCAATCCGGGTGCGGCATATTTCGACTCCGCCCTCTCGTTCGGGATGATCCGCGGCGGCCACATCGACACCGCAGTCCTCGGCGGTATGCAGGTGTCGAAGACGGGCGACCTTGCCAACTGGATGGTGCCAGGCAAGATGGTCAAGGGTATGGGCGGCGCAATGGACCTGGTCCACGGCGCCCGACGCGTCATCGTCGTCATGGAGCACAACGACCGCGACGGCAACCCCAAGATCGTCGACGCCTGCACCCTGCCGCTCACCGGCCAGGGAGTGGTGAATCGGATCATCACCAACCTCGCCGTCATCGACGTGAGCGAAGACGGTCCACTCGTCTTGCGTGAACTCGCCCCCGATATCAGCGTCGAAGACGTTGTCGCCGCAACCGGCACCGAACTGAAAGTAGAACTGGCATGACCGACACGACAACCGTGATTGTTGCGGGAGCTCGTACCCCGATGGGTCGACTCCTCGGATCGTTGAAAGACCTCTCCGGGTCCGACCTCGGCGGCATCGCCATCAAGGGCGCCCTGGACAAGTCCTCAGTCGCACCCGAGCAGGTCGAGTACGTCATCATGGGACAGGTCCTCACCGCCGGCGCCGGCCAGATGCCCGCCCGCCAAGCCGCCGTCGCCGCCGGCATCCCGATGAACGTGCCCGCCCTGAGCATCAACAAGGTGTGCCTGTCCGGCATCGACGCCATCGCCCTCGCCGACCAACTCATCCGCGCCGGCGAATTCGACATCGTCGTCGCCGGCGGGCAGGAATCGATGTCCCGCGCACCCCACATGCTCGAAAAAAGCCGCGAAGGCTTCAAATACGGCGACGTCACGATGCGCGACCACATGGCCTACGACGGCCTCCACGACATCTTCACCGACCAGGCCATGGGCCTGCTCACCGAACAGGTCAACCAACACGAGAGCGCCCACATCACCCGCGCCGAGCAGGACGCCTTCGCCGCCGCCTCGCACCAGAACGCGGCCCGCGCCTGGAAAGACGGCTACTTCGACAACGAAGTCGTCCCCGTCTCCATCCCCCAACGCAAGGGCGAGCCGATCGTCTTCGCCCAGGACGAAGGCATCCGCGCCGACACCACCACCGAATCCCTCGGCACACTGCGTCCCGCGTTCAGCAAGGACGGCACCATCACCGCCGGCTCCGCCTCCCCGATCTCCGACGGCGCCGCCGCCGTCGTGGTGATGAGCAAAACCAAGGCCGAAGAACTCGGCCTGACCTGGATCGCGGAAATCGGTGCCCACGGCGTCGTCGCCGGACCCGACTCCACCCTCCAGTCCCAGCCCGCCCGGGCCATCGCGAAGGCCTGCGCCAAGGAAGGTATCGACCCCACCGATCTCGACCTCGTCGAAATCAACGAAGCATTCGCCGCCGTCGGGATCGCCTCCACCCGCGAACTGGGCCTCGACCCCGCCAAGGTCAACGTCAACGGCGGCGCCATCGCCGTCGGACACCCCCTGGGCATGTCCGGTGCCCGCATCGCCCTGCACCTCGCCCTCGAACTGCAACGCCGCGGCGGCGGCATCGGCGCAGCCGCACTCTGCGGCGGCGGCGGACAAGGCGACGCACTCATCATCCGCGTCCCCAAGGTGTAATCAGTTCCTGCTGACCAGGCAGGTCGCCGAGCCCTCATCGTGCTCGGCGACCTGTCTGCTTCATGCCGGAGGTTACGTCGGGTCGAGTGTCGTCAAGCGGTTGCGCAACAACTTCTCGATCTCCGACCGTCGGTATCTCCGATGTCCGCCAAGCGTTCTCAGAGTTCCGACTTTGCCCTCCCTCGCCCATCTGGATACCGTGGTCCGGTCGACGTGGAACAGTGCCGCAACCTGTTTGGTCGTCAGCCACTCATCGACAGGTGCTGTGTGCTCTTCTTCTCGGCTCATTGACAGACATTCGTAGCCGCAGCCCGAATGGACGGGTCCGATGACGAATTGGCTACCCCAGGTGCGCTGTGAAAGACTCGCTGCAAACCTTTACTATTCCTTGGGGAAACTATGCCGAAGTCGGTAACTCTGATCCGTTCCACATCGCTCTCTTCAGTCGCTGAATATGCCTATGCTGCAACGGCTCCCACCGAGGCTCGACTGATCTTTCTCGCAGGATCTTGCCCGTTGAACGAGGACGGCTCCACCGCCGCCGTCGGCGACTACGCGGGACAGGCAGCCAAGGCCGTCGACAACCTCAGAACCGCCCTCTCGGACGCCGGCGCGTCCATCACCGATGTGATCAACACCCGCGTTCTGGTGGCGTCGAGCAGTCAAGAAGACCTCGTTGCGGCGTGGGAAGTAGTCCGCGACGCGTTCGGCGATCATGACGCCCCGAGCACTCTGATGGGTGTGACCGTTCTCGGTTACGACGATCAGTTGGTCGAGATCGAGGCAATCGCGGCCGTCGTCGACTGAACTCGAACTGGCTGGACGTTCCTGCCGGGGATCTTCCCTACCGTGGATCTTCGTGAGCCAGGGCCCGGTAGCCCTTTGCTCCCGCACGATCCACGGCGGCTCGCACAACAGCGAAGATGGCGCCCTGCAGGGCAGCGGCGATCAGGACTTCCCTACTCGACCTGCTCAAGTCCTTGGGCTCGGGCGCATTCTTGTCGTCACCGATGCGCTTCCACACCTGTTGGAAAACAGCGCCGGCCACAATGCCGCCCAGGACGCTCGTGGCCAGCGAGAGTGGTTTGTACATCGCTTTCGATACTGCGCTCATAGCGCGGATCCTCCGTAGTTCGACACGTACCGCCTGAGCGGCTGACCGACTCTCACTACCCCGCAGGCGAGTTGTCGAAACATCGCAGCGGCGAGACGTGAAGTCGACTGTCGCACGTTATGTTCCACGGGTTTGCCACTTCTCGAGCCGGGTAAGATCGTCTTAGCGAAAGAAGGTTGTGTAAGTCATGGAAAACTACAGAATCGAACTACCGGACGGTACAACGGTGATGGAGGATTTCGTCTCGGATCGCGCCGCGATCGCATACGCGGTCGATCTGAATCACGGTTGCAGCGAAAAAGTGTCGGTATTCCGTATCACCGACGAAGGGGAAACGATCCCGACTCGGATGTGTCCCAAGCCGAATCCTGGTTCGCGGCGTCACGCGCGAGCTGTCCGATAGAGCCAGTCAAGAAGCGTCGAGCCGAGGGAAGAGTGTTTCCCTTGCGAGCAGCAGCAAGGCCGCAGCGACCGGAATTGCCAGCAACGCACCGACAATACCGAGCAACGCTCCGCCCAACAGAACCGCGACGACAGTCACCAGTGCCGGGACCGCCACCGTCTTCCCGATGATCTTCGGGACGAGAAGGTAGTCCTCGAGCAGGCGTAGTGCGACGAAGAACGCAACAGTCGCCAATGCCGTTGGGACAGAGACTGTCAGGGAGACCAGGGCGACGATAACCCCTGCGATCGTGGAACCGACTATCGGGATCAAATCGAGCAGAGCGACCAGCAGCGCCAAGATCAACGGATACGGCACGTCGAAGATCACCAACCAGGCGAAGGTGCATCCTGCGGTGATCACAGAGATCAGAACATTGCCGAGGACATACCCGCCCACACCTGCCAGTATCTGGTCACCGATGGCGATTGCTCGCGGCCGGCGCGAATGTGGCACCAGCCGATACAGATTCGTGCGGATTCGTGGATAGTCGATCAAGAAGTACGTCGTCAGTACAGCAACGATTCCGGCGTCGGCGACTGCGCTGAACACCGCCCGCCCCGCACCGAGCAAACCCGTCGCGAGTGCAGAACCCGAACCATCCAGTTGCGTGGTGAGGTGCTGCTCGAGGTGATACTTCTGGTCGAGGTCGCTCACGATCGGATACCGGTCACGAATGTGTGTCAGGAGTTCGGGAGCGTGCGATGCGAACTGGCGTCCCTGCTCGACCAGCGGCGTGATCGCAGCAACGAGGAACAGAGCCAACATCACGGCAATTCCGAGGAGCACCACGGTGACCGCGATCCAGCGTCGGAAATTTCTCCGCTCCAGCCAGACGATCACCGGTTCGATGCCCACCGCGAGAAACAATGCGACCACGATCAGGATCAACATGCCCCGCGCCGCAAGCAACACCTCGATCACCGCGTACGTCACGGCAACTCCGGCCGCAGCGCTCAGTCCGATGAAGAACGGTGAACGACGATCGAATCTCGGTCCGGGTTCGCCCAGCGGCCGGACGGGCGTCGCCAATGCTGCGGCTTCACGTTCGGCTTCCGCCATCGGATCTATCGGTTGAACTTCGCTTTCGGAATCCGGTGATGTGTCCGCGGAACTGGGTTCCATCCAAGCCACCTCACGATCCGCGCGACTTCCCGGCTCGAGGGTGAGTACCCGTGCCGCAGTCGGATCAACCTCGAGGCTTCTCCGCTCCGCTTCGTGTCAGCGCGAGCCCGGTTCCCACAACACCGATGATCGACACGGCGATGGCGATGCTCGGCCAACCGTCGCTCTGCCAGTAGACGTCGTCGAGAGTGATCAGTAGTGCGGCTTCGTCGACGATGAGTCCGAGCGCAATGCCCAGCGCGATGCCCATCCAGGTTCTTGCGCGAGGACTTCGGTCGACGAGTCCGAAGATCGCTACTCCCGCCAACAGGAGAATTCCCCACAGGTAGTGATGCAGATGAGTGCCACCGGCGCTGATGTCGCCGACATCCCTGGTATCGATCTGGATCAACCAGGTCACCAGACGTGCTCCGCCGAACGTCAGCGTGAAGGCCACCCACGCCAACACCAAACCGCGGCGCGATTCGTCAATTTGATTCCATCTGCGAGGGAATCTGAATCTCTCTGCAGATTTCTCTTCGTCCTGATCTCGAGAAAGCATCCTTCATGTTTACCCGACGCCATTCAGAGTCAGGTTTCGGGGTGGATGCACCGACACGTAAATCGAGAACGAAAAAAGCGGTACTCGATCTCCGAAGAGATCGGGTACCGCTTTCTCAGCTACTCGCGCAGTATCGATCAATACCAGACTTTTCGTCCGCCCACTGCACGCCCCGTAGCACCGAGGATAGACAGAACTGCACCTACGACGACCAAGATGATGCCGACAGTGGTCAGAATGCTCAACCCCGTGAAAAAGCCGATCAACGCCAGAATAATGCCGAGAACAATCATGTGAGAACCTCATCCGGTATGCGTATAAAAATGATCTACTCAACTGACGCTACTACAGAAACTTCGCAATCGATAAATCCGATAAATACATTCACAAATACGAAACTCGTATTACTACCCAATAGTGTCGCCGTTAAAACATCAGCCTTTCTTTTACTTCTCCGTCACGGTTCCACGTCCTCGATCTTCGCCTCGACCGCCGGCGTGATGTGGCTCAATACGCAGCGCCAACGACCGTCTCGTCGCGCGAACACGTCGGTGGTCCACTCGTCGGCGTCGTACTGCCTGCCGTCGTAGTGCGCAGTATTGGTGATCCGCGTGGTGAACAGTGCAACGTCACCGAAGAAACGCACGCGAGCGCTCCCGACGCGGTCCATCGCCGAATGCGTCAGGTCACCCGAGGCCACGAAGCCCAGAAACTCCGCTTTGGTCGACACCCCGGATTCCGAGACGATCACCCAGTCGTCTGCCATGAAATCGCCGATCCGTTCGGCGTCGTTCGAGCACATCGCGACGTTCCACTCGTCTGCGACAGCGACCAATGCCGCACTCTCCTGATCCGACATGTCTTCTCCCTGTCGTCGGGGCGTCACCCCTGGCGGGTGATGCCCCGACGACAGGGTTCCCGCAAGGTGGACTTCGAACCGACGTGAACGACGAGAGGGCAGAGATGACCGACACCAGCCGCACCGAGCTTGCAGCTCAGGCGTATATCTACGGATTTCCCCTCGTTTTCAATCTCGACCAGGTCCATCGGTACGTTCACGACGGTGTCGGAGCGAACCCCGCCGCACCTTTCAACACCTTCAGCCACGCCCGCACACTCGCCGGCCCGGCAGACACTTTTGTCACGATCAACAACGACACCGTGTATTCCATGGCGCAGATCGATCTCTCTGTCGGCCCCGTTGCTCTGCACGTCCCCGACACCGATGGCCGTTACTACGTCCTCCAGTTCGTCGATGCCTGGACAAACAATTTCGCCTACGTCGGGCACCGTGCCACCGGTACGAAGAGCGGAGACTTCCTTCTCGTCCCACCCACCTGGACGGGAACCCCGGCGGCCCAGACCACGGTGATCAGATTTCCCACGAACATTGCGTCCATCGTGGGCCGGTGGGCATGCGGTGGCGACGACGACCTCCCCGCGGTGCACGCCTTGCAGGACGCCACCACCCTGACCGTCGTCGACTCCACCGGAACCCCGGCCGGTCTCCCAGTCCCCGACGCCGGGGTAAGCCAGGACCTCCTGTTCCTCGAGAAACTCCGCATCTGGTCACAGGCCTTTCCGCCGGCCCCGCGCGATCGAGAACTCCAGGAATCGTTCTCGCCGATCGGCATCAACGAGCCCGGTGCTTCTCCCTATACCTCACACTCTGCCGACTCACTCTCTGCCGACGAGGCGGCCGCGTTGGCTGACGGATTGACGATCGGTGAGAAGAACCTGCTCGAGGCCCTCACGAAAGGCTCCAGCCCCGAAGTCAACGGATGGAAGCTCACATTCCACGCCTTCGACTACAACCTCGACTACTTCGAGGTCGGCACAATCGACGATCCACAATTCAAGATCGCCGATCCCAGGTTGCGCATCGTCGAACGCGCCGCGGCTGCCAAGGGCGGGCTGTGGGGCAACCACCCTTACGAAGCGGCGTACATCATGACCTACGTCGACGATCAGGGCGAGCAGTTGAACGGAACGCGTACCTACACAATCAGACTCGACCCCACTCCGCCGGTGAGCGCCTTCTGGTCGCTGACGATGTACTCGGTGCCGGACTTCTTCCTCGTGGCGAACCCCGTCGACCGATACTCGATCGGCGACCGCACTCCAGGAATCATCCACGACGCCGACGGTGCGTTGACGATCACGATCAGCCA
This sequence comes from Rhodococcus sp. NPDC056506, assembly GCF_042794945.1. Taxonomy (NCBI): domain Bacteria; kingdom Bacillati; phylum Actinomycetota; class Actinomycetes; order Mycobacteriales; family Nocardiaceae; genus Rhodococcus; species Rhodococcus sp. NPDC056506. The sequence continues at coordinate 98,450 of NZ_JBHTSW010000013.1, read as the reverse complement.
CGAGGAGCCGAAAGATCCCACGGCGAAGGCAAACTGGCTGCCCGCCCCGCGCGGGGATTTCCGACCGGTACTGAGAATGTACGAACCTTCGCCCGCCGTGCTCGATCAGTCCTACGTCGTCCCCGCCATCACTCGCTCGCGAGAATGACGGCTCGCGTCTGACGGCCTGCCTGGGGGTAGGCCGTCAGACGGACTCAGAATCAGGCGTGTGTGCCGCCGTCGACACGGATCTCCGTGCCCGTGATGAAGGCACCATCGTCGGATGCCAGCATCGCGATAACTCCCGCAACACTTTCCGGCCCGGCCATGGGGGCACCACCGGACTCCAGATCAGTGCTCAGAATCGGGGACAACTTGCCGAAGAGCGACCAGTCGGTGTCTTCCGGCAAGTACGACGCCGTGGTGTCGGTGATCCCGCTCTTCACACTGCCTGGAGCCACCGCGACGGCACGCAGACCCTGCCTGCCGTATTCGAGAGCCAGTGCGTGAGTGAAGGACTGGATTCCTCCCTTACTTGCGGCATACGCGGCCATGTACGGGTGCGCGAAGGCCGCGGAGGTGGAACTGAAATTCACCACGACCGCGTTGCCGGTGGCAAGGAGAGCCGGCAGTGCCTGACGGGTGACGAGGAAGGTGCCCGTCAAATTCACGGAGATCACCTGATTCCACAAGTCCAGCGAGGTCTCGTGAGTGTGCCCACCACGCAGTATCCCGGCGGCGTTGACCAGCACGTCCAATCCCCCGAGGTTCGAAATCGCCTGACCCACAACCTCGATGACGGAACTCTCGTCGCCGATATCGACGACGACGGTGTCGAGACGACCCTCTGTGGAGGCATGTTCAGCCGACTTCCGTGTGTCTGCCAGACCCTGCTCGGAGATGTCGGCAGCGACCACGCGGCCACCTTCGGCGAGCAACCGCAGCGCGGTGGCCTGTCCGATTCCCGATCCTGCGCCGGTGACGAGAATACGACGACCTTCGAAACGATTCATTGCTGTGTACCTTTCACGAAAACGAGTTGGCTGGTAACCCAGGCTCGGTGGCGCCGACACTCACAACTCACCCGCGAGAAACTTCAGGTACGGGAAATGCGCAGCACTGCAACAGGTGTGGCACTGTGAAATCTCAGCGAGGCAATGCCCGCCGAAGTGGCGAATGTCAGACGGATCCGGCCGGTGCGGCCAAGGCTCTTTCGATCCAGACGAGACCAGAGGGGCGGCGGTCGACCGTCTTACGCCCCCGTCGGAAAGTCGCTACGCCGAATCGGGCCGTGCGCAGTGCACGACCGGAAGCGAGAGAACAGCGGCGTATGGACATCACAAGCACGGTAACAGCGCGAGCACAGGTCGCTCAAACGCGTTGTTCGCGGAGCCTGTCCTTTGAGGTAAGCAGATGTCGCTTCCGGACAACTCAAACTATTTAGGCAGCACTAACCTGATCGTCACCTCGACAATCCGATCCAGGAGCGCAACCGATGACACATGCAGACGCCACGAGCACAACAACTTCCCCGACGACCGTCCTACGCACCGCTGACCACAATCGCGGACTCAACGACGTCCTCGCCATTGTCGAAGCAATGGAGCGACCGAGCGACCACCTGCTGCGGATCACGGCTCAATTGAGCGAGTCGACCGACGACCCGACCTGGTCACGCCCGAATGTGACAGTACGCATGAATCTCGGACCGGCCTTCGACGACGCTTCGCGGGTGTACACGGTGCGTTCCTACGATTCCGCGAGCGGATCGATCGTCATCGACGTGGTCCTGCACGGACAGACCAGTCCGATGATGAGATGGGCGGCGGCGTTGACCGTCGGCGACACCTTCGGCCTCACCGGTCCGCGACCGCACTTCTTGATCCCCGATGTTCCCGGTCGACGTATCGCACTCTTTCTGGACGGCACCGCAATACCTGCGTTGCACTCGATCATCGAGCAGCTGCCTACCGACGTCGCCGGAATCGGCTGGGTCACAACAGATGACGAGGTCGCATTCGCCGAACTACCCACCCTCCCCGGCCTGGAACTTCACCGCGTCAGGGTCGATCTCGCCGAGCCCGACGGCCCACTGACGACGCGGGCGCGCGAGCTCGCGGATCCCGAGAGCTACGTCGTGTGGGGCGCCGGTGAACGCAGTGAGATGCGCGCAATACGAAAGCACTTTCGCTCGACCGTCGGACTCGACAAGGACGACGTTGCGATATTCGGGTACTGGAAGCAGGGCATCAGCAACACCGAGATCGACCTCCGTCGACGCGAGAACTACGAGCGCATCCTCGCCGACGGCGGAACCCTGACCGACATCGACGACCTGGCCATCGAGATCTGATTGCCTCACACTGGCCGACCTGACCGGCAGTGCACTGCGGTGATAAGTTCCTCTGTGCCAGCAGACCTCCACACAGGGGGTCAGGGAATCCGGTGTAAATCCGGAACTGACGCGCAGCGGTGAGGGTGACCGCCCGGGCTTACGCCACTGGATGAGAATCTGGGAAGGCGCTCGGGTGGGGCGATCTCGAGTCCGAATACCGGCTGGCAGCAGGGGTCAACAGGCGCCTGTTCACACGGTAACGGGCTCCGCGAACGAGCCCCTGCGAGAACGAGATTCCATGCGTCTGTCCAGACTTCGCCTACCCGCCGCTGCCGTTGCAGCCCTGTTGGGCACATCGTTGGTTGCCTGTTCCTCCGACGACAGTTCTGCCGAACAATCCAGCGCCTCAGTCCAGAACTGTGGCCGAGACGTCACGGTGGAGCGACCGATCGAACGGGCGATCGCGGTAAATCAGCCTGCGGCCGAAATGCTGTTCGCGCTGGGAGTGCAGGACCGGATGGCCGGCTACGCCATGAGCGATGACGACGTCCTCCCCGAACTGCGCGAGGCGCGTGGTCAGGTGAAGGCCTTCGACACCGAGTTCCCGTCATTCGAGAGTGTCCTCGAACGCGAACCCGACATGGTCTACACGACCTTCAACTACACGTTCACCTCGGAAGGCATCGCCGACCGGACCAAGTTCACCGACCTCGGTGTCGCGACATATCAGTCTCCCAGCGAGTGCACCGGTCAGGATGCCGAGCAGAGCAAGGCCCTCACGCTCGACGACTTGTACGACGAAATCGATGACGTGGCAACACTGTTCGATGTCAAGGACAAAGGTGTCGAGCTCACCGAGAGTTTGAAGGATCGCGCGGCCACCGCCACGGCGGCACTGGGAGCTGAGAACGTGACGCTGGCGTGGTGGTACGCCGCCACGAAGACTCCGTACTTCGCCGGGTGCTGCGGTGCACCGGGAATCATGACCGACGCGGTGGGTGCGAAGAACGCCTTCGACGACAACAAGCAGTACTGGCCCGAAATCGGTTGGGAGAGTGTGCTCGATCGAGACCCGACCGTGCTGGTGCTCGCAGATCTCGACCGCGGTGGAGACGGCGACAGTGCCGCAGACAAGATCGCGTTCCTCGAATCGGACCCGGTCGCCAGCAAGCTCACCGCAGTGAAGAACAAGCGTTACATCATCCTCGAAGGAACGACGATGGATCCCTCGATCCGCAATGTCGGTGGCATCGAACAGCTCTCCGACGGCCTGCGCCAGTTGGGTGTGGTCTAGATGTCCGCGGAGATCTGTGAACTGGTGCGTCAGTGGGACGACCAGCAGGCGGCATACATCGCCGATCGCGAGAAGCGCTTCGACGTGATTCTCGACGTTCTCGAATTGCAGCACGCGCACACCCCGTTCACGGTCGTCGACCTGGCCTGCGGGCCGGGTTCATTGAGCGCCCGGATTCTCGAGAAGTTCGAGCACGCGAGCGTTGTGGGAATCGATTACGACCCGATGCTGCTGGAGCTCGCCCGCCAGTCGTCGACTCGTTTCGGTGACCGACTGCAGCTGATCGACGCAGACCTCGCGGGAGCCGATTGGCCGACTGCGGTGACTGCGCCGGTTCAGGCGATTGTGTCGACGACCGCACTGCACTGGTTGCAACCGCAGCAGCTCGTCGAGGTGTACCGGCAGTGTCGCGAACTGCTGAACCCTGACGGTGTCCTGCTCAACGGTGACCACTTTCGCTTCGACAGCCGCTCCCCCGTCATGAGTCGATGGGCGAAAGCTCACGACGAGCAGACACAACGCTCCGCTTTTGCGACCGGTGCTCCCGAATGGGACAGCTGGTGGGACGGGCTGCGGGCCACTCCCGGCATCGGGGCACTGACCGACGAGCGTGAGCGCAGATTCGCCGGACGCGACGCCACCGCGCACACTGCCGTCGACTTCCAGTTGGCGGCGCTCGCGCAGGCGGGTTTTCGGGAGTCGGGAACGGTCTGGCAACTGTTCGACGACTACGTGGTCTACGGCGTGAGATGACGACAAGAGTTCGGCTGCGTGACAACCCGAAATCCGTCACCCTGTTGTGGGTGATCGGTGTTGTCGCGCTGGCCGGGTCGGCCGCCGTGGCGATCACGTTGGGGCCGGCCGGTCTGTCGGTCGGCGAGGTGGCCTCGATCGTCGTCGGCCATCTCGGCGGTACCGCGGCGGACGTCACCCCTATCCGCGACGGAATCGTGTGGGATCTCCGTCTGCCGCGTACTCTGCTCGCCGCGCTCTGCGGTGCCGGCCTCGGGTTGTGCGGAGCGATCATGCAGTCTCTGCTTCGCAATCCACTGGCCGATCCCTTTGTCCTCGGAATCTCGTCCGGCGCCTCGACCGGCGCCGTTTTGATCGTGATCCTCGGAGTGGGGTCAGGGGTGGTCGGATTGTCGAGCGGCGCCTTCATCGGCGCGGTGATCTCCTTCGCTCTGGTGCTGTTGCTCGCCCATGCGGCCGGCGGCACACCGGATCGGGTGATCCTGGCCGGTGTCGCCGCGACCCAACTGTTCTCCGCGCTCACCTCGTTCATCGTCATCACCTCGGCCGATCCAGAGCAGACCCGCGGTGTGATGTTCTGGCTCCTGGGCTCACTCGGCGGCGCCGATTGGCTCGACGTCGCGCTCTGCGCGGCGGTGGTGGCAATCGGCCTCGTGGTCTGTCTGACTCACTCCCGTGCACTCGACGCGTTTGCCTTCGGTGAGGACGCGGCGTCGTCGCTGGGAGTGAACGTGTGGCGGGTACGGCTGACCTTGTTGCTGGCAACAGCTTTGATGACCGCAGTGATAGTGAGCGTCGCAGGCGCCATCGGCTTTGTTGGCCTCGTCCTCCCGCACGCGGCGCGCGCTCTCGTCGGTCCGAGCCACCGGCGACTGCTGCCCGCGTCCGCACTGATCGGCTCGATCTTCCTGGTCTGGGTCGACGCCGTGGCACGCACAGCCATTGCGCCGCAGGAACTCCCGGCCGGTGTGGTGACCGCGCTGGTCGGTGTGCCTGCGTTTGCCGTCATCCTCTGGAGACGGAAGGCCAGGCCATGACGCTCGAAGCTACCGGTATCAGCTGGCGGGTCGGCGGGGCGCTCATAGTCGACGACATCGCCGTCTCCCCCACCACCGGAAGTACGGTGGGGCTCCTCGGCCCAAACGGTTCGGGAAAGTCGACGCTGCTGAAACTTCTTGCCGGGCAGAATCGTCCGACGTCCGGAATGGTGACCCTGGACCGAACTCCGTTGTCCGACTGGAAACGGCGCGACGTCGCGCGCCGAATCGCCACCGTCGACCAGCACAGCAACACCGAGATCGATCTGACTGTTGCCGAGGTCGTCGAACTCGGACGCACACCGCACCGCGGTCTGTGGGGCGGGCAGTCCGATTCCGATCGTGACGCCGTCCGCGCAGCGATCGAACACACCGACCTCGCCGGCATGCTGGACCGGTCGTGGCACACCCTGTCAGGCGGGGAGCGACAGCGCGTCCAGATCGCACGCGCCCTCGCCCAGGAACCCCACGAGTTGCTACTCGACGAACCGACAAATCACCTGGACATCAACCACCAACTCGAATTGCTCGCACTCGTGCGACGCCTGCCCACCACCACGATCATGGCATTGCACGATCTGAATCTGGCCGCCATGTTCTGCGATTCGATAGTGATGCTGAACCGGGGATCCATCGTTGCCCACGGAAGCCCGACCGAGGTCCTCACTGCCGACCTGATCGCCGAGGTCTATCAGGTCGACGCCGAAGTACGCCTGGATGGTCCCGGGGGCGCACCCACCGTGCGATACCTTCCGCCTTGCCACACGTAACCGTTCCGAGTGCGAATATGGATACGTGACCCTCGATGATGTCGCCGACGAGCTGTACGGCCTCGACCCTGGCGAGTTCGTCGAGGCGCGTACACATCATGTAAAGGCTGCCCGTGAGGACAACGACCGCACATTGGCGACGGAGATCGGCAAACTTCGGAAGCCGACCACCGTGGGATGGTTGGTCAATCTCATTGCGCGCGATCTACCGGAAGATCTGGATGCACTTCTGGCGCTCGGCGAATCGCTACGCGACGCCCAGCGCCATCTGTCGGGCCCGGACCTGCGCCGACTGACGACTCAGAGGCAGCAGGTGGTGCGGAGTCTCGCGCACAAATCCGGTGAGATTGCTGCTTCACGCGGAAAGAGCGTCGGCGAGGATTCGTTGCGTGATGTCGCGCAGACGCTCAATGCCGCCCTGGCCGACGAGGAGACTGCCGCGCAGGTCCGACTCGGACGGGTGGTGACCGCCGCGAGTTACAGCGGTTTCGGACCCTCCGGGCTCGCCGTGGTGAAGGAGAAATCACCGCAGCACGCCGCGGATGAGGAGCCGCAGACTCCGAAGTCGAAAACTCCGGACCTGAAGGCCGAACGTGCCAGAGCAAAAGCAGAATTGAAGGAAGCCACGGCGCAAGCCGACGAGATCCGCCGCCGGGTGAAGGCAGAGACCGCCGAACTCGAGGAAGCCAGAACGACGATTTCGGACGTCGAGCGTCGTGTTGAAGAACTGCGCGCCGAACTCGAGCACGCTGAGCAGCAACGACAGTTCGCACGGAACGCCGAGAAGACCCGTGATGCTGCGGTTCGAGAATCCGAGAAAGAACTCCGTGGCGCAGAGCGTCGCGTCGACGAAGCAGAACAAAACCTCGCCGCAATCAATTCATAGACATCCTGTTCATTAATCGATAGTCTGCCATTTATTGATCAGGTTGATCATCCTGGAATCCAGCAGCTACGAACAACGCCATGCCGATGAGGGTTTGGCGCTATCGGCTACTGCCTCGACAGTCTTCGGAGTGTGAACATGGACAGTGACAACGCGCCGGAATGGAGTTTCTTACACGGCAAGCGCGTTCTCGACCTCTCTCGACTTCTGCCCGGCCCGTTTGCGACGACGCTGCTTGCAGATCTGGGCGCCGACGTGGTCAAGGTCGAGGACCCGAGCCGCCCTGATCCCACCCGTATTGCTGGTGAACGGATGGCCTCGTTGAACAGGAACAAACGGTCGATTGCGCTCGATCTCCGTCTCGAACCCGATCGCAAGACGTTCCTTCGACTGGTCGAGACTGCAGATGCAGTGGTCGAGGGGTTCCGACCGCAGGTACTGGCACACATGGGACTCGGCTATGACGTACTACGAAAAGCCAACCCACGCATCGTATTATGTTCGATCACCGGTTACGGGCAGTCCGGACCTTATGCCGACAAGCCTGGGCACGAATTGAACTTCCTCGGCCTTTCCGGCTTTTTCGCAGTTCCCGGGTGCACCGACGGAGTCGTCACCCGCCCTGGCATCCGGGCCGGCGATCTGGTGGGTTCGATGTACGCGGCACTGTCCATCTCGGTTGCTCTCGCCAGCGTGGACAAGCACGGACGCGGACAACACATAGACATTTCCCTCGCCGAGGCTGCAACCGCCTGGTGCGCGCCTTTCGCGCTCATGATCCGAGATATCGAGAACCCTACCGATTCACCAACTGTCCAGGGAGACAATGACATTTTCGAGACTTCCGACGGTTGTTTGCTTTCACTTGCCACTTTCGAAGACAAGTTCTGGATCGCGTTCCGCACAGCATTCAGCGCTGAGTTTCCGGCACTGAACACACGGTGCTACGACGATCGACGGACTCGAACACAGCACAAGGAAGAGGTGCGGGAACTCCTGGTCACCACCATTGGTACGCGAACATATGAGTGGTGGGAAACATCGTTGACTGCGATCAATGCCCCGTGGGCGCCGGTGTTCACCAACACCGGACAACTGATGAGCGATCCCCATGTCGTCGCTCGAAACCTGTTCTGCGAGGTCTCGAACGACGATGGAGGAAGCTGGCCTCAGATGAGATTCCCGGCACAATTCAGCTTGGGACTGAACAGTTTTCGACTTCCAACTCCGTACGTGGGCGAGCATACCGAGTCTGTTCTCAACGAAGCCGCCACGGAAGCGAACCGTGACAGCGACTAGTCCGCTTTCAATTCGCCATCGAAGCCCGAAGACCAGTAGCGACCCCGCAACGAAAGTTCGAGCAGCATCTCGGTGACTTCTTCCGGGGTCAGCGGTGGCGGGTCGGACTCGAGCCACCACTGCATGACCGCGATCTGTTCACCCACCCATGCCCGCGAGAGTACTTCGATGTCGATTCGCGGAGTAACTCCGAGCGCCTCCGCCCGTGCGGAAAATATCCGCACGGCGGCGACGCTGCGGTCTTCGACGAACTTTCGCAGCGCCTTGCCGTCCCCCTCACCACGCAGAATCACACGGTAGACGTCACGTTCCTCGGCGGCATGCCTGAACATCTCGAGCACGGGCTTGCCGGTGAATCCGATCGAAGACGCAGGAATGAGTGGACCGAGTCGCTCTTGTAAGTCATCGGCCAGATCGGACACGACTTGACCGAGCAGGTCGTCTTTGTCGGTGTAGTGGCTGTAGAACGTCGCCCGACCCAAATCTGCGCGGTCCGTGATGTCTTCGACGGTAATCCCCGCATATCCCCGTTCCAGAACGAGCGAGACCAAGGCATCCCGCAGCAATCGTCGGGTACGCCGGACGCGTCTGTCTTCTGGAGGCACTGGCTTCCCTTCCTTCGCACTGTTGAACGCAGCATAGTTCAACATTGACAGGACGATCGAATATAGACAGACTGTCCATTAACATTCGTGATGTCAATTTTCTCTGGAGTGTTCATGAACCTCGGTACTTATCTCGCCCGAAGCGCCAGCTTCTACCCCGATCTCGAAGCCCTTGTCTGCGGCGAAGGCCGGTGGACTTACAGCGAGCTCGATACGGCCGCAAACCGTCTCGCGTCCGCTCTCGCAGTGACCGGGGTACGGCCCGGACACATGGTCGGAACCTTTGCCGGAAACTGCGGGGAGCTCGTGGTGACCGAAATGGCCTTGTACAAGGGAGGGTTCGTCAGGGTACCGATCAACGCACGACTGGGAGCCGACGAACTCGCGCATATCCTCGCCGACGCCGACGTGCGTGTTCTCTTCGTCGACGCCGCCCACGCCGACATGGCGCTGAAGGTCGTCGCCGACGCCGGGCTGCACTGCAGGGTCATCGACTACAGCACCTCGACTCCCGGCGCGGACAGTTATCACGAGCTGACGGCAAGGGGCAGCGAAGACAACGTCGAGGTGGACGTCGACATTGACGCCCCGGCTGTCCTCAACTACACATCCGGATCCACCGGCAAGCTCAAAGCTGCGGTCCAGAGTCACGGCAACCGCTTGGCGAACATGCGCAAGCGACTGATGAGTCCGGAGGGCGCGCCGACTGTTGGTGATCGCTACCTCGCCCCCGGCCCGATCACACACGCCTCCGGCATGGTGATGCTCGGAATGTTCGCCAGGGGCGCCGCCGTGGTGATCCTGCCGGCATGGGACACGAGGACGTTCCTGCAGACCATCGAACGTGAGCGGATCACCACCACCATGGTGGTCCCGACGATGCTCAACCTGCTGATGGACCATCCGTCGGTTACCGACGTCGACCTGAGCTCTCTGCGCTGCATCGGCGTAGGCGCCGCGCCTGTTTCTCCACAACGGCTGCGTGACGCGGTAAAGCTGTTCGGTCCCATCGTCATCCAGGGGTACGGGCTCGGCGAAACGACCAGCGTCGTCACTGTTTTGACCGCTGAAGACGTGGTGCGCGGTATCGAATCCGACCCCGAGCTTCTTCTCTCGTGCGGTCGGCCGGCATACGACACCGATGTTCGAGTGGTCGACGACAACGGCGTACAGGTCCCGGCCGGCACGATCGGCGAGATCGTCGCCAGGGGTCCGGACTGTGTCCGCGAATACTTCCGCGAACCCGAACTGTCGGCTCAGACGTTCAAGAACGGCTGGGTCCACACGGGCGATGTCGGCTATTTCCGCGAAGACGGCTACCTGTTCATTGTCGACCGCAAGAAGGACATGATCATCTCGGGCGGATTCAACATCTACTGCAGCGAGGTAGAGGCAGCCCTGTACGAACATCCTGCTGTTTCCGAAGTATGCGTAGTCGGAGTTCCCGATCCGAAATGGGGAGAAGTGGTCAAAGCCGTTGTCGTGACCCGCGATGGCATTGACACCACCGCAATGGAATTGATCGCGCACTGCTCGACCCGTCTGGCAAGCATGAAGAAGCCGCGTTCGGTCGACTTCGCAGATTCGTTGCCCGTCAACCGAAACGGCAAGATCGATCGCCGCGCGATTCGCGCAACCTATTGGACCACCGCTGACCGTCACGTCAACTGACAGGAAAAAGACATGTCATTCGCTCTCACCCCTACCTACGAAGACAACCCAAGGCTTCAATCGCTCGTCGAGCGTCTACGCGACTATCTCGACGGCGAACTCGCCGAGTACGAAGCCGAATTGGGTCTCACTCAAGAATCCCACTACATCCGTGAGACGCTCGAGCCAGTGTGGAGACGCAGCCGCGAACTCGGCTTCTACGGGATCCACCTCCCAACTGAACTCGGCGGCCAGAACCTCACCTTTACGGAACTCGCCGCGCTCAAAGAAGAGGTCGGCGCATCGCCGCGGGTCCTCGCGACGTCCGTACTCGGAGACATGGGCGGTCCACTCCGCGCGGGGTCGATCTTTCAGTACGCCACCGAATACCAGTTGGAAAAGTACTTGATTCCGGTACTGCGCGGCGAGAAGGCGTGCTGCTTCTCCCTCACCGAGAACGATGCAGGTTCAGACGTTCGCGGCATGCTCACCACAGCAACCCCGGACGATGCCGGCTGGCGCCTGAACGGCCACAAGGTGTTCTCCTCCGCGGGTCCCTTCGCCGACTTTTCGGTCCTGATCGCAAAGATGGCATCCGACGGCGACGGCCCGGATTCGTACTCTGCCTTTCTGGTCGACCTGGATTCTCCCGGCTGCACAGTGGCGGACGGTGACGTCCCGATGTCCGGTCAGCACATCGAAGCGGACATCATCCTCGACGACTGCTACGTGGGGCCGGAACAGCTTCTCGGAAATGTGGGCGAAGGCTTGCGAATCGGACTCGGCCGAGTCACGGTCAACCGGTTGTTGCATTGCCCCACCGTCCTCGGCGGAGCCCGCCGAGCGCTGGAACTGTCGGTGGAGTACAGCAAGACTCGCCAGGTGCAGGGCGCTCCTCTTGCGATGCTGCAGTCCATTCAACACAAACTCGCCGACATGGCGACGGACTACTACGCCGCGCGCTCGATGACCTACGCCGCACTCGACGCACTCGACGCCGGTCGAAGTCCTCGAATCGAAGCATTCATGTGCAAACTGTTCGTTGCCGAGAAGGCCTTCACCATCGCCGACCACGCAGTTCAGATTCACGGAAAGGCCGGGGTCATCCGTGGTTCGGAGATCGAATCACTGTTCCAGAGGTTGCGGATGTTCCGAATCCTCACCGGGTCATCCGAGATTCAGAAGAATGGCATCGCGCGCCAATTACTCACCACCTGAACATCATTGATCCAAATGCGTATCCACTCCGTGCCCGCCAGGTCGTCTCGCGCTCGATGTGGCGGCCGGACGGGCACTCGACGCTTCAGAGGCAATCCCTGTGATCGAGAACGAACCGGACTACAGATTCAGCCTTGCCAACGAGCGAACTTTTCTGGCGTGGATTCGAACGGCGTTGGGGTTGTTGGCCGGCGGCGTCGCAGTCGGCCAATTCTACGGGTCTGAGAATGACAACAGCCTGAACAAACTTCTCGGAATCGTGTGCACCGTCGTGGCGTCAGCGATAGCGCTCGGCGCCCTCAGACATTGGAAAGCAGTCCAAACCGCAATGCGGCGTGATCAACCCCTCCCCAAGTCACCGATGATCGCGCTTGTCGTCGGCGGGGTGTGCCTGGTCGCCGGCCTGTGTGTAGGGATGACGGTGTTTTGACGGATAACGAGGTTGTGGCGGAGAACGAGCCGCCCGGATTGCAACCAGAGCGAACGGTGCTCGCCTGGCGACGCACCGCACTTTCCGCCTTGTCGGTGTCAGTGATTTCGGGCCGCGAAATCGTCCTGCACCCGTCAGTCCTATCCGTCGCAGTGTTCGTCACACTGCTCACCACGGCGGTCGGCATCACAGTGGGCGCACGGGTGCGACATCGTCGATTCATTCTGAACCCCAGGGATTCTCGAGAAATGCCACTCGCCATCATGGCAACCCTGGCGGCCGGCATCGCGATTGCCGGACTCGGCTCCAGCCTTGTTATCCAACTTTGAACCATAGATAGACAGAGTGTTTATTTATGTATATTCTCTCCACTAATGCTCGCTGTGACTCAGTGCACAGTCGACCGCCGCGCGCAGCTACACCGCGCCACGAAATCATCGGCGTATTTCGAGAGGGAACCCATGACCACAGAAGTTGCGTCACCTACCCAGTTTCAACGCGGTCGCCGGGGAAAGAATCTCGCACTGCTGACCGGTTCGACGGCAATGGACAACGCCGAAAGCAGCGTGACGTCCGTGCTCTTCCCTCTCATGCGCGAGGCCATGGGATTGTCATCGGCGGCGCTCGGCACGATCGTTGCAGTGGCCAAGGCCGTCGGGGTCTTCACGGCAATCCCCTGGGCGTTCTTGGCCCGACGATATTCTCGTAAGTCGGTACTTGCCATCTGTTCAGGGTTCTGGGGTATCTGGGTAATCCTGGCCGGATTGTCCGGCAGCTTCACTCAGTTTCTCGTCCTCTATGCGATCGGCGCCGCAGGTTTCGCCGGCGCCGGCTCGATTGCATTGTCCATCCTCGGAGATCTGTACGAGGACGCCCGGAGGGGCCGCGCAACGGGATTGGTATATGGCGGCGTCGCCGTCATCACCGGCGCGACCGCCCCGATATTCGGGCTTTTGTCGCGCTTCGAAGATGGATGGCGCTACGGATACATAATCACCGGTGCAATCTGCATCGCCATCGGTGTGCTGATCATGCTTTTCCTCGACGATCCTGAATCCGCCGACGCGCATGCACAGACGACCGCCGACGATCTCGGTGCCAAAGCAAGATTCTGGCGTGAAGGGATACGAGAGCTACTCGCTGTCAAGACATTCCGATACATACTCGTACAACGCGTATTCTCCGGCCAGAACGTCATCATGAGCTTCAGCATCGTATTTCTCGTCGAGGAGCACGGATTCACGACCGCAACTGCTTCGATCATCGCACCGCCCTTCGCAATCGGGTACCTGCTCGGCACGTTCGTCGGCGGGCGAGTCAACGACGCCGTACACGTCAAACGACCCCGAAGCGGCCGCATCATCATGCTGCAGGCCAGCCAACTCGGATTCGCGGCCGCAGCACTGATCGCTACGCAGATTTCCTGGAACAGCATCGGCGTCTACGCGGTCTTGTTCGGGATCGTCGGCGTCCTTCAAGGTCAGGTTCCAGTGGTCAATCGGCCGATCATCATGGCTGTAGTCCGTCCGGAACTGCGAGCCCTGGCCTTTGCGGTTTCCGTCTCGACAGTCGAAGCGCTGGCCTACGCCGGATACGCCGTCTTGGTCGGAACCCTCGGCGACAGAATCGGATTGCAAGGCGCACTCTTCATCGTCACCGTAGTGCTGACCACCGTCAACGGGGTCGCTTCAGGCGCACTGTATCGCCCGTACGCCCGCGACAGCGCAGCCCTACTCGCCAAGCCATCCGCCAACCCCCTACATGAACAGAATGCGCTTCGGCACTAGGCAATTCAGATCATCAACTGCGAACTCGGCGATCAACACTCCAACTCGGCAATCAAGACGGAAGAAGACCTCAGATGACACGAAACATAGCAACGGATGACATTCCCTGGGCGCGCGGATTCACCGACCCGGCCGACGTGCGCCAACAAGCCACAACCATACGAGAGATGGTTGCTACCCGCCGTGTGTGGCGCGGCGACGGACCCAAATGGACCCTCCCGACCGACGAAACGGATCTATCCGGTGTCACGTTGAACCTTCCGGATCAGCCGAAGCAGACGGTGTCCGAGTTCCTCGCGGGTGCGCATAGCGACGGTATCGTCGTGCTGCATCGAGGACGCATCGTGTACGAGAGCTACTTGCACGGTTGCAAACCACACGAACCGCACCTCAATGCATCGATGGCGAAATCCTACGTCGGTTTGATGGCTGCACTGGTCGAAGCACAAGGGTTGTTCGACCGCGACGATCGGGCGTCGAAATTCATTCCCGAGTTGGCAGGAACTGCGTTCGGAGACAATCAGATTCAGGACCTTCTACACATGGGCACTGATGTAACGTACGACGGTCGGCCGTTCTATCGCACCATCGAAGCCAGCCGTTTCTGGGCCGTAGTCGCCCCGAAGCTGCGCCCCGCGAATTACCGCGGCCCGGAGACCATTCTCGAGCACCTCGCCACAGCACGCACCGCGGGCCCGACTGGCGTCGAATTCCGCTACGAGAACGGCAATGTCGAGACTGTCGGAGAAATACTGCGCCGCGTGACCGGAACTTCACTCGCCGAACTACTCAGTGAGCTGGTCTGGTCACGGATCGGGGCCGAAGAGGATGCGTTCTACATAGTCGACTCCGCCGGAACGGAGATGGCGGCAGGCGGATTCAGTGCGACCCTTCGAGACGTGGCCCGAGTGGGTGAGATGATCCGCTGTGACGGCGCCGTCGGGGACCGTCAGGTGATCCCGCCGAGTATTGCGCAATCTATGACCGCCGGTGTGCCCGCAGGCTATCCCTCGGAGGTCAGAAGCCCGCGCGCCGCTGTCGACTCACCCGCCACGATGAGCTACCACGACTACTGGTGGATTCTCAATGATCCGTTCGGATCGTTCATGGCAAGCGGAATCCATGGTCAGAGACTCTTGATCTCGCGCGACCTGGAATTCGTGGTCGCACATTTCGGAGCCCACATCCTTTCCCCCGCGATCGGCACTCCGGACTTCGTACCTGCGTTCCTTCAGATCGGCACTCATTTGGTGTCGAACGCTCGCGGAGAGGCCACCGCCGGCTGAGTTTCTCGTGCATTCAGCCGGCGGCAGATTCGAGCTCACCCAAGGATTCCTCGAGGTGACCTAGGAGTCGTTGCAAGTGGGGGACATTACGGCGGCAGCCGACCAGCCCGAACTGCATAGTGTCCGCGTAACCGATGACGGTGATGTTCATTGCCTGCCCGTCCAACGGAATCGACGCCGGATAGCAGCTCTCGAGCTTCGCGCCGTTCCAGTATCGTGTCGTCGTCGGGCCGGGGACGTTGGAAATCACCAAATTGAAAACCGGACGACCGGTGATCAGTCGTGAGGACCCAGGAATCAGCGGTAACCCGAGACCCGCGACGTTCAACGCACTGAGAGCCGTGATCTGCAGGGGCGTCAGGCCCGACATCAGGGACTTGGCGCTACTCATCGAGTCGTGAACTCTCTGGAGTCGGGCCGCCGGATCCGCCAATTCGGTTGCCAGATCGCACAACACCGCACCTACGGCATTGCCGGAAGCCTCACCTGTTTCGCCTTTGCGAAGAGATACCGGCACCATCGCGATCAACGGTTTGTCCGGCAATTCGTCCAGTTCGATCAGATAGCGTCGTAGCGCGCCCGCGCACATGGCCAACACCGCATCATTGAGCGTCACGTCTGCAACGCAGCTGACCTTGCGCAGGCGCTCGATCGGCCACGACTGCGCGGCAACACGTCTCGCTCCGGTGATCGGGACGTTGAAGATCGATTTCGGAGCAGCGAACGGCAACGGCGCTACGTGATCCTTCACTGCCGAGGCAGCGGCGTTCACTATCGCAGGGCCCACCCCGACCACATCTTGCACGGTGTCGATCACCGAGCCCACCCGCCTCTGCAGGTCCAGCCCGCGACTGGCTCGGACCCTACCGGAAGACGGGCGCTGCGCCCACGGCGGCATCGAATGCCGATCGAGCGGATCCGACGAGAGGCTGCGGTACCACGCTTGAACAGCGGACACACCATCCATGAGCGCATGGTGTGTCTTCATGTACACGGCAACTCGGCCGTCGGCGAGGCCTTCGATGACGTACGCCTCCCATAGTGGCCGATGCCGATCGAGCAGCGTGCCGTGCAGCATCGAGGTCAGTTCCAACAACTCGCGGACTCGACCCGGCCTGGGCAGCGCAAGCAACCGGACGTGATATTCGAGATCGACGTCCTCGTCCTCCGTCCAACGCACCGGCGCGAAGTTCGACAGGAACTGCACCGGCTTGCGGCGAAAGAGGGGGCGGATCGACTCGACGTCGGTGAGCGAACGGTAAAGCGATCTGGCGAATTCGCCGTCGTCCCCTTCCGGTGGAACGAATAGTGACAGTCCACCGACGTGCATGGGGTGCTCCCGTGACTCCATCAGCAGGAACATCGAGTCGAGCGGCAGCATCAGCGTCATGGCGATCCGTTCTCTCAGGCGGCTGACCGGTGCACCAGTCAGCCGCTGTTCGACAAGTTACTCGCCCTGACTCCCCACATTGATGACTCTGGCAAAACATTGACTACTCGATTTTGGCGGGAGTCTGATGTTCCGGTCGACGAACGCTATTTCGGCCGTAGCATTTCACGTCGATTCGCGAGTGAATGATGAGACACATAGCACTGCAACGAATTTCAATGCCCACGCCCACAAGTAGTAGCGGAGCCGATCGTTGTCCTACTTTTGTCGGAATTGTGGCGGATTGTCTGTACATCCAAGTCACACGTGACTACCGTCACTGATCATCACAATCCGACTGGTCGCGACGTCGCGACTCACGAGGTTGCATCCTAAGGAGAATTACATGTCCCGACGTTCAACGTCGCGTGGGTCTTTCAGCGCGCTCGCCACCGCAACTGTGCTCGCCACCGTCACTGCGATGGGAGCCTTGTCAGCAGGTATTGCAAGCGCCGCCCCAACTGCGGGGACTCCCTTCGGCGGTTGGGATTCATGTCCGATCGACAATCCCGAGACCAGCACCTGCATGGACGTCACAGTCACCGGCGGAAACATGAAGATCGGCAAGCTCTCCGTCAGTATCCCCGCCGGGGCGATGCGCATCGCCGGCGGAGTTGCCTACCGGGAGAATCCGGAGGCTGAATTCGGATTCGACCAAGTATTCATCCCGCCGAACGACAACAGTCGGGGGATCTACGCCAAGCCCATCGAGATCCCCGGCGGCGCACTCGGAATCGACCTACCGTTCAACAATCTCTTCGGACTGAACAAGGCCTCGGCCACCGTCGAGTCGACTTCTGCACTCCCCACCGTGGATGCATTTCAGCTTGGTGTGAAGCTACCCGTCAAACTGAAGATCGCGAACCCCCTACTCGGCGGCAAGTGCTACCTGGGCTCGGACAGCAACCCCGTCCAGCTCAACCTGGATGTGACCGAATACGGTGTCCTCGAGGAAGTTCCAGGTTTCCCGGACACCGCGGTCGTTCGAAACACCGGACACACCGGACAGCCCTTCGCGGTCCCGACGGCTTCGGGATGTGGCCCGTTCGGCGTGCTGAATCCCATCGTGAACTGGCGCGCCGGGCTTCCCTCGTCCACCACCTCCAACTCCCTGACCACAACGAGTGACGTCTACAACATCGGTGCCGACAGCCTCAGGCCTCAGCCGGCCGGCTCACCCGAGCCCGCTGCCGTCATCGCCGAACGTAGTGCCAACTAGCAATCCACCTCCCGACCAACCGGAACCGTCAGCGCCGAAAGATTTCTCACCCCGAACGGAGCTCACTTGTCCATGCGCACAATACGATTCAGAGCCGTGCTCGCTGTCGTCGCAGCAGGAGTCCTCACTCTCGGGGCGGTGTCAACCGCGACGGCGGCTCCGCTGCCCAACGTACCGTTCGGAGGTTGGGGAAAGTGCCCGATTGCCAATCCGGAGACAAGCACCTGCGTCGACGTCGTCGTCAAGGGCGGCGAAATGAACATCAACGGACTCAAAGTACCGATTCCTTCCGGCTCGTTGAATATCGCCGGTGGTGTCGCCTATCGCGAGAACCCCGACGCAGAATTCGGGTTCGACCAGATCTTCATTCCTCCCACTGACGGCACCAAAGGCGTCTATTCGACCCCCATCGAGGTGCCGGGCGGGATCTTCGGACTCGGTATACCGTTTCCCGGCGGCCTGACCACTATCAAGGCGACTGTCGAGCCGGTCGCGTTGCCGACAGTCGACGCATTCCAACTCGGCGTCACACTTCCGGCCAGATTGAAGATTTCCAACCCTTTGCTCGGGACAAACTGCTATCTGGGTTCTGCGAGTAACCCGATCATGTTCAAACTCGGAGTGTCCGAAAATGGTGTCCTCGAGGAAGTCCCAGGATTTCCGGATACCGCCGCCGTCAGAAACGTGATGCACGCCGACGAGACTTTCGCAGTACCGGGCGCATCTGGCTGCGGATTGTTCGGCGCATTGAATTGGGCCGTCAATCTTCGCGCGAACGTTCCGTCTTCAAGTGGTCACAACTCTTTGACCACCACAAGCGATGTGTTCAACATCGGCGCCGACAGCCTGCGGACGCAGTAGAGCAAGCACCGGCGACTCACGAAGTATCACCGACAACAAGGAGATATCGATGTCCCATGCAGTTCGCCGCACCACCTTCGTCACAGCTGCCGCAGCAGCCGCGATTACAGTCGCAGCCGGCACCGCTCTGGCTTCGACCGTCGTCACTCCAGCGGGTCAAGCCGTGACTGCTTCGAGTAGCAATCTCAGCATCAAGACAGGAACGATCACACTTACCTGCTCCAGTACGACGGGCTCCGGAACCATCCCAGCGGCACCGGGTAACGCCAACACCGGCACCGGCGGGGTCAACGTCAATATCGGCACCCCCAGTCTGACCGGATGCAAAGCCAACGGTCTACCCGCCGTGGTCACGACCTCGGGCTCGTGGCTGTTGAACGTCTCGGCAGACACCGGATCGGCTCAGGGATCCCTCGTCATTCCTGCAGGAGGCGCAGTCGTCACGATGCCCGGATCCACGTGCACAGTCACCGTCGGCGCCAGCACTATCGGACCGCTGCCCTTCGATATTCCCAACCAGCGCGTCGTGGCAAGCAACACCGGCACTGTGAACTACACGCGTACCGGTACCGGGCCCGTCTGCCCCGCCGCGGCCACTGGCACGGCAACGATGTCGGGCACACTGCAGTTCGCGTCGGCCTCGCCGATCAACGTGACACCGTGAGGATCGACAGGTAGACAGCAAATCTCGTTGGGGGATCGACGCTTCCGTCGGTCCCCCAACGAGCGTCCGACGGCGCGGATCCGCACACGACCACCATCGGTTGCGCTTCGAAGTGGATCAGGGCGTTATTCATCTCCGGCTTCGGTGGCGTCGAGTAGCGCACCGAGGGCGCGGTGAAGTTCGGCAAGCTCACGTCCGCCGGTTTTTGTCAGTACGCGAGTATTTTCCGCGTCCAATTCGCGGACAATGTCTTTGGCGAGCACGATAACCCGTTTTCCCTCGTCGCTGAGATCGAGGCAAACGGCGCGAGCATCGCGACTGTCACGTTCGCTGACAACAAATCCGCCCTTCTCCAAAGCTCGCACGAGCTTGGATATGTAGATTCGCTGCAACCCTGTCTGTGCGGCAAGTTCTCGCTGACTTGGCCTCTCCCCCTCATTCACGAGACCGTGGAGTGACGCAAGCACCGAATACTGGGCGTGAGTCAACCCGAGATGCGCGATCGCTCTGTCAACTCCCGCCCGCCAGCGCAGGGCAAGATGCCACACCAGCGACCCTGTAGTCCATGTTTCTCGATCTTGCATACATATAGAGTACATGGCTACTATCTCAATTAGAGTATATGGAAACTATTTGAGGAGTCGCAATGCCCACAATTTCCGTGCTCGACTCGACCATGGCTTACAGCTCGTGCGGCGAAGGCGCACCCTTCGTGCTGATCCACGGAAATCCCACATCTTCATATGTGTGGCGAAACATACTGCCACACATAGGAAATACCGGCCACGCACTTGCTCCCGACCTCATCGGAATGGGCGCGTCCGGCAAGCCCGCAATCGACTACGGTTTCCTCGATACCGCCCGCTACCTCGATGCCTGGTTCGACGCGATGGAGCTCGACGACGTCGTACTCGTCGGGCACGACTGGGGTGGAGCACTCGCACTCGACTGGGCTACCCGTCACCCCGATCGCGTCCGAGGTGTGGCACTCTTCGAAACGATCCTGCGTCCGATGACCTGGGACGAGCACTTCCCGGGAGACGCACGAGCACGGATCGAGGCGCTGAGAGCCCCTGGGACCGGCGAGACGAAGGTACTCGACGAGAACTTCTTCCTCGAAATCGCGCTTCACAGAACAGTTCTCGGCGGCCTGTCCGAAACAGATGTCGACGCCTATCGTGCCCCTTACCCCTCACGTGAGAGCCGCCGGCCCCTTCTCGCGTGGCCACGATCCTTCCCCATCGAAGGAAGTCCCGCTGAAGTGGATGCACGTGTGTCGGCGTACAGCGAATGGCTCGCGGAAAGCACCGAGGTACCCAAACTCCTTCTCACCTTCAGCGGCCCCGCCGAACTTCTCATGATCGGACCCGACGAAGTCGCGTGGAGTCGATCGAACATCGCGAACCTCGAGGTGACCGAGTGCGGTCCCGCAGGGCATCTCGCCCCCGAGGATCAGCCCTCGGCAATCGCCGCGGCAATCACCGAATGGACACAGCGGCAACACCGTTTCAGCCGCGAGTGACTGGACTCCGTCGCCCAAGCGCTCCGAGCGTCGTTTCGCCAACGCGTGCGGTAGCGGCCCAGACCTTGCTCCGAAATGTGGGACCGACACCACCTCCGCCGGATTTGTCCGATATAACTAACTGGCGAGTACGCCGGTTGGGACGAGGTCGAGAACGAGGGGGCGTGGGTGGTAAGTGAGGACGGGCTGGGACAGACCTCGGAATTGGGGGCTCCACACAGAGTGGGCGGGTTTCTCTATCACCGAAGCGGCGATCGGTGGGAGTGGTCGGACGAGGTCGCGCGGATTCACGGCTATGCACCCGGACAAGTAGACCCAACGACTGAATTGATGCTCTCGCACAAGCATCCTGACGATCGAAAACACGTTGCGCAGACTCTGCTCGCCATACGCACGTCGGGCGGCCCGTTCAGCAGCCGGCACAGGATTATCGACACTGCCGGGGACACACACTCGGTAATCGTCGTCGGAGACAGCGTCGTGGCCGAGTCAGGTGAAGTGGTGGGTAGCTCGGGCTTCTACATCGACGTCACCGAAACCCTGGACAGCACGGTAAAAGCATCTGTCGACGAACTGGTCAACGAAATCACGGTCTCTCGCGGAGTGATCGAGCAAGCCAAAGGCATGCTCATGGTGATCTACGGCATTTCCGCCGATCGCGCCTTCGACATCCTCGTGTGGCGTTCTCAAGAGACGAACGTGAAACTCAGGGATGTCGCCGAGCAGTTGATAGTGCGAACGCTGGATGAATTCCGGGTACCGACACCATTGCGGACCCGATTCGATCACTTGCTGTTACAGGGTTGAACGACAACAGGGTTGAATGGCGACTGGGCTGAGGGATCTGTCCAAGGCGGTTCCCGTGGCTGGCTGCTCAACCTCGAGGAACCTCGCCCGCATTGATTCCGGGACGGTCCGATGCGGCCTATCCCCGTTGTTACCCAACACGGAGTAAAAGGAAACTACTTGTCGCCAGACTTCTTGTCGGAGGTCTCCTCGACCAGTTCAGGTGCTTGTTCGCGAGTTGCCATTCCGCCGTCGCCGCCCTTGTCGACGGGCCCTGGGTGCCCGCCCTTGGGCGACTGGTCGTTATTGTCCTTCTCGGTCATGCGGTCATCCCCGTCATCTGATCGTGTCAGTCATCTGGTCGTGTCAGTCATACAGCGCGCGGCCTTGCAAGAACGTCAAGCCCACCGCCCTCTCAATCTAACGCTCTCAGCACTTCTCGCAACCCTCACCGATTTGTTTGCATTTCAGCACTTTCGGGCAGGTGACAGCGAACAGCATTTCCACGATGAGAGGTCGATCCCAGTGCGCGCAGTGACTTGGCAAGGCAAACGGAAAGTAAGCGTCGATACGGTTCCGGACCCCACGATCATCGAGCCCACCGACGCGATCATCAAGGTCACCACGACGAACATCTGCGGATCGGATCTGCATCTGTACGAGACTCTGGGTGCCTTCATGAATGCGGGCGACATTCTCGGTCACGAACCGATGGGCATCGTCGAAGAAGTCGGATCGGATGTCACGAATCTCGAGATAGGCGATCGCGTCGTGATCCCGTTCCAGATCTCGTGCGGCAATTGCTTCATGTGCGATTCGAGTCTCTATACCCAGTGCGAAACGACTCAGGTCCGCGATCAGGGAACGGGCGCCGCGTTGTTCGGCTTCTCCGAGCTGTACGGATCGGTGCCAGGTGGTCAGGCTGAATACCTACGAGTCCCGCAGGCACACTTCACACACATCAAAGTTCCCGAAGGTCCGGCGGATTCACGATTCGTCTATCTCTCCGACGTGCTTCCCACTGCCTGGCAGTCAGTCGAATACGCCGACATCCCGCCGGGTGGATCCGTGACAATCCTCGGCCTCGGACCGATCGGCGACTTGGCTGCTCGCATCGCGCACCACAAGGGATTTCGGGTGATCGGCGTGGATCGTGTACCCGAACGCCTTGCGCGCGTTGCCGAACGCGGTATCGAGACCCTCAACCTGGACGACTACGGCAGCAAGATCGGCGATGCTGTCAGAGACGCGACAAACGGACGCGGAACCGATTCGGTGATCGACGCTGTCGGCATGGAAGCGCACGGGTCTCCGATCGGAAAGCTCGCGCAGCAGTTCGTCGGACTCCTTCCCGATGTTCTTGCCGCGCCGGCGATGCGCACCGCAGGGATCGATCGCCTCGGTGCCGTCTATTCGGCCATCGACATCGTTCGGCGCGGGGGAACCATTTCTCTGATCGGTGTCTACGGCGGAATGGTTGATCCACTACCGCTGATGACCATGTTCGACAAGCAGATTCAGCTCAGGATGGGCCAGGCGAACGTCAAGAAGTGGGTAGACGACATCATGCCATTGCTCACTGACGACGACCCACTCGGCGTCGACACTTTTTCCACTCATCAGCTCCCGCTCGATCAGGCGCCACACGCCTACGAGATCTTCCAGAAGAAGCAGGAAGGCGCGGTCAAGATCCAACTGAAACCGCACGGTTAATCCAACTCCGCAGTATTGTCGCCCGATATGCCGTATTTGGATCGCGTCGGAGAAGTATTTGTCCTCCACCTGGGTAATGAAGGCGAGCCGGATACGCCGAATCCGTTCAATCCCCGGTGGCTCGACGAGGTCGAGGGACTCCTCACCGAAGTCGAGAACTTCGACGGTCCGGGAGCGCTGGTCACGACAGCTGAGGGCAAGTTCTATTCCACTGGGCTGGATACAGATTGGATTCTGCACAACGCCGATCAGGTCAATGGGTACATCGACCGCGTTCAAACCTTGTTCGCGCGACTGTTGACGTTTGCGATGCCCACCGTCGCCGCGATTCCGGGACATACCTTCGGCGGTGGTGCAATTCTGGCCGCCGCGCACGATCACATCGTGATGCGTGAGGATCGCGGTTTCTTCTGCCTGCCAGGGATCACTATAGGCGCGAGTTACGCACCCGGAAGCATCGCTCTACTGGCATCACGTCTTCCGACACGCACAGTCCACGACGCGCTCGTCACAGGTAGGCGGTACGGCGGAATCGAGGCAATGTCAGCAGGATTCGTAGATCAAGTCGCGGCTGCGGACGATGTACTTTCGACAGCGGTCGACTACGCACGCACGTTGACTCGAACTCGTGGACGCACGCTCCACGAGATCAAGGAACTGCTGTATGCCGAGCCGTTGGCCCTCCTACGATCGCCAGTAGTCGGAATCGACAAGCAAGTAATACTGAAAGACAACTGACCGATACCACCGATCGTCGTACTCGCTTCACACACGCTCGACAGAAAGAAACTGAAACCGAAATGGCTCGCGAACTCACCGTCTCCGACAGCGTCGTCGTCAACGCTGACGCACTTTCCCTCTACGAGCTCATCAGCGATCCCACTCGTATGGGTGCCTGGAGTCCCGAAAACACAGGCGCAACCTTGCGAGGAGACAGCGAAAGCGCTTTCCTGGGCATGAAGTTCGACGGGCACAACAAGCGTGGGCGCGCGCAGTGGACCACGAGATGCACAGTTACCGCTGCCAACGCCGGGAAGCTCTTCGAATTCCGTGTCCACAAGATCGGCCTCGGCACTCCCCGGATCCCCGCCTCCATCGCAACCTGGCAGTACCGATTTTCACCGATGCCCGACGGAACCCGAGTTACCGAAACGTGGACCGACGACAGACGCGGCTGGCCGGACTTCGCCGCCGACATTTTCGACAAAATTGCCACCGGAGGAAAAACGTTCGCCGACTTTCAGCGCGGCAACATCCGCAAGACGCTCCTGAACCTCAAGAACGCAGTTGAGCAGGAGTTTTCCGGCGTCGAAGGTAACGCCGGCTGACCAGCCGACACCCTTTGTGGCAGTTTCTGCCACTTTTGGTACAGTGCGGATATGGCAACAGCCCGCCGCACCGCACTGCTTCTCCGCGTCTCGCAGAGTTGTGCTGCCGCTTTCGTCGAACGCGGTGACACTTCGACAACCATCGCCGAGCTCGCGGAGCGCGCGGAAATCTCCGAGCGCACGTTCTACCGCTGCTTCGCCACCAAAGAGGAGAGCATCTGGCCGATGCTCGACGACGGGAACCGGAGTCTCGCCGCTGCACTCGGTGAGCAGCCACGCGATTCCGGACTGGCGCGGGCTGTCCGGAACGCCTTCGTCGCCTCGGTCGGTGAGTCTTTCGAAGACATGACCCGATCCCTGATGCCGATCATCTTCGGTGATGCCGCACTCCGGAGGGTGTGGGAATCAGCGACTTTCGAGACGATGGAGCTCATTCGCCCCGAAGTGGCCCGGCTGATCGATCGACCGGAAACCTCGCTCGACACCACTGCAGCGGCGGGTCAATCGACGCTCGCTGTGGTCGCAGCACTGCGGGAGATGGCAGACCGCCGAACACCTGCACTCACGGCAATCAACCGCGCGCTCGACGCGTTTTCGACGTCGTATCTCGCGCACCCAACAGGTAAGGAATAATCATGACTCAAGATCTCTCCGGAAAAATCGTTCTCGTCACAGGTGGCGCCCGCGGCCTCGGTGAAGCGTTTGCGCGCGGCATCGTCGCAGGCAACGGGCGCGTGGTCATCGGCGACATTCTGGACGACGACGGCCGAGCAGTAGCCGAATCTCTCGGCGAGGCAGCGCGTTACGTTCATCTCGATGTCACCGACCCGGCATCGTGGAAGTCCGCCGCCGAGTTCGCCGTGTCCGAGTTCGGCGCAATCAACGGACTGGTCAACAACGCGGGAATCTCCGCTTCCGGCCAGACTGTCACCGACGAGCCCCTCGAAACGTTCCAACGGATCATCCAGATCAACCTGGTGTCCGTACACACCGGCATCCACACGGTGGTCCCGTTCATGAAGGCCGCCGGTGGCGGATCCATCGTGAACATCTCCTCGGCCGCAGGCCTGATGGGCATGGCTCTGACCAGCGGTTACGGCGCAGCCAAGTGGGGCGTGCGAGGACTGAGCAAGATTGCTGCCGTCGAACTCGGTCGCGACAAGATCCGGGTCAACTCGGTTCACCCCGGCATGGTCCTGACGCCCATGACTGCACCGACGGGCATCAGCCTCGAAGAAGGCGCATTCCCCAACAATCCGTATCGCCGCGTCGGTCGCCCGGAAGAGTTGGTCGGGGCGGTCACGTACCTTCTTTCCGACGATGCCTCGTACACAACGGGTTCCGAGATCGCCGTCGACGGCGGCTGGACTGCCGGACCGTCGATCGAATACATCGCCGGCCAGTAAGGACGGGTTCCATTCCCGCCTGAATCTGCGCACTCCGACTACCCTCAGGTTGACACCAACATCTCCCTGATTGCATTCGGAGAAGGCAACTTTCGCAGTCGCTGGAGCGCCCGATGCAGGTCGAGTGACACCTGGTCGGTCGTACGGGCAAGCGATATTGCAGTCTCCTCGTTGTCGAGGCCGACGATCAACCGCAACACCAGGACGTCGCGCTCGACAACCGGAAGCGTTGTCGGAGGCGGGAGCGGCCCGACGGCGAAACCGTCGGATACCGCACGAGCAATCGCGACGCTCGTACTCGCGTACAGCAGACGCAAGAAGGGCTGATTCGTCTCCGATCCGTCGCACACTGCCGTGAGAACCGCGACGCACGCGGCATCCGCGGCGGAGTCGGACACGGCCCGATCAAGCTCGGCGCGGCACCGCAGCACAACCATCGGACGAAACGCCGCATACAAACTGGCCATGGCCTCACGGTTACCGCTCCGGGCCGCGGTGGCAAGCCCATCCAGCGAGCCTTCCTTCAACATGGGCTCATATTCTCGCTTTCTCGACGGGAAATCTGTCCTGCAGTCCGAGGGATCAGCTGGAACCGAACAGTCCGGCGAGGGGGTTCACAGTCGGCGCGGGTGCCGGATCTTGCCAGCTTTGCCACTGGTTCTGGCTGTCCTGACACCACTCTCCGTAGATTTCTCGAGACTGTCTCTCGCAGTCATGAATGGGGCGCACACCAGTGAAGTCCTGCATCCTTGCCGTCCACTGGCACTAACCTGGCAAATTCCTGGTAGGGTGTTGATTCAAACCGAACGCCTTGCACTGCAGAGTTTTTCGATCTCGGTGGCTTGTCTTTACTGCTTCAAGTCCGACCGTTCCGTTCCAGGCGGCGATGGGTCGCACGGGCGTAAGGTCGAGAGAGTTCGGCTCAGTCGTCAAGAGCGGAAGGACACCCAGACAATGCGGAGCGATGGAGATACGTGGGACATCGTCAGTAGCGTTGGACTCACCGCACTGGCAGTGGCAACATTTCGCGCATTGGAGAGCACCCGTCCGGACGCGATCATCGAAGACAAGTTTGCATCGTGGTTCGTAGAAGCCGCAGCAGAGCCACATTTCACAGCTCTGCTGAAAGATCCTGAACTCCTCGACGACACACCCTTCGGCGGTTTCATGGGCTTGCGAACCAGATTCTTCGACGAATTCTTCTTGTCGTCAACTGAATCCGGCGTTGCACAGGCGGTCATCGTCGCGGCAGGCTTGGATTCGCGTGCGTACCGACTGGAATGGGCGTCCGGATCGACAGTCTTCGAAGTAGATCAGCCAAAGGTGTTGGAGTTCAAGGCCGAAGTGCTCGCGGCACACGACGCCCAGCCGAAAACCGATCGACGCGCTGTAGCCACCGATCTGCGAAACGACTGGCCGACCGCACTCGAGGAAGCTGGCTTCGATCCGCACAACCCCACCGCTTGGTCGGCAGAAGGCCTGCTCGCCTATCTCCCCGGCCCGGCCCACGACGCGCTGTTCGAACGGATCGACGAACTCTCGACCACCGGTAGTCGGTTGGCGGTGAACGACTTTCCGGCCGGCACCGACCCGAGCAAGCTTGCGGCCATCAGATCCAAGTACTTCGCCAAGAACCCGTTCGGCGACCTGGACATCTCGCAACTGTTCTACAGCGACACACGATCCGATCCGGGTCAGTGGTTAGCTGAACACAATTGGACCCTCCGTCGCTTCAGTTCGGTCGAGTTGGCAGAACTCTACGATCGCCGGATCCCCGAACTCCCCGAAGAAATCGCGGCGCTGTCGACGCAACCGTCTTTCCTCGCCGCGACCAAGAACTAACTCTCGCAGTCCTCACGAAAGCGCCTCGGGTGCAGCATTTCTCCGTTTTGTCCAGCTCCATACTGTGTGTCACCGCTACCAGCCAATTACGGTACTCGAGGATGAACCGATTCAGTACCTCAGGCTGAGCATGTCTACACCTCAGACGGACGCGCGCCGGCGAAGATGCTGATGAAATGAGTCCATGAAACTCGAACACACCCGCAGGAAGAGTCGCCCACTCACGCTGGTAGCACTTGCCTCCGCAGCGGTATTCGCCCTTGCCGCATGTACTTCCGGGACCGATTCTGCACAAACCTCCGAAAACAGCACAAAGGCCTCCACTACCGCGGCACCCGCGACGGTCTCAATCCCTGACAGCGCCGTCGGCAAGCAGATCACCTGGCTTCTCAGTGCGGTCAACACGGGCACGCCATTGACCCAAGAAGGAATCGCCGAGCATTTCGGGCCCACCGCACCCGTTGTCCTGACACCTCCGGACTTCGACTCCATCCGAGCCGGACAGCCATGGACCACAGTGAATTACAGGGGAGGCGACACCGACGGCACCGTTTCCATCACCAGCACCACCGGCGGTGCGTTCGACATCAACGTCGTCGTCGACGGCAGCGGGCTGATCCTGGGAATGGCGATCACACCGACCAAGACCGATCATGTGCCGGCCGCATCGTGGCCAGAGCTCGAGACAGCTGTCAAAGCGCTTCCCGCGCCGACCAATCTGACCGTCACCGAGGTCACCGGAGGAAAGAACGCCGAAGTCTTCAGTGTCGGCGACACCGCACCCCAGCCGACAGGGTCGACGATCAAGCTGTACGTTCTCGGCGCGGTCGCGACGGCTGTCGAGAACGGGACACTCTCCTGGGATCAGAAGCTCACGATCACCGACGACCTCAAATCGATGCCCGGTGGGACCCTGCAGGATCTGCCATCGGGAACTGAAGTCACGGTCCGGGAAACCGCCGGCAAGATGATCTCGATCAGCGACAACACCGCCACCGACATGTTGATCGCTGCTGTCGGGCGCGAGCAGGTCGAAGCCGAATTCGCGCCGATGGGCATGGCGGATCCTTCCCTCAACATCCCGCTCAAGCCGACCCGCGCACTGTTCCAACTCGGCTGGGGTGACGAAGGCGCACAACGTATCGCTTGGCGCGACGGAACTCCTGATGAGCGTCGAGCGATACTCGCGGCGCTGCCGGGTGGTCTGGTGGACATCCCGGCGTCAGCATTCACCACCCCCGCATGGCCTTTCGACATCGACTGGTTCGCCTCGCCCGCCGACCTGCGTTCCGCGTTGGTCTCGTTACAAGAGATGGCGAAGACCGAGAGCGGCGCACCTGTTCGAGACATACTCGCCGAAGATCCGGCGCTCAGCGACGAGTCCGCGAAATGGTTCACCTACGGCGGATTCAAGGGCGGCAGCTCCATCGGGGTCCTCGCGGGTGCCTATTACGTGGAACACGACGATCGTGCCTGGGTTGTCACCATGCAAACTCATGGTGACGAGGCTGCATCGGTTGCCGATCCGGCTCTGTACTTCGATCCGGTCGACGACGCGATGCTCTTGATCCAGAAGGATGCAACCAGCTAGAGCGCACCGGGCGGGTCAAACACACGGACACAGACTCCTGCCTGACCCGTGGAGATGGCCGGATACAGCGAACCGCTGCGCATCCGGTGTCACCAGGATGCGCAGCGGCTTCGGTAAGTCTTAGCCCGTGGGAGGCTCAGTCTCGTCCGACGAGAATCCGTCGAAGAATGCGATGACCTTCTGAAGAAGTGCCGCGATGTCGAAATCTTCCAAGCTACCCATTGCGTTCGTCCTTTCGTTTAACACTGGAGGATGAAACGTGCATCTTGCAATTCCCAATGTAAAGCATCAATGGGATTTTTTCTCGACCACGCAACACTTCGACTGCAAATGCTCCATTCAGCAAGATGTGAGCAAATTGCCGCAAATAACAGCCCCACAAGCAATATTCCCCTCATCCACGACCTACGAATAGTTCCCAATTCACAGGTGGGTAATCTTTGAGAAAAATTTCTGAGCGCGTCGATTTCGATAGATATTCCTGGCGAAAGCCTGAATCAGACACTGCGTGGTAGACAAAGTTTCGACATAGAAGGTATGCAGTTCTGTCGGACATTCGACCGCGATAACGAATCGATTGCACCACTATCCTTGGCACCTCTCCACATCTTTGGAATTCACATGTAACCACTAGCGATTCCCGCTGATCGAACGCAATACCAGTTCAAGAATTCGAGAGCTTCAATTGATACTGTGCGCGCGATTAACTGATCGCGCCTGCACTAAATCACCGAGTGCGCATGCTCCACCAAAATTTCATATCCAATTGTTGGACGTTAGTTTAGATGAGTTCACATTTCTCCGAGATCGGCCCGATAACTGGCCGACTCCAAGGACAGAACCGAGGCTGCCCCACTGCAGTACGCCAGGACACGATCCGCGACTCGACGACAGGTGTGCGGGCGTGCGGGCAAGCTCACCCGAGGGTGAAATAGGGGGTGAGACATGCCTGGGGGTCTCGTTTTACCGAGTCCGGCACAGTACGTTTTCCCAGGCACGCCAGTCCCCAGATTCACACGGTGTGCAAGGGCTCGTTGACGCTTCCGAGATGTTGGCAAGACCGACCACAGGCCCCGTTCTCCCGACGAGAACGGGGCTTCCTCGTGTCTGTTTCCGCCTTCCACCGACCGGGTAGACGCGAGCATGAGCGCCACCTGCTCGACGGGATCCACCGCTGGCCGCTACCAATCGACGACCCCAACCATCGGCGTCGAAGAAGAATTCATCCTCGTCGACCCGACATCGTGGCTGCCGTCCACCGACAATGCCGCGGTTGCGGAAACCGCGTCGACACTAGGTTTGGATCTTCAGCTCGAACTGTCCCGCTGCCAAGTCGAGACCAACTCTCCCGTGTGCCAGGGCATCGACGAGCTCCGAACCCACCTGATCGACATGCGTCGGCTCGCGGGGAAGGCGGCCGAGTTGAACGGCTGCAGGCTGTTGGCCGTCGGCGCACCGCTTTCGGGACCTTCCCGTTTCGAGATAAGCGACTCGCCTCGCTACCGGCAGATGGGGCAACACTTCGGCGCCCTCGCAGCCGAACAGAGCATCTGCGGTTGCCACATCCATGTAGGCGTCGCTGATCTAGCTGAGGCAGTGCAGGTCTGCAATCACTTGCGCATCTGGCTACCGGCCTTGCTTGCCCTGAGCGCCAATTCCCGTATCCACCAAGGAGTCGACACAGAATTCTCGAGTTGGCGAGCGGTTCAGTGGTCCAGGTGGCCCGTGGCCGGACCGCCGCCGTACTTCGAGACCGCCGAGGACTTCGACACCGCGGTCGCGATGATGGTGGATTGCGGAGTGATGCTAGACAAGCGGATGGTCTACTGGGATATCCGACCGTCCTGCCACCTACCGACCGTCGAGATCCGGGTCTGCGACGTTCAACCGACGGTCGACGACGCCGTGCTGCTTGCGACACTTGTGCGTGCTCTGGTCGCCACTGCGCTGCGCGCTGTAGACAAGGGCGTGCCCGCACCGCGCGCTTCTCTCGAGAGTCTTCGCATCGCGACATGGGTGTCCGCAAAGGAGGGCATCCTGGGAACACTGATCGATCCGGTTACCGCACAAAGAATTTCGGCCACGGAGCTATTTCACCGACTCCTGATCCATCTCCACGACTCACTCGACGAGACAGGTGAGTACGCGAGTGTGGAGTCGGCGCTGCGCCACAAGTTGATCACCGGTAGCGGCAGCGACTGGCAACATCGAACGCTTCGTCAGGTCCGCCTTCGGGAACTGATCGCGCGCGCCGCTCAACGCACCCTCCCGACCGCGCCGACGGACATGGATGCGCATGGCGGCCCGACTCCGGATCAGTAGTAATGCCGCCGACCACCGATGGCATGCCCGGCCGCGCCCAGCGCGTACAGGATGATTCCGATCACCAGCAAGACGACACCAATCGTCCACAGGATCGGAATGTTCACCACGAAGCCGATTATCAGCAGGATTACGCCGAGGATGATCATGACAAGCTCCTTCAGTGCGTTCACTCGGGCGGATACGCCCGCCTCGAGACGCATACACCGTGGATACCCGTCATTCGAGCGTTTCATACCCACTCTGACCGGGTATTTCGCTGGGCACCACAATATTTGAAGAATCGAGCACGCCATGATGAGAATTGTGACTCTGATCGTTCTGATCTGGCTGATCGTCGGGGCCGTCGCGGCCGGCCAGCGCGGCTACTACAGCAGTTCGCCGACCAACTGTGCCGGGGTCGGGACCATCGCGCTCACCGTCGTCGCCGGCCCGCTGAACTACTTCGGCGTCAATCCCAAAGTGACGGATTGCACGCTTCCTCAACCGACCGAATGAACTGCCGGAAATCCACGCTAAACCGACTAGTCGTTACCCTGGAGGTGAGTCGACACACATCGAAGTGAGGGGCCACCATGACCACTGCACCAGATCGCACCCGAATCGAGTTCCCGGACATCAGCTCGCGTGCGTGGGAACACCCAGCCGATCGGGCTGCATTGGTGACGCTCCGGACGCTTCGGGGGTTCGACACCGTTCTGCGGACGCTGTCCGGTCTGCTCCAAGAACGTCAGCATCGCCTCATGTATCTCGCCACGTCCGTGCGAGTCGACGAACGCCAGTTCAGCGACCTCAACGACCTGCGACGCGACTGCGTCGACATTCTGCAGGCCGACGAGACACCAGAGTTGTTCGTGCTCCAAACCCCGATGGTCAACGCCTTCACCATCGGCATGGACAAGCCGTTCATGGTGGTCACGACCGGCCTACTGGACGTGATGAACTACGAGGAGCAGCGGTTCATCATCGGCCACGAACTCGGCCACGCACTGTCCGGTCATGCGGTGTATCGCACCATCTTGATGCATTTGATGCGGCTGGCCGGAACCATCGGCTGGTTGCCCGTCGGCGGGTGGGCACTGCGCGCGATCATCGCGGCCCTCATGGAATGGCAGCGCAAGTCCGAGCTGTCCGGTGATCGCGCCGGACTGCTGTGCGGGCAGGACGTCCACACCGCGATCCGCGTTCAGATGAAATTGGCGGGCGGATCCCGAGTCAGTGAAATAGACATCGACGCCTTTTTGGCCCAGGCCGCCGAGTACGACGCCAGCGGCGACCTTCGCGACGGTGTACTCAAGCTCCTCAACATCGAACTGCTCTCGCACCCGTTCTCGGTACTTCGCGCCGCAGAACTCAAGAAGTGGGTGGACAGCGGAGACTACGCCGCAATTCTGCGCGGAAACTACCCGCGGCGAGGAGAAGACGACGGAGCGAAGATCAGCGACGAGTTCAAGAATGCGGCCAAGACCTACAAGCAGAACTTCGACGAATCAGAAGACCCTCTGATCCGAATGGTGCGCGACATCGGCAGCGGACTGGGCGGCGCGGTTGGCGCCGTCGGAAACGGCGTTGGCGACGTGGCGTCGGACATCAAGGAACGATTTACCCACTGGCGCAAGAGTTCCGACAGATCAAAGGGCGCCGACGACGCCGAGTGAACAGAATCGGGGCCTGCCACCGAAGGCAGTCGGCGGCAGGTCCCGAGTTCTTGGCGTGAAGGTGATGCAGGCTTCCCTCTGCACCACCCTCACGTTCACAGACAGTACCAGCAGTCGAACAAACGTGCGAACTGAAAGCGGTCGTGTCGAATCCCCGGTTGTCGGGTACGCGGCATAGGACCACTACAGAAGGGAGCCGACATGCATGCTGGGCGGCTGAAGAAGGTCGGTTCGAGTGACGGCCCGTTTGCCTCCGTGTACTTCGAGGACGTCCGCAACCGGGAGGATGCGCGCGAGCGCTTCGAACTCGAATGGCGCTCGATGCGCAATCAACTCTCGAAGCAGGGAGCATCCGAATCACTGATCGCACGGCTGGACGAGGTGAAGGACAACCATCACGGAATCTCGGGGCGCGCCGGGCGGGCGATCGTCGCCACGCCGGAGGCCGTGCTGATCGACGACATTCTGCTCGAACCTGCCGGATCGACCATCGCAACCTTGGGCGAGTTGCCCTACCTGATTCCACTGATCGCACACGGATACGACACCGAGCCATTTCTCATCGCCAAGGTCGACCACGCTGGCGCAGACCTGTGCGTACGTGATGCCCGCGGGCGTGACGTGTACGGCGAATCGGTCGACGGCGACGGCTTCCCAGTCCACAAGGCACACGTCGGCGGTCAAGAGCGGTACACCGACAGCCAAAGCCTCGTGGAGGAGAACATCAGGAAGAATCTGACCCAGGCCGTGGAGCGCGCCGCGACGCTCGCCCGTGAACACAAGGTTGCGCTGGTAGTCGTGATCGGAGAAGTACAGTCACGCAAAGCTTTTGCTCAGCTCCTACCGTCGACGCTACGGGTGGTGGACGTCGAAAAGGGTTCGCGTTCAGTCGGTTCGACACCCGCCGAGGTATCCAAGTCGATTCGTGAACTGATCGACACGCAGCGGTTGCGCAGAATGGATACGGAAACCGAACGCTACGTCGCAGAGCAGGGACGGGACTCCGGCCTCTCCATCGACGGGACCGCACGCGTCCTCGACGCACTCGAGCAGGGCAAGGTCGAAACGCTGCTGCTCACCGACCCCGACGACAAGGAAGTCACGAGCGGAAAGTTGATCGGGCCCGCCGATCGCGTACTCCCCTACATCGCAATCGGGACCGGAACCGAACTGGTACAGATCGACGAACGCCTGGTTCTCGCCGACGGCTACGGCGCGATACTTCGGCACCCCTGAACACCGGCCTGCTGATCAGATTCGGGGGCGAGCACGTTCAGCGAGAAGCGTGCTTGCCCACCGAGTCCGGAAAACCATCGGCAATCGCTGCCACGAGCTCCAGATATGCCCGCGCAGTGCGCTTGTTCAACAACTTCAAGTCGATCGGACCGCCCTCGCCGAGGTGATCGTCGTAGGGCAGGGTCTTGACCGCGCGCACTCCACGCTGAGCGAAAACGTCCTCGAGTTGGTCGAGATCGAGCGAAGACGAACCCGGCCGCGTCGAATTGATCGCTACAACCGACCTGCTCACCAGATCTGCGTATCCATGTTTGGTCAGCCAACTGAGCGTTGCTGCTGCACTACGAGCACCGTCCTGCGCCGTCGGGCTGACGACAACCAATGCATCTGCTTCGTCGAGAATTCCGTACATGGCCGAATGCATGATTCCGGTGCCACAGTCGGTGATGACGATGTTGTAATGCACCTCGAGAATCCGCAGGGTATCGAGGTAGTCCTGCTCGTTGAACGACTCCGAAGTTTCCGGATCTGCTTCACTCGCAAGGATTTCGAGCCGGCTGTCGCCTTGCGACGTGTAGTAGCGAACATCGCTGTACGTACGAATGTCGCCGTCGGCCAACAGATCACGAACGGTCAGATGATGTTCACGTCGTTCACGATCAGCCAGAGTCCCCAGGTCGGGATTGGCGTCGATGGCTACGATCCGATCGCCACGGATCGAGGCGAACGTGGACCCGACGGTCTTGGCCGCCGTCGTTTTTCCCACACCGCCCTTGAGCGAGATGAAAGCGATCTTGTACACGCCGCGCACCGTGCGGTTGGCACGGCGCACGAGAGCCTGGTGTTCGAGTTCGGCAGCCGACTGCCCAGTGTTGATGCGACCGCCGGTGAGTTTGAACAACACACTGCCCAAACCGCGTTCGGGTGGACGCTTCGCCCGCTTGATGATGTCCAAGTCGTCGACGGAGGTCATAGGCCTGGGCGTCGAGGTTCGAAAATCGGTCGGCTCTTCACGACGTTGCTGGCGCATCCGCTGGCTGGGCAACGGTTTTGCGGCTGGTTCGTCGAATTGTGGTGTGAACGTGACAGTTCGAATCGACGTTGAGTAGCCGTCGTCGGACGCGTCGAAAAGGCCGTCGCCTCTAGTCGTTCCCGAGTTGTTCCCCAGGACTCCGCCATTCGAACCGTTGTTATCGCTGCGCACCGTTTTCCTAGGTCGAGGTCGAAATCAATTCGGACATAGCCTCTCGGACGCTATCACTCTGGCGGGCTTGCCGTTCTCTGCTCAATACCGTCACAGCACTACAGACCGTTACACCCGCCTTTCGATGACTTTGGTCCCCCCGCCGGTGCCATTCTCAGCAAATACGAACGTCGTAACGATATGCGGCACATATATCTTCATCTGCCGCCGAAAACAGCCCTCCGCAATGCCAGGGCAAATCCCTTGGTACCAAACGAGAAAAGGGAGGGTGATCGCCTGGGCGATCACCCACCCTTCATGGACAAGTGTTCAGCTGCTGCAGGATTCCAGGCTTCCGAGCGAATTGCCCGCCCCTTCAGGTTCCTGCCAGTCCGACCGGATCACTCTTACCATTCGACCTTCATCACGGGCAAAGCACACTCTTCACGTATGCAGCACTCGGCTTGACGGTGCCGTCCGACCTCACTGCACCGAAATACGACTCTCGATCCGTCGTTGCTCCGTATGGCGCGTAGTCGTTGAGCCGGTAGAAGATGAGCGGCCCCAACCATGGCTTGGTTTGCTTGTCCGCCATCGCCGACTGATAGATCTCGAGCTGACGCGCTTCGCTGACGCTGTCCGGAGTCCCACTTGTCGGCGCCCCGAACTCGGTAATCCAAATCTTTTTTGCAGAATCTCCGTTGGCAGTCATGATTCCGCGAAGGCTCGGCCGAACGATCCCGCCGCCCGCGAACGACTCGACACTCATCTGAGACCACGAGTTCCAGTCATGTTCGTCTGTAGGCAGCGCCGGATACGAATACGGATGATGCCCGACAGCGTTGAACGATGACCGTGCACCATTCGTATACAGGGATTGTAAGAATGTGAGCGGCGCGACCTGGCTGCCGTCGGCAGCGTCCGCGGCAGGTGACATACCGCCGCTGATGATCGTGATCGAAGGATTCGCCAAGCGGGCCGAGGTAGCAGCCGCTTTCAGCAATTGTGCGTATCGCACGGGATTAGGCTTCGGATTAGCAACCGAGTCCTTCCAGAACATACTGATATTCGGTTCGTTCCAGATCTCGTAAGACATGATGCCTTTAGGTGCATAGCGTGCAACAAGCTTGTTCACGAACGTCGCATATTTGGAAATGTCGGCCGGTGCGTACTTGTCGTCCGCAGGAGCACCTGCAGGTCGAGCCCACGCCGGCGTTGTATGTGGCAGGAGAATGATCTTCTTTCCGTGAGCGAGAGCCTCGTTCACGACCGTGTCGAGCGGACCCCAGCTATAGGAATTAACGCCCCCGGATTGAATCTGCGACCAAAACGCATCGATACGAACCCAACTCACGCCTGCGCTGTCGATCAGGTTCAGCGCAGCTTCACGCACCGCTGGGGCGGACGATTGATTCGCGTAGACGATGCCGTAGTCACTGACCGGACAGACCGTTGGCGCGGCAGTCACAGATGGTGGGTTGATCAAAAATGACATCAACCCCAGAACTGCTGACACGGCAAATAATCTCATTCTGGACATTTCACTCCCCCATTGAAACCTGAATGTCTGCCGAACGTAACGGCGTCCGTCGACGGCGTCAATCCGATGCGCCGGACTCGACTACTAGCCGTCGTAGTAGCTGCCTGTATCCTTTCGCGTATGACGCCGGGTCCGAAAGATGTCGCGCAGCTGCGCGGCGCCTTCGTGGGCGGTACATCCGGCGCGGTCTCTGTCGCGGCCCACGCCCTCGGTGGCGGCGGCATGGCCCCGTCCGAAAGCGCGGTGGTGTTGTTGATCCTCGCGTGCGCGAGCGTCGGCGCGGTGGTCACGTCCATCGACACCCGTCGCTCCCCCGCGCTCTTGCTTACCCTCATGCTCGCTGCGGGTCAGGCCATCGGTCACGCGACTTTGACCATCGCTTCGGATCATCAACACGGGCTGCTCCTGTCACTTCCGATGCTTGCGGCGCACATCGCTGCCGTCGGAGTGTGCGCAGTGCTGATTCGCGGCGCAGAACGCGGATACGTCGTGGCAGCGTCGACGGTGGCCGCCATTGTCGCAGTGCTTCTGCGCCCGTGGGCACCTGAGCCCTCGCCGTTCACTGCGCGGACTCGATACCGCGCCAAAGTTGTTCTGCGTCAACTTCTCACCTCCGGGCTGGGCACTCGCGGCCCACCGGCATTCGTGTAACTCACCTTCCCTTTTCACTTCACGCACGTGAATACGTGCGCACTTTGCTGTGCGCCTTTATTAACCGCCCGCGGTTAATAAAGGCGCACGGCGGGATCGAGTACACGCATGTCCGCACCCGAATTGGAGCGCGCACAAACGCGCGCGTCCAACGACAGTTCTCCCCCGAAGAAGCAGGTTGGCGGCGCCAGACCCCTGATCCTGCGCCTGCACTTCTACGCCGGCATCCTCATCGGACCGTTCATTCTCATCGCCGCGCTGAGCGGCGGTATCTACGCGATGGCGCCCACCATCGAGAAGTTCGTCTACGACGACTACCTCCAGACCGACACCACCGGACAGATCGCGTCTCTGAACGACCAGATCCGTTCCGCTCAGCAGTACCGCCCCGACTTGACTGTCTCGGCAGTACGTCCGTCGCCTGGCGCCGGCGAAACCACCCGGGTCCTGTTCACCGATCCGTCACTGGGCGAATCGGAGAGGCTCGCGGTCTTCGTCGATCCGGTGCTCGCACAGCCGGTCGGCGAGTTGGCGGTGTACGGAAGCAGTGGTTCGCTGCCACTACGAACCTGGATCTCCCAACTGCATCGCCACCTACATCTGGGCGAACCCGGCCGCCTCTACAGCGAATTGGCCGCGTCGTGGATGTGGGTGGTCGCCCTCGGCGGTGTCTACCTCTGGTTCCGTCGATACCGCACCGCCCGGAACGCTCGACTGCTCACGATCGATCGAGCGTCCACCGGACGAAGCCGGACCCTGAACTGGCACGGTGTCGTCGGCATCTGGATAGCAGTTGCATTGGTCTTTCTCTCGGCGACCGGCCTCACGTGGTCGACGTACGCCGGAGAGAACGTCAGCAATCTGAGAACCGCATTGAGTTGGACGACGCCCTCCGTCGTGAAGACTCTCGGCGACGCTCCCCCACCGGCAACGGGCGGGCACGAGGGTCACGACATGGCCCCCGCCGCCACCGGCACGCTGACAGACACCAACGTCGGACGCGTCGACACCGTCCTCGGTATCGCCAGATACAACGGGATCACCGGTCCGGTCGAAGTATCGATACCCGCGAACGCCGAGACAGCGTTCACCGTCGCCCAGACACGTCAGCCCTGGGTGTACAGCAACAACACCATCGCAATCGACGGAGCGACGCAAAAGGTCACCGACGAGTTGTGGTTCTCGGATTGGCCACTCGCAGCCAAACTTTCGGCCTGGGGAATCCAGCTCCACATGGGTCTGCTGTTCGGCCTTGCCAACCAGATCGCACTCGCCGCATTGGCACTCGCGCTGGTCAGCGTGGTGATCCGCGGCTACATCATGTGGTGGCGCCGACGCCCCACCCGAGGCTCCGACTGGGCAGTCGGCCGGGTTCCCGTCCGCGGCGGAATCCGCAACCTCTCCCCGATCAGCCTCGTTGCGCTCGTCGCGATCACGGCGGCGGTCGGCTGGTTCGTGCCGCTACTGGGCATCAGCCTGCTCGCCTTCCTGTTGATCGACGTGTGTGTTGCGGCGTTCAAACGCCGTGCCACCACCTGACCATTCACTAATTACGGAGACACACATGACTGTTCGTACAAAGATATTCGCAGCTGTTGCACTCATCGCGGCTCTCGCTCTGACCGGTTGTTCTTCCAACTCCGACAAGGAAACCGAGGCTGCACAATCGATCACCGTTCAGGATCAATGGGTCAAGGCGGCGCCGGAAGGAATGAGCGCGGCATTCGCCGAACTCGTCAACTCCAGTGACAAGGACGTGCGCGTGGTTTCGGCAACCAGCCCCGCGTCGTCGCGACTGGAACTGCACGAAGTTGTGACCGGCGACGGCGGAACCATGACGATGCGCCCCAAGGACGGCGGTTTCCTGGTCCCCGCCAACGGATCCGCCTCCCTGACGCCGGGCGGTGACCACTTGATGTTCATGGACCTGTCCGCGCCACTGCTCCCCGGCGCAGAAACCGACCTCACCTTGATCTACGACGACGGTTCCAGCACCACGTTCACGGCCCAGATTCGCGACTTCTCCGGTAATCAGGAGAACTACGACCCGAATCACGGTGGCTGAGAACACGAACCCGCCCAGCCGAGCTCTCAGCCGGCGGCGCCTTCTCGGAGGAGGCGCCGCCGCGCTCGGCGTCGCGGGAATAACCTGGGGCGCAACCACAGTGGTCGAGCGCAGCGAACACGATCAGCAAGCAGGCAAGCTCATGGAACCGTTCTACGGAGTCCACCAAGCCGGCATCGACACCACGCCACAAGCGCACGGCACCTTCATCGGGTTCGACCTCTTGCCGGGAACCGATCGAGCTGTAGTCGTCGGAATCATGAAGATGTGGTCCGAGGACGCGTCACGGCTCACCGCCGGCAACCCGGCGCTGGCGGACACCGAACGGGAACTGGCTGTGGATCCGGCCCGCTTGACGGTGACCGTCGGCTACGGCCCTGGTCTGTTCTCCAAGCTGGGATTACAGGCACGTCAACCGGATTGGTTCGAACCGTTGCCGAGCTACGCGATCGATCGACTCGACGATCGATGGGGCGCCTCGGATCTGTTGTTGCAGATCTGCGGCGACGACCCGGTAACCATTGCTCACGCTGTGCGAGTCCTGACCAAGAACGTCCGATCATTGACGACCATCCGGTGGACGCAAAAGGGATTCCGCAATGCTCGCGGCACCATGCCTGAGGGAACCACGATGCGCAATCTCATGGGCCAGGTGGACGGGACGGTCAATCCTGCTCCGGGAACAGTGGATTTCGATTCACTGATCTGGCACGACGGCGCAGGTCAGTCGTGGCTGGCGGGTGGAACCTCGTTGGTACTGCGACGCATTCGTATGGAAATGGACACGTGGGACGAACTCGACCGCTCGGGGCGCGAACTCACCATGGGGCGCACCTTGTCCAATGGCGCTCCGCTCAACGGAACCAACGAATTCGACGAAGCGGACTTCACTCTCACGGACAAGTTCGGCATTCCGGTTATCCCGCCAGGATCACACATCGCCAGAGCCCACCGCACACACGAGAAGGAGCAGTTCTTCCGTCGGGCGTACAACTACGACGACGCACCCGAGAGCGGGCAGACCTCGAACTCGGGATTGATCTTCGCAGCGTTCCAACGGGACATCGCCGAGCAGTATCTACCGGTCCAACAGCGGTTGAGTGACTTCGACGCACTCAACGAGTGGACGACGCCGATCGGTTCGGCGGTGTATCTCATTCCGCCGGGATGCAGCGAGAACGACTATCTGGGAAGCGGATTGCTCGGATAGCGGTGCTGGGCAAGAACGGCAACAACACTGTGGGGCGGGATCCGATCGGATCACGCCCCACAGTGTTGCCTACCTGGAACTGTTGCCTTACTTGGACTTACGAGGTCCCGGCATAACCGCACCTGGGCGGGCGGTGGTCAACCGCGTGACCCAACCACTGACGGGCCACTTCTTCAGGCCGACGTTGTGGGGGGTGACTTCCGTTCCGACGTACTTGGCAGCAAGCTCGTCGTCGACGGTTCCGTTGAACCGCCACAGCTGGCTTCCGTCGGCGTTGCGCGTGGACACTTCCCACGACTGAGCGCGGAATGCACCACGAATGATGCTGTCCGCAAACACCAGAACCGGGATGCCGATCTCGGCGCGGACAGCCGCCCCGGCAGACCACTCGGCGCGCGCGAGTTCGTAGATCTCTTCCGGCGTCGCTCCCGGACGAGCCGATGCCGGTACATGAAGGACGATGCTCGGT
The DNA here is from genome assembly GCF_042794945.1 of Rhodococcus sp. NPDC056506. Taxonomy (NCBI): domain Bacteria; kingdom Bacillati; phylum Actinomycetota; class Actinomycetes; order Mycobacteriales; family Nocardiaceae; genus Rhodococcus; species Rhodococcus sp. NPDC056506. Next base: position 56,426 of record NZ_JBHTSW010000013.1, on the reverse strand, counting down.
GTCGGGAGTTCCGGCGCGGGATCCGCCGAGTACCGCAAGGCGAGTTCCTCGACGCGGGTCGCACGGGTGTCCTTGTCCGACGTGTCGCCGGCGAGGTTGGTCAGACCGTCTCCCGCGTCGGTGATCCGCAAAGCTTCCGCGATTCCGCGAACGACCTCTCCGGTGGTGGCGGCCGAATCGGTGGCGGCGGAGACCGAGCGGAGGAGTACGAAGTGCTCCACCGCCGAACCCGCGTCGTAAATTTCGCGGATCCGAGCGATCTTGGCCGCGGTCACGGCAGCATTCGTCTCGGCCGGGCCGTCCGCACCTTCGAGATTCGCGAGTTCACCGAGCGCTTCGAACACCGGCGCGAAGACCTGATTTCCCGCGCCGTGCCCGACATGGAATACCTGGTGGTTACGTGGGTCGCGCAGGGCAAAGACGTACTGCCCCAGCCTCTTCCCGACCTTTTCGGTAAACGGCTGCGGAGCCGGCTTCCGGACGACGACCTCGGTGGACAGAGTGCGCATCACGGCCAGACGGAGTGCGTCGGGCACGCTACTGGAACCGGCAACACCGGAAAAGATTGCCGCCGAAGCAGCGCTGATCGAGGTGAACGTGCGACCGACTTGCTTCTCGAGAGAGGCAGAGACCGTACCGACCGCATTCAGTTTTGCATCGAGGGTGCCGTCACCCTCAACAAGGAACTCCTTGATCAACGGAGTAACGAGCAGGGTGGAGCCGATAGCGCGAGGAACTGTCCAGACAATAGCCATGGCACGAGCCTAGGCGATCACTTCGAAGCGCGAGGCGAACGCGTCTCAGCCCGCCGCTGCCGGTCCGGCCAGTCCCTGCACAAGAAGGTTCCACGCCGAGTGCGCGACTTCTCTTCGCGACCTCTCGGCGGTCCGTTCCATGATCGCGGCAAACATGGCGATCGCCAGGATCACGTCCTCAGCAGTGACGGACTCGCGTATCTTCCCAGCTCGACGCGCCTCCGCGAGGCGTCCTTCGAGGAGATCGGTCAGGCGGGTGCCTGCCGAATTCAGTCGAGAGTCGCCGAAGGAGACGGGCTTGATGACCTCCACGAACACGATGGAGGTGGTGATCTGGTCGACCAACAAACGAAAAAGATCGTCGAGAGTCGAATCCGGATCGGCAGCCAGGTCTTGCAGTTCGACGAGGTTCTCGTCGAACACCGCGAGGGCAAGGCTTTCGCGAGTGGGAAAGTGCCGGTAGAGGCTGCCCTGGCCGACGCCTGCCGTGCGGGCGATCAGGCTGAGCGGAGCAGCAAAACCATGAGTGGCGAACACCTCGCGAGCTGCCGAGATGAGCGCCGCACGATTGCGCGCCGCATCTCTCGGCCCTCTGTTGAGGGATCCGCTATTGACGCGGCCAGACGATGTCACGCACACTACGATACCAACCGGACAGCATTGTCCGGTTGGTTGCGGCCCGACACCGGTTCACACCCCGACCCGACCGTCGTGAGCGCTCGAACACGCGCCTGCCCTCCGTGCTGCCTGTCCGTGAGGCACGTCTGTCCGTGAGAGATACGAAAGGCAATCCCGCACCGGGAGTTGGACTCGATGAAATCGTTCACGACCATCAGAACCAGATCTGCCATCGCGCTCGTCGCATTGATCACCATCCTTCCGGTGTGTGTTGCCGCTGCCGAACCCGCCGCTGCCCCCGGCTCCATCCTCGAGGCTTCGGGCGTCGGCTCGAATGCAGCAAGTCGCGCGGAATGCGGGCCCGGTTCGATGCCCGAGACAGGATTGCAGGGCGATGTGCCCGCCGAGGACCGAAACAGCGGACGCAGCCGAGACGGATACAGCTGCAACATGTCTCAGATCGGCGGCTACTCGGGTCGCGGCGGCGGAATCACGTCCACCAACTTCGAACACTGCTCGTACGTCGGCAGCTTCTTCCCCGGAAACCTCCTGGGCCCCGCGCAGGGTGTCCAAGTTCTCGACGTATCGAATTCTGCCAACCCCGCACTCACCGCTACCCTGACCGAACCCGCGATGCTCGCCGGAACGTGGGAGAGTCTCAAAGTCAACACCGCACGAAAGCTGCTGGTGGGCACGGGCGTTCCGCTCTTGACCGGCGTCGGCCTGATGTCGGTCTACGACATCTCCGATTGCGCGCACCCGAAACTACTCAACCCCGGCCCCGGAACCGATCTGGGAATGTTGCTGCCCATCACGAATCACGAAGGCGGATTCTCACCGGACGGCAACACATACTGGTCTTCCGGCACCGCGCCCGGTGTTGTGAGTGCCGTCGATCTCACCGATCCCGCCAACCCCCGCGTCATCTGGCAGGACCTCATCGGGTTGTCGACCCACGGCTTCGGCATCAGTCCCGACGGAAATCGCATGTACCTGTCGAACAATCTCGGCGGAATACATGTTCTCGACGTCAGTGAGGTTCAGCGCCGCGTCCCGAATCCGCGAGTGCGCCAACTGTCCCAGCTCTCGTGGACCGACGGCTGGGCCACCCAACACAGCATTCCGGTCACCTACGACGGTTCGCCGTACCTGTTCACCGTCGACGAGGGTGGTTCCGGCGGCGTCAAATTGATCGACATCTCGAATGACAACGAACCGACCGTCGTCAACTCGGTGAAGCTGGAAATCAATCTGCCGGAGAATCAAGACACCGCGCTGGCGTCCGCTGCCGGTGGATCGCTGTTCGCGTACGAATCACACTACTGTTCCGCCGATCGCCCAGTCGACCCGACGGCGCTGGCATGTGGATGGATCTCGAGCGGGATTCGGGTCTTCGATGTTCGAGATCCCTTCGACGTCCATGAAATTGCGTACTTCAACCCACCCGCCCGAACCGGCGACAATCTCCAACTCGCCAACTCGCCGCATGCTCTCGCCTCGCTCATCGGGGTACCCATTCTCAGCACGCCGGCAATTGCGCAGTCGATCGCGCAAGGTCAGTTCGACCCCGGCCAAGCGCTGAGTTCGCGGTCAGGCATGGTCGCTCTCGGCGACATCTCCACCGATTGGTGCTTCTCCCCACCCGAATGGCGAGGGACCACGTTGTGGGCGACGTGCGCCGACAACGGCTTTGTTGCCATGCAGCTCGAAAACGGCGTCTACACACCTCCCACCGACCAGAAAACAACTGTCGGATCATGACGGCTACGCGATCGGTCAAAGCCGTCGCGCTGGTCGCGGCGGCCCTGATGCTGCTCGTACTCGGCGCAGCATTGCGCCCCCTGTTTGCGCCCGAGAACCATACGCAGACAGCCGTTCTGAGCGAAACCGAAATCGGATTCGTGCACGACATGGCGACCCACCATCAGCAGGCCCTCTTCATTCTCGCGCGTCTGAGTCCCGATGTGGACCCGGCAGTGACGAGGCTGGCCCAACAGATCGACGACGTTCAGCGAACCGAGATCGGCGTCATGCTCGGTTGGCTCCGACTGGCGGGTGTACCACCGAACAGTAGAACGCCGATGGGGTGGATGGAAGCATCCGTCAGCGGCACCGGCGATGGCCATCATCACCCGGCACCCGATGCGCCCGACACAGACACCGAGGTCATGCCCGGAATGGCTACGACCGAAGAACTCGAGAGATTGGGCGCCGCTCAGGGCAGCGATGCCGAGGTCATGTTCCTTCAACTGATGGAACGCCACCACCGCGGCGGGATCGCCATGGCGCAGGCCGCCGATGCACTACTCGAGAGTGGGCCGGTGAAACAGTCCGCCCGAGACATGATCAACACCCAGAGTCAGGAATCCGGGCTGATGACACTGATGCTCGGGCAACGCGGGGCACAACCACTGCACTGAACCGCACGTGCACTGACTACCATAAGTGTCGACCTGCGAACTACCGCGCCAACCGCGACGACGCCTCGTCCAGAAGGAATCGACACTTCATCATGACCCTGCTCGTCCGCGGAATCGAATGGTCGAACCCGACAGCACCACGGATCCGATGCGTCGACGACACCACTTCCGCTACGACGTTCTTCACTCACGACTCGGTACTGCGATTCTCCGTCGACAAAGCGAAGGGCCGCCGTTGCCTCGGGTGGCGAGATCTCACCGCAGAAGGTCCAGGCCACTCGCCGTGTGACCGCGGGGCCACCGTCGTTGCCGGACGCCAATGCGATCGGTGCCGAAATCGTGAGGGGTTCACCACAGTTCATCAGGCACACGTCAGCGGTGCGCACATTCATCCGAACGTGCGTACCTACCTCGCACAACCACAATGGCTCTACGTCGACGTATTCGCCGGCGGTCAGATGAAGGTGGGGACGGCGTCCGAGTTCCGCAAGCATCCGCGAGTCGCCGAGCAGGGAGCAGTCTGCGCGTTGTTCGTCGCGCGGTCGACAGACGGTTACAGCATCCGTTCGCTCGAAGCCCGGGTGTCGGAAGAGTTCCACTTGAGCCAGGCCATCCGTACGTCTCGAAAGATCGAAGCACTGACGGGTTCTTTGGATCGCGAGAAACTCCGAAAGTCGTTGCATCACTTCGTATCGTCGATCAAAGACGAGTTGAAGGACATCGGGGCGGACATCGACGGCATCGAGATCCTGGAGGCTCCCGAAGAATGGACGGCGCCGGCGTGCGCCGACGTGGTCTTCGATGCGGCACCGTTGATCGCGTATCCGCACACTTTCGAGTCCGGGGAGCATTCTCTGTATTTGGAGGGCCTTGCCGGGTCGATTGCATCGCTGCGGATCGACACCGACCCTGAATCACCACGCTTTGTCGCGGACGTGTCCGGACTGGTCGGTCGAACCATCACCGTCGGCGAGTTCGTATCCCCTGGCGTGGCGATTCAGGAATCGTTGTTCTGAAGGTAAGTCAGCAGCTTCCTGCGGTCGCTGCGGCGAATCCGCGAGTGACCTCGGCCTGCTCGTCGGCAGACAAGCTCGACCATTCGGGATAAGCCTGGATGGACGTCATCATGTCGTTTGCCAATGATTCACGCGTCATACCCATTTCCTCGCCCGACTGGTCGATTGCCGGCTGGTACGCGTCGAGGTACCGGAGAACGTCGGCGCAGGCTTGCGCGTAGGTCCGCGGCAGCGCCGAGCTTGCGTTCGGGTCCGAAGGAACCTCCACCGGAGCGCTCGACTCGACCGAAGGTGCCTCGGTAGTCATGTCCGACGACGTCGCCGGAGCCTCGGATGACGCCGTCGGCGTCGCCGTGGTGGTCGCCGAAGCGGAGGAAGTGAGTGTTCCGACCTCGGTCGGCTTGCTTCCGTCAGAACCGCAGGCAACCAGCGCCACCAGCGAGCAGGCACCGATGAACCCGGTGATCGTTTTCTTCATCCCTCAAGGATGCCAGAGGGCCACTGAGGTTCGAACGGACCGGCATCGCCGATCAGCGACAATCGCCCGCGCAGCCTGCCGAATCCGAGCGCCTCGTCCTCCCGTCTGCGGTATTGGACCGTATACCGCCTTCGCAAACCCATGCTACGGTGATTTAACTGCAAAGTAACTACGGGTGGGTTTGTCCGGTCTGCCGCGTTCATCCGGAACGCACCGATCGGAAAGAGTTCGTCTTTAAGGGGCTGGAACGAGTGGGACTTTTTCGTCGACGAGGTTCCCGGGAGGATGATGACGATCGCGGGCAAAACCTCGATCGCAGCGATCCCGGGTACGCCGCCTGGTTCGCGAACGTCGCCGACGGGGGCGGTCAACCGATTCCGTACAAGCGACCACTGACCGCGCCGGTGTATCCACAACTCCAGCCGCCGGTCCCGGACTACGAGACAGACACGCGATGGCCGCTCAACGCACCCCCTGGAGACGGTTGGCTGCCCGCAGACCGCATCGACGAATTCGAGTCGTCGAACGGCCGCTCATCTGCGCATAGCGGAGCAGGCCCCCAAATCTCACAGGCTGAACAGTTGCCGCCCGGCCCACCCCCGACGCCGCAACCAACGATTCCACCTCGAAATGTACCGATGACTTCACCACCGAAGCATCACCTGGAGTCGCCCCGCGCGGCTCTGTCCAACCAAGGAGAAGTAATGAGCAACATCGACAAAATCCTCGGCGAATTGATGCGCATCGACGGTGCCAGCGGTGTAGCCGTCGTCGACGCCGACAGCGGAATGGTTCTCGGCATGAGCGGCAACCCGTCATTCAGCCTCGAGTACGCCGGCGCCGGTAACTCCGAGGTTGTGCGAGCAAAGCTCCGCACGATGAGTAACTTGGGGATTACCGACACCCTGGAAGACATCCTGATCACCCTGAGCAACCAGTACCACCTCATTCGTGTCCTCGAGACGCCCGGACTCTCGACGCTGTTCGTGTACCTCGTCCTCGACCGCGCACGTGCGAACCTGGCACTCGCTCGCCACAAGCTGGGCGAACAGACCCCCAAGATCGAGATCTGACGCTTCCACACCTCCCGACAAGGCCCGGAGATCGCCGCACGGCGACAACCGGGCCTTGTTTGTTTCGCATCGTCGACTTGTGTACCTCCGGCGGGCACCGATACTGAGACCGTGACTATCGCGGACACTCCTTGCGTGTGGTTGACCACCCTTCGAACTGACGGCTCGCCGCACACGACTCCGGTCTGGTTCTTGCTGCGTCAGAACACATTCTGGATTCCGAGCGCCGAAAAGAATCGGAAGGTTCGGAACTTGCTGGACGATCCTCGGGTCTCCTTGGCGGTTGACGGCTCCACACGCGACCCGTGGGTCGCACAGGGTATCGCAACAATTCATCGCAACGTCGACGAGTTCGGTGATCTCCTGCGACTTTTCGGCAAGAAGTACGACGGATGGGACGCCGCAGATGAGACTCGTGACGGCCCGCGAGTTCTAGTCTCCGTCCCGGTGAAGCGGTGGCTACTTCGACCCGACTGACGGGAGGTGCCGGTTCAGCCCGAAATGTCGCGAATGACATACTTGTAGTTCATCTCTCGAAGAAATGGACTCTCGCACATGGCACGCACGGCACATCACAGGCGCGGCATCACCGGCGTCACCATCGGCATGGCTGCCGTGATCGTGCTGGGAGGCTGCGCCAATTCCAAGGCCGATGCAACCGAAACATCTTCTCTCGGTTCAGGAATCGGATCCGGCGTCACGACGACGGTCGCGACCGAAGCCTCGACTCCTTCGTCCGCCGCAATTGAACTGCTGGCACAGATCCCCGTCAAAGGACGCGCACCCAAGACCGGTTACGACCGCGCACTGTTCGGTACGGCCTGGACGGACGACGTCACCGTCGAGTTCGGCCACAACGGCTGCGATACGCGCAACGACATCCTGCGGCGTGACCTCACCGACCTGACATTCAAGGACGGCTCCAAAAGCTGCTCCGTCCAAACCGGCACGCTCCGTGACCCGTACACGAACAAGACCATCGCGTTCACTCGCGGCCAGGACACGTCTTCTGCAGTCCAGATCGACCACGTGGTCGCACTCTCGGATGCCTGGCAGAAGGGCGCACAGCAGCTCGATACGCAAACGCGAACCAATCTCGCCAACGACCCTCGAAACCTGCGCGCTGTCGACGGACCCACGAACCAGAAGAAGTCGGATTCCGACGCGGCGTCGTGGCTGCCACCCAACAAGGCCTACCGCTGCCAGTACGTGACTGCTCAAGTGGAAGTCAAAGCGGCATACGGTTTGTGGGTCACCCAAGCCGAACATGACACCATCGCCGACATTCTCACGACCTGCTGAAACTCTTACGGTGATCAGAGTCCAGTGATCAGCGGCCCTTGATCAGATACCGCACAATCGCCATTCCGAGCGCGAGCCCCAACACGGTGGCCAGCGCTGCAACGAGACCGTGACCGGTCAGTGCAACGAACACACCGGTAACGATCGCGACAACGGCGATGATCCCCGCGTCCACTCTGCTTTGACCACGTTCAGGCATGGCACTCTCTCGTGCTGTCAGGTCCGTCCGCTCCCCTCGTAGCGGACGGACCCAGCGGCAATCTGTCGAAATGCGCGAACTTCTGGTGGCCTCACCGGGCTGACTTTGCGGGCGGTCCTGCGAGGCCGGCACGTCCCCCGGAGCCAACTCACATCGGTTCACGAAGTCCGTACCTTCGCAGAATATACCGAGTGGTAGGTAAATACCGAGGGCCAAAGTCCCTGGTCGTCGACTCATGCGACGAGTGGTCGGCAACTCGAGACGAACGAGCGCATCCGCGAGCCGAGTGTTCAATCGAAATGGCAAGAACAGCCATATCCGATATTCATGTCAAACCAGGAGACGTCTATGACCCGAAAAGTGATCCGAGGTCCAACGATCCGATTGACGACACTCTCTTCCAATCAGCGCAATATGCGGTGGTGAAGCGAGAATCCGTCAAGAGAATCGTGACCGTCGCCGGTTCGAGGGTGCTTTCGAACTCGAGGACATTCAATTCACCGTCGCCGTCAACTTTTGCTCGGCCGTAAATGCATGGCATGTCAGCCGATTCGGGTCCAGAAGTGGTGTAGGTTCCCGGCAACACCTCCCACGGCACGTCGAACAGCCCGTGTCCGGGAATGCTTCCCGGCGCTGCTGAAGCCGTAGACGTCCCGATCATTGCCACACTGACAGCTACTGCCGCAGCGGACGCGAGCAAACCAACCTTGCGCATTTTCCCTACCTTGTTCATACCTGAACCGCAGCGGCGAGTTCGAAGGCTTGTTGATGTAAGAACCCGCGGATCGCGCAGTTCTTCAACCAACGGTAGTAAAAGGGCACGAGTTTTGGTGAGCTACCTTTTGTGGTTCCGGCCCGGTTTCCGTGACGGAGACTCCCATTGAGAAAAAGGGAACGCCGGCGTTGCGGCTCTCGACATGATTCGAACCTGTCATTCCAGTATTCGACCACACACCCAGATTCGAGCCGAAACGTCGACGCTCCCCTACCGTTTGGGTGACTCAGCCTCCGAGTGAGCCCGTCGGCAGCTTCGAGAAGATGTCACCGAGGCTTCCGGTTCCGCCCGGTGTTTCCGGATCCGTCGGATCCACCGGCTCGACGACGATGACACCAGGCACGGTGACGGTCACGGTCTTGTCCGCAGATTCCGAAGAACTGAACTTCTTGGTACCCAGAAACTTTGCGGTGATGCGATGCTCGCCCTGGTCACGGAACGGCCAGACCAGTTCAGCATGGCCATTCGAATCGACTGCGGCGCTGCCGATCTTGGTATCGCCGTCGAAGAACTCGACTGTTCCCTCACCTGGATTCGGGTCGATGCTTGCCGCGATCTTGACGTCTTCGCCCGTCAGTGCCTCGAGCGCGACAGCGACCGTCGTTTCGGTCTGGTTGGTCGAGAAGACCTCTGTGGTCGAGAGGGCGCCGCGTCCGTCACCCGAAGCAACACAATACCCAGCGGCATTGACCCAACGGGACTCACCGAAGCTCATGCTCGTGTCTTTGATCTTGATGGTCGGGCTCGCGGCCCCTCCGCGCAGGTGCGTCGTCGCATTGCCCTCGTCGGAGCGAGCTTCGAGTTTCAATTCGACTGCCGGCAGACGGAAGTCCGTGTTGGCCTTGACCTGCAGCCCTTCCTTGGGCTTGTTGTCGTTCGCGCTCGGACCGTCGTTGACAGTTTTGTTGCTGGTCCCGGTAATGCGCAAATATTCACCGGTGGCGTTCGCATTTCCGTCTGCACCCACACGGAGCAGTACCGCAGCTTCGCCGGTCAAGTTGGACGACGAATCACCGACGAGAGAGTACGAAACCAGTGTTGCCCCTTGCGGAAGCGCAATGTCGTACTTGATTCGACCGGTGTCCGAATCCGAACTACGCATGGTGCCGGGATGGAGTTTCACCGTGAACTGCTCGCCGGGACGCACGGACGTGGGCGCCGTGACCTCCATGTTGTCGGAGAACGACGAATCCCAATCGGTGGCGCCGTCGACCCGGCACTTGTGTTCGAAGGAAACTGTTCGTGTCACGGCATCTGATGCTGCTGCTGTCGGCGCGGACACAGCGAGGAGTCCGGCCGCGAGAGCGGGTACGGCTGCGCAAACAGCCAGAGAACGGGGGTTCATGTATTGCCTTTCAAAAGAACTCGGGCATCGAGTGTTCGGTGAAGTAGATCCGTGATCACTTGCCGCCGAGCGAACCCGTCGGCAGCTGCGGCAGAACGGACTCGAGGCTGCCCAGACCGCCCGGCGTGCCCGGATCGGTCGGGTTAGGATCGACCGGACCTGTTGAATCGCCGGTGACGGTGAGAATGTGTGCCGCCGACATGTGCTTCGCCTCGTCACCGGTAGCGGTGAACACCGCAGTCACAGACTTGATTCCGGCCTTACCGAAGGTCAGATCCAGGCGGGCGATACCGCGAACCACCGGCCGCGGTTCGCCGGCGGGCTTGCCGTCGACCATGAACTGGACTGTTCCCGTGGCATTTTCCGGTTCGACGTGAGTAGCGAAGGACACTTTGGTGCCGGTTACGGCGGTAGCCGGTCCCTCGAGTGTGGTCACGATGTCGGTACCGGGCTCAGGATCGACCGGTCCCAGGTCCCCGTCGATTTTTGTCGACGCCAGGCTGCCGGCACCGGCATTGAGAGGGCCGGTCTCGCTGTCGCGGGGTGAGCAGGACGTAGGCGCCCAGATCGTTCCCGCGAGCCAGTGACCGACCTGAGGGAGGAAGGTCAAGAATGACTCCGGTCCGCCGAAAGTACCTGCAGCACCCGAGGTCCGGACATTGGTCTCGACAACGCCGGAAGGCCCGGCCTTCACGGTGATTCTGATCTTCGGAAAGACGATATTCGTCTCGGCACCGGACTGAGCATTGATCGCGAGCCCACCGTGCGCACCCGACGACGATGACGGACTGTTGCCGATCGCTTCGTTTGCGCCGGACAACCGGAGTATCGGGCCGTCAGGTGTGGGAGTGCCGTCTTCGTTGACACGAATCACCGAAGCAGGTTTCCCGGCGACAACATTGCCCGGATCGGTGACCGTCGCCGAGACGAACTCCGCGTTGGTCGGAATCGGAAGGTCGATCTTCAGACGCGAGATCTTCTTGACGCTTGCGCCGCTCACATCGTTCGGGATCTGGACGCTTCCCGGATCCACGTCGATGTCGAAGACTTGACCTGGCGCGACGACCGCAGGAGCCGAAACCCGCACCGTGGCAGGCTTTCCGTCTGACGACGGCCCGGAGAACGCACTCGGAACTGCGCGGCACGTGACCTGAAAAGTTGTCGACGTGGTTTCTGCAACGGGTGCCGCGGTCGCCGGAATCACGGCCACCGCGGTTCCACCGGCAAGGAGGCCGGCTAGCAGCGCAGCATTCAGTAAGCGTTTTGACATGATGTCCTCTCGGAACAACCTGATTGACGTTTGCCGCCGAACTGTAACGGAGCGAACGCCCGAATTGGCCAGTTTTCGATCAACAAAAACCACACAGTAGGTAAATACTTGGTAAGGGTTACTGGCCGTCACATCTGTCAGCCAACGCAAGCCTTGCCCATCCTCGCCGAGCAAAACAATCGAGATTCATTGCAGCAAAAAAGAATTCGAAGGCCATTCGCATCGCTGTCAAATTCTCGTTCACACTCTACCCTTACGGGAGGGTAGAGTCTGGGAACCTCGTCAGGACGGAATCTCATGGCAGTAACCACCGCTTCATCCACCAACGACAACTCGGTACGGGCCGCGCTTCGGTCACCTCGCCGACTCAAAACCGAAGTCTTGGCCGGACTGGTCGTGGCATTGGCATTGATCCCCGAAGCGATCTCGTTCTCGATCATCGCCGGGGTGGATCCGCGGGTGGGACTGTTCGCCTCGTTCACGATGGCTGTGACCATCGCCGTCGTCGGCGGACGACCTGCCATGATCTCCGCGGCCACCGGCGCCGTCGCACTGGTCGTCGCTCCACTGACGCGCGAGTACGGAATCGACTACCTGATCGCGACAGTCCTCCTGGCCGGTCTCCTCCAGATCGTGTTGAGTCTCCTCGGCGTTGCAAAGTTGATGCGTTTCATCCCGCGCAGCGTCATGGTTGGATTCGTCAACGCACTGGCCATCTTGATCTTCATCGCCCAACTCCCCCATCTGATCGACGTTCCGTGGCTCGTCTACCCGCTCCTGGGCGTCGCCCTCCTGATTCTCGTGTTCTTGCCGAAACTGACGAACGCGGTCCCGGCTCCGCTGGTGGCGATCGTGCTACTGACCGCCGCCACAGTCGTTTTCGCTTTCGACGTTCCCGATGTCGGCGACGAGGGCGAACTTCCGTCGAGCCTGCCGACGCTACTGTTCCCCGACGTCCCTCTGGAAATGCACACACTGTCGATCATCGCTCCGTACGCGTTGGCCATGGCGCTCGTCGGACTCCTCGAATCGTTGATGACGGCCAAGCTCGTCGACGACGTCACGGACACCCACTCGAACAAGACCCGAGAAGGGTGGGGCCAAGGCGTCGCGAACATCGTCACCGGCTTCTTCGGAGGCATGGGAGGGTGCGCGATGATCGGCCAGACCATGATCAACGTGAAGGTCTCCGGCGCTCGCACTCGGATCTCGACCTTCCTCGCTGGCGTGTTCCTGCTGATACTCGTGGTCGGCCTGGGCGATGTCGTGGCGTTGATTCCGATGGCCGCATTGGTGGCCGTCATGATCATGGTCTCGGTGGGCACTTTCGATTGGCACAGCATCAATCCGAAGACACTGCGCCGCATGCCGATCGGCGAAACAACGGTCATGCTGGTCACCGTGGCTGTCACCGTCGCGACCCATAATCTCGCCTACGGCGTGATCGTCGGAGTGATTACCGCGATGGTGATCTTCGCCCGCCGCGTCGCGCACCTCACCGAAGTTGTCGACGTAGCGCATCCGGACGAGGACACCCGTGTCTATGCGGTTCGAGGCGAGTTGTTCTTCGCATCGAGCAACGATCTGATCTATCAGTTCGACTACACCGGCGACCCGAAGAACGTTGTCATCGATCTCTCCGAGTCTCATATCTGGGACGCGTCGACCGTGGCGACTCTGGACGCCATCACCACCAAGTACGCGGCCAGAGGCAAGAAGGTCGAGATCGTGGGCCTCGACGGCGCGTCGGCCGAGCGCCATCTGCGCCTGTCCGGTCGTCTGGGCGACGGTCACTGAGAGGATGGAGGCCGAGCGCGACGAAAGTGGGAGTGATGTCTGAGCCGGAACACGCGGGCCAGGGGCAGAACATGCAGATCGGTCAGGTTGCCGAGCGCACCGAACTGTCGATCAAGACGATCCGTCATTACGACGAGGTCGGTCTGGTGACCCCGTCCGAGCGGAGCGCCGGAGGTTTCCGCCTGTACACCGAAGCCGACGTCCAGCGGCTACTGGTGATCCGACGAATGAAGCCGCTCGGATTCAGTCTCGAAGAAATGAAAAAACTCCTCGATTCTCTGGCAGTGCTCGGTGACAAGGGTTCGGACGCGTCAATGCGAACCGGTGCAACCGAATTCGTCACCGCCTGCCATACCCGAGCGGAAGAAAGCTGCATACACTTACGTAAGCAACTCGCCTACGCCGAAGAACTGACGGGATTGCTCGCCGACCACAGTCTGAACGGCGAACGGGATTCACGATCTGCCGGCTGAACTAAGCTGAGTTGATGGCCCGATACTTCGACGTACATCCCGAAAACCCGCAGCCGCGCGCGATCAGCCAGATCGTCGAAATGCTGCGCAACGACGCGGTCATCGCCTACCCCACCGATTCCTGCTACGCCTTGGGCGCCCGAATGGACAATCACTCGGGCACCGATCGGATCCGCGAGATCCGTCACCTGCGGTCGGATCACCACTTCACACTCGTGTGTGCCGACTTCGCGCAGCTCGGGCATTTCGTCCACGTCACCAACTCGGCGTTCCGCGCGGTGAAAGCGGCAACCCCGGGCCAATACACGTTCATCCTTCCCGCCACGAAGGAAGTCCCGCGGCGGCTGGCACACGCCAAGAAGAAAACCGTCGGAGTGCGCATTCCCAGCCACCCGGTAGTGCGTGCGCTCCTGCAGGAACTGGGTGAGCCGATCCTCTCCAGCACCCTTCTGCTGCCCGGCGCCGAGGAGCCGATGACGGACGGCTGGCAGATCAAGGAAGAACTCGACCACCAGCTCGACGCGGTCATCGACTCGGGTGATTGCGGAACTGAACCAACCACAGTGGTCGACTATTCGTCCGGTGTCCCCGAGATCGTGCGCGTCGGAGCAGGGGATCCTTCTCGTTTCGAGTGATCCCCGCCCGGGCCACATCCCCGGGCCACATCATGGAGTCGACCAGTCACGGCGTGACGATATCGAACCACAGATCAAAATCCTCCAGCAGCGAGATGAACGTCTCCAGTTCCGACTGATCCCCCGCAGCCTTCGCTGTTCCGGAGGTGATGGATTCGGTGAGTGAGGTCGTCCCCAGATACACCTCGTTGAACACCGCACGGGTCAAGGTCAGAGTCAGGGCGGCCGACGAATCTGCCCTGTCCATGTCGTAGTTCAGCACGCCGTTGCGCACTGTGACCAGGACGTTGTCCTCGGTATCCGACAACACGAATCGCAACGTCAGGTCGACGTCGGCGGCCTTCGGGCCGTCGAGGCGAACTGCCCAGAAGTCCAGCATCTGTTCGAGCGGCATCACTGCGACGACGGCCGGGCCGGTGGGGTTGTTGGACGGCATCGGTGCCAGCGGATGCCGCAACTCCATCGCTCCGACCAGATAGAAGTTGCGCCACGTACCGTTCTCGGCTTGGTAGCCGAGCTGTTCGTACGTGTCCGCCAACAACTCTCGCGCCTTCTGATTGCTCGGATCGGCGAAGACCAGGTGATTCACCAACTCCGCCGCCCAGCGGTAGTCGCCGTCATCGAACGCCTGCTTGCCCTTCGTCAGGAGCGCGTCCGGTCCACCGACGGCTTCGACGTAGCGCTTGCCGTTCTCCACCGGCGGATGAGGATTCAGGTGAGCGGGAACGCCGTCGAACCAACCGAGATAGAAGGTGTAGATCGCCTTGACGTTGTGACTGAGCGAGCCGTAGTACCCGCGGTTGTACCACTGCTTTCCGATGGCGTCGGGTACCTCGATCTGGTCGGCGATCTCGACGGGTGTCAGTCCCTTGTTTGCAAGACGCAACGTCTGGTCGTGGAGATACTTGTACAGGTCTGCCTGATCCGACATGAGCTTGCGAATCTTCTCATTGCCCCACGTGGGCCAATGATGCTGCGCGAAAATGATTTCGACGTCGGGGAAGAGCTCCATCGCCAGGCGAACGTAATGCGACCAGGCCTTGGCGTCGCGAGTCTTGGCGCCGCGCAACGTGTATAGATTGTGCATCGTGTGTGTGACGTCCTCAGCCGAACCGAGTGCCTTGAAATCTGGTAAATAGAAGAGCATTTCGGATGGCGCTTCGGTTCCCGGCGCGAGCATGAACGTCACGCGCACGCCGTCGATGACTTCTTCGTGAATCGGTTCGGTGATGACGTCGGTCGGCACGGCGAACGTGGACGTGCCGTGCGAAGTGGACAAGCCGAGACCACCGGATACCTGTCCCTGTGGACCCGGACGCAGGAACGATCCGTACATGTACATTCCGCGACGTGTCATCGCCGTGCCGGCAAGCACGTTCTCGGAGATCGCTTCCTCCGTGAAACTATCTGGTGCATAGACCTTTACAGCACCGGACGCAATCTCTTCATCGGTGACAAATCCTTTCACACCGCCGAAGTGATCGCCGTGGGAGTGCGTGAAGATGATTGCCTTGACCGGGACCTTGGGGCGGTGCTGGTAGTACAACTCCAACGCGAGTGCGGCTGTTTCCGCGGACATCAGAGTGTCACCGATAATCAACCCGGTGTCGCCCTCGATGATCGTCGTGTTCGACAAATCCTGGCCGATCACCTGATACAGGCGATCAGCGAGCTTGAACAGTCCGCCGCCCTTTCCCATCAAAGTCGCTTGGCGCCACAAACTCGGGTTGACGGTGTCCGGCGCGTCGCCGTCGGCGAACCCGTAGGCGTCGTAAGAGAAGATGAACTGCCCTTTGTCGCCCTTGACGAGCCCGCCGTCGATGAGCGGCGCCACCAGACCTCGTGAAATCAAATCGAAGTCGAAGGTGTCGTCGAAAGGAAGGTCACGGAGCACCTGAGCATTCGTCTGGCGAGTGGCTTCGGTGGCGGGCTTGGGGTCGAGTTCGGACGGTGTAGTCATCTTCTCTTACGCTCCTCGGGAACTCGCGGTGGCCTGTGTCTGGATACCGGTTCATCCTCGATCCCGACAGCACCCACGCGCATCACCCGGAAGGGATGATCAGGCGGTCCTTCCTGCACTCAACAGTGCAGCGACAAACTCACGCACCAACGCCCGCTCGTCATTCTCGTCCGCCCCCGGCACCATGAGCAGCGAAAGGATCACTCGCACGATCCAGCGTGCTCGCGTGGCTACCTCGGCGCCGGTGTCACCGAGCATCGCGACCCCCAACCCGTTGATGACATCAGACGAATTGGCAAGCTCACCGGCAAGACTCGCATCACCCGGGGTGAACCATGCAGCCAAAGTCGGAGTGCTGCGTACCGCGGACACTGCCGCGAGCATCGCCGTTTCGAGACGCTCACTCGGATCGTCGATGGCCGCTACCGATTCCGCGATCGCTGTTCCGAGCCTGCGCGCTTCGCGGTGAACGAACGCGATGTGTAGAGCCTGTCGATTCTCGAAGTACCGATACAAGGTGGCCCGAGAACATCCTGCAGCAGAGGCTATTTCCGCCATACCGACCGTTGCGACGCCCTTTTCGACGAACAATTGTGCCGCGCTGTCGAGGATCTTCTCGGCCGCCGCCAAAGCGCGGCCCTCACCGAGCCAGTCGTTGCTCACGGCCGGCTAACCGACATCGGGGCGGTGAGCGGACGGCGGACGTAATTGCCTGGTGCGTACTGCATCGCGTCGATGTCGACGTGGAAGTCTGGAATCCGGGAGAGCAACTCTTCCAACGCAACTCGTGCCTGCATTCGAGCGGCCGACGCACCAAGACAATGGTGGGCGCCATGACTGAAGGTGAGTATCTTCTGTGGCCGGCGCAAGACGTCCAACTCCGCCGCGTCGGGTCCGTACTTTTCGGGGTCACGATTTGCCGCACCATACATCAGCAAAACCTTACGTCCTGCCGGAATCACTTTGCCACCCAAGGCCACATCTCGCGTCGTGGTGCGTGCCAGACCTTGGACCGGCGAGGTGAGCCGAAGTAGTTCGTCGACTGCGTCAGTGATCAATGCGGGATCGTCCAACAGGATCTGACGCTGGTCGAGGCGTTCGGTCAGCATCGCCACCGATCCGCCCAACATTCCTGTTGTAGTGTCGTTTCCACCGGCCACCATGGTGAAGGCGAAGCCCAGAATCGACAGTAAGCCGGACATGTCGCCTTCTTCACCGAGACCAGCGGCGAGTAGGTGCGAAATAGTGTCGTCACCCGGTTCGACCTTGCGGCGTTCGATCAGCGAAGCGAAGTACATCATCAACTCACCGGTGGCGGCCTGCGCCGTCGTCGCCGCTGCGGCCACACCACCTGCCGAATTGGCAGCAACAATGGCCTCGGTCCAGCCGTCGAACTGATCACGGTCCGATTCCGGCACACCCAGATAATGTGCGACGACCATCGACGGCAACGGCTTGAACAACTCGACGACGATATCGCCGCTGCCACGCGCTTTCAACGCCTCGATACGTTCGACGACAAATTCGCGGACCATCGGCTCGACCGCCGACACCTGACGCGGGGTGAACCCCTTCGACACCATGCGCCGGAACTCCGACTGCGCGGGCGGGTCCTGCATCACGAACGGCGGATTGTCCTGCATCCCGATCTGCTCGAGTTCACCGTAGACAGTGGTCAATCCCTTTGCCGACGAGTACGTCTCGTAGTCGCGAGCGGCGTTGTAGACGTCTTCGTGACGGGTGAGCACCCAGTAGTCGTCCTGCGGCGCAGCTTCCGGCACAACGTTGTGAACAGGATCGTTCTCGCGTAACGCGTCGTACATTGCCCACGGCGAACGCCAGGACTCCCCAGTGGAAGGAACAAACCGTGGCGAATGTGACACAGAGATTGTCATGACTCGACTATGAGACAAATAGTCGAATGTGTCAAACAATCTCCATCCTCAATATCGAGTAACTCGCTTCCACGCAGAGCACTATCGTGTGTCGGGTGATCACGGATCCGAAGAATCATCCGAACAGCTCTGACACCGGACGTCGCGCAGTGGTTGCGGTCCTGCTCCCCCGCGAACATCTCCCCTTCATCAGAGACTGGTGCCTGCACCACATCGAGCAAGGCTGGGAGGTTGTTCTCTACGACAACACCGGTTCCGTCGGGTCCACTCGCAAGACAAGCGCATTCAGTCTCAACCGCTGGCACGGACGCAGCGAGGACAAGCGCGGCAACTCGTACGGCGCCTTCACGCGATCGATGTCGGACAGCGAGGTTCAGGTCGCATTCCGCAAGGAACTGCACGACCTCCCGGTGACAATCATCGATTGGCAACCGCGCGACGCGGACGGTCGGATCGTGCACGGACAGGTGGAGGCCTACGTCGATTACGTGACCCGACATCGCGACACGGTCGCCTGGGCAGCATTCATCGACGCGGACGAATACCTCCAACACGCACCAGGATTGGACTGGGGGACACTACTCGGTGGTGTTACTCGAGAGGGTTCGCACCGCGTTGTTCTCGATGCGCTGGTCTACGAATCCAGGTGGACGCGCGACGGGCAACTGCGAGACGTCGGTACGCTCAAATGCCTTGGGCTACAAAGCCACGGCTGCAAGAACATACTCAGACTGTCGGAGATTCTGCGAGCAGACGTCCACTGGGCCTGGAAGACATCCGAACCCGACACCTTGGTCCGGCCGGACAGATCGCTTTACTACTTCCGCCACTACCGCGGTTCGGAAGCGACACTCGATTTCACTCCGTTGCCGAACTTCGGACCCCAGGTCTACGAAGAAGGTGTGGACATACCAGCGACAATCGACGTATCACAAAATGAATGTGCCTGCAAGGCACAGACATTCACATGAAGATAAACCTCCGGCCCGCATCCACGAAGGCAATGCCTTCAGGACGCGGGCCGGAGGCCGTAAATCCGGTTCAGCGAAGCAATCAAGCCTTCGGCTGCGAGCTTCCTGCGCCACCGATTGCGCCGAGAAGACCAGCAACTGCGCCGATGCCGACGAGGACGCCGCCCAGGCCTGCAATGATCTTCTGGAAGTCGCCGAGCTGTGCCAGGTCCGTCTTGCTGCTGCCAGTGGTGAATGCCATGTCTAGCTCCTCATCATGGAATGTGTACGCGGTCCGCGCGCCCGGTATGTAACGGCGCTCACAATATACGTAAGACAGCCGAAATTTGAAGCGGTGCCGCCGAGTGGGACGTAACTCACATCTCATCCAGCGGGAACCCACGAGTAACAATGCGCGATTCGGACAACGCTTCGGGAACCGTTGAATGACGAGCAGGAGAACAGCAGTGGGCAAGTTGGATGGAAAAGTGGCCCTGATCACTGGTGCAGGGCAAGGAGTCGGCCAGGGAGTTGCGTTGGCACTCGCCAAGGAGGGCGCTTCTGTCGCGGTCGCGGGCCGCACTGAGTCGAAACTCGTCGTCACATGTAACGAGATCACCGAACGTGGCGGCCGCGCCGAACCGGTGCTCGTGGATATCGCCGACGCTGACTCCATCACCGGCGCTGTGGCGCGAACCGTGGAACTGTTCGGCGGCGTCGACATCCTGATCAACAACGCCAGCCTCAACCCGCTCGGCAACATCCTCGACCTCACTCCGGAGCGCCTTGCCGACGGACTGACTTCCGGTCCAGTCGCGACGCTGCGAACAATGCAAGCCTGCTACCCGTTCATGAAGGAGCGCGGCGGCGGGGCGATCATCAACATGGTCAGTTCCGTGGCCGTCCGCTGGGACGCTGCCGGCTACGGCGGATACGCGGCCGTGAAGGAATCCGTCCGAGCCCTCAGCCGCGCAGCAGCGTGCGAATGGGGCGTCGACGGGATCCGTGTCAACGCGGTGGCCCCACACGCCTCGTCACCCGGGTTACAGCGTTGGGCCGATGCGCGCCCGGAAGAGGCTGCCGCTTTTGTTGCCGGGATTCCACTGCGGAGGATCGGCGACTGCGAGACGGACATCGGTACAGCGGTGGCTTTCCTGGTCGGGCCGGATGCCGCTTATCTGACGGGAGCAACAATTCCGCTCGACGGCGGTCAGTCGCGCTGGGGCTGAGATGCGGCGTCGTCGAAGGCAAGCACCGCCGACTTGTCTTCGGCGATCGGGCGGCGGAAAACGAAACCGACCAGAACGGATGCCAAAACCAACGCGGCCAGCACAATGAGCCCGACCATCCACCACATGGTTTTCAGTATGCCCGAACCTCCGTCGGCCGGACGCGAACCGCGGCCGCGAAAAATCGATGACACCACGAAAAGTGCTTGGCACCAGTCAAATTCCGTTTTGACCGTTTCGTGAGCTTCTGGACAATCCGTGATCGAGCACACAATTTCGCATCTCGAACCGGGACGAGTGCGTGACTACGACGACACCTCGGTGCATCCTGGCAGGTATGGAATCCGCTGTTTCGGCCCAACTTGCCGACGGAAGCACCCTCACGCACCCGTGGGGCGGGACAAGCAACATCACCGATCTTGGCGGTGATGTTCACTGGATCGACTTCGGCGGTCCCAGCGGAGCGCCGCCCATCGTCCTCGTTCACGGACTGGGCGGCTCACATCTCAACTGGGTACGGGTGGCACCGGCGTTGGCCGCACGCACGCGCGTGTATGCATTGGATCTCGCCGGATTCGGACTCACCTCTGCTGATGGGCGGCACACCGGCGTCGATGCCAACGCGGCGCTCCTGAATCGCTTTCTCGACGCAGTGGTGCGTGAGCCCGCCGTCCTGTTCGGCAATTCGATGGGCGGAATGGTCTCGGCAATGTCGACCCATGCCAGTCCCGAATCAGTGGCCGGCCTGGTCCTGGTGGATCCGGCACTCCCCCTTCCCGTCCAACTTCCCGACCTGACCGTCGCCGCTCAATTCGCGCTCTACTCGATGCCGTACGTCGGCGAGCAGGTTCTCGGCTTCGGACGCCGGAAGATGTCCGACCGGCAGTTGGCCGCACAGATGACCAGATTGTGTTTCGCCGATCCGACGCGAGCAGACCCCGCGGTTCTCGACGCGGGCGCCGCCTTGACGGCTATTCGCCGCAACGAACCCACTCAGGATGCCGAGTTCCTGCAGGCAGCACGATCACTGCTGATGACCCTCGCCCGCCCGGCTTCGTATCGAAAGACCCTGCGAGAGATCACGACTCCGACGCTCCTGATCCACGGCGACCGCGATCGTCTTGTCCCGGTCGAGGCCGCACGGGCGGCCGCTGCTGCACATCCACACTGGACCACCATCATTCTCGGCGACACCGGCCACACCCCACAGTTGGAGATTCCGGACGAGTTCACCCGTCATGCGCTCGCGTGGCTCGATCGCACGGGGCTGATCACGAGCTGACCCGCACCGGCACTACGCCAGCAAAAGTCTTTACCGATTGGGCAAGTGCCCCAATAATTTCGGCGTAGTCAGAACGATTCGGCGCAGATGATACTGGCGGGTCCGGTCCACCGGTGAACATGAAGCGGCCAAATACTCCAAAGCTCTCGATCCCTGGGAATGTGTCGGGGTACGCGCGTAGCGTGAGAATCGCGCCTTCATCGGCCAGCCCGCTCTGTGTCCCTTGCTTGTGTATCCGTTTCGGTAAAGGAGAATTTTCAGATGCCCGCACGTACAGCGCTCGACGGAACTCCCTGTTGGATCGACCTGACCAGCTCCGACACGGCGGTTGCCAAATCGTTCTACACCAACGTGTTCGGCTGGCAGGCTGACACAAACGACGACCCGCAGTACGGGGGCTACGCGATCTTCAGCAAAGACGGGCAGCCCATCGCCGGGCTCGGCCCCCAGCAGGAGGGAAACCCGTACGGCGACGTCTGGACCACCTACATCTCCTCGGCGGATGCGGCGGCGTCGGCGTCCAAGGCCGAAACCGCGGGCGGCACGATCATGATGCCGTCGATGCAAGTCGGTCCTCAGGGCAGCATGGCGATCGTGGGCGATCCGGCCGGTGCCGTCGTCGGCATCTGGCAGGCAGATCAGCACCACGGCTTCGGTCTGGTCGGCGAGGCCGGAGCGCCGGTCTGGCACGAGACATTGTCCAAGAACTACGCCGCGGTTCTGCCGTTCTACACCGACGTGTTCGGCTGGACCTACGAGTCCATCGGCGACAGCGACGAGTTCCGGTACTCACAGGCCAAGCAGGGCGACACCGTCGTCGCCGGTTTGATGGATGCCAGTTCGTTCCTCCCGGCGGAGGTGCCGTCGTTCTGGCAGGTGTACTTCGGGGCGGACGACACGGATGCGGCAGTCGCCAAGGTCGTCGAATTCGGCGGCAGCGTACTGCGCGATCCCGAGGACACGCCCTTCGGCCGTCTCGCATCGGTTGCCGATCCTCTCGGTGCCAAGTTCCAGATCTCGACGATCATGGAGTGAAGGCCGGTTTCGAGAAGCGCAGATTTGAACACTCGCCCAGAAGGTATGCAGTTTTCTGCGTCCAACGCCTAATCTCATGGGATGCCCGCCCCCGCCCCTCTCCTCGATGTGTACTCGCAGCCGACACTGTCGACGCTTGCGCCGTCGGTACTCGCTTCCCTCGGAGTGAGTGGCGAAGCGAACCGTCTCGATCTGCAGCCCAGCAAGAAGACCGTCATTCTGCTGGTAGACGGGATGGGCGCGAATTTGCTCGCCCGCAACGTCGAACATGCACCATTCCTGAATTCACTCGCCGGAACGCCCATCCGGGCTGGATTCCCCACGACGACGGCCACCAGCATCGTCTCGCTGGGGACCGGTCTGCCTTCGGGAGCGCACGGCATCACCGGCTACCAGTCCTACGTCGAAGAAGCCGATTCGGTGTTCAACTGGCTGGGCTGGCACAGCGCGGGCAAGAAGGATTCGCAGACCGACTCCATCGTCCCGGAGACCTTGCAGCCGCAGGCCACGACCTTCGATCGCGCAGCGGCCGCCGGCATCACCGTCACTACCGTCGTTCCGTCGAAGTTCGACGGCAGCGGCCTCACCCGTGCCGGGATGCGCGGTGCCCAGTTTGCCGGAATCCAGGCATACGGAGACCTCCTCGCTCGCACCGTGGCGGCGTCGAAGTCTGCCGACCGTACGTTCACGTACTGCTACATCAGCGAGATCGATGCACTCGGCCACGTCTACGGCCCCGAGTCCGAGCCGTGGATCTTCCAACTGATGCTTGTCGATCGACTGGTCGAACAACTCGCCACTGCTCTCGGTCCGGACGTGAGATTGCTGGTGACGGCTGACCACGGAATGGTCGACGTGTTGGACGAGAACAAGATCGACTTCGACAACACTCCGATTCTGTCCAAAGACGTACTCGCCCTTGCCGGTGAACCGCGTTGTCGTCACATCCACACCAGCGAAGGCGCTGCACAAGATGTTGCGGACCGCTGGCGCGCCGAGCTGGGTGATCGCATGTGGATCGGGACGAGATCTGAAGGCATAGTCGCAGGATTGTTCGGGCCCGCAGTGCATTCCGAGTATCACGGGCGGATCGGCGATGTCATCGCCATTGCCTCCGGGGACGTAGCCGTCGTACGTCGATCTGTCGAGTCAGGACTGTCCGGCCTCCGTGGACAGCACGGTGCCCTCACCCCGGACGAACTGCTGGTACCGCTCCTGTCCTCAGGACAACAGTAGCGCTCGGGCCCGGCGAATCTCGGGAACACCGACGACCTTGCATGCGCCCAACAGGACGACGGCACCGACGGCCGCACCCGCCGACAATGAAATAACAGCAGCAAGCCTGGGCTCGGGAACTCGGTTCTGAACCGCCACCACCAAAGCGAGCGCACAACCACCTGCCAGAATTGCCGCCGCCGAAATCCTTCCGACGGTGGCCTGCACGCGACGGAATCCCAACAGCCCGTATCGCTTTCGAAGAAGGATGTGGCCGAGCACCGCTCCACACACGTAGGAGAACGAGCCGGCGGCACAGACGGCCAGGACCAGCCTTTCGTCACTCGCCGACAGTGATGCAAGAAGAACGAGTGTCGTCTTGGCAATCACCATCACAACGGCAATCACGGCGGGAGTTCGAGTATCATTGTCGGCGTAGAACACTCGTAGCTGAAGCATGACCATCGCAAAGGGCACCAGGCCGAATGCACTGACTGCAAGGGCCGTCCCGATCAAACGGGCACTGCTGCCGTCCACCCGGCCGAAGAAGATCAGAGTGGTCAACGAGGGGCCGAACACCATGAGTGCCACGGTGACCGGAATCAGAGCCACCACTGAATACCGGGCTCCGCGGCCGAGATCGGATACGACGCCTACGTCATCCCCCGCGGCAACTGACCTGGCGATTCGCGGCATCAGTACCGTCAACAGAGACACTCCGAGAATTCCGTATGCCACTTGAAACAGCAGATCCGCATGTGTGTACATCGAGTAGACGTGACGTGAGAGCGTCACCTTCATCGTCACCCACACCCCGACCTGACCGGCAACAACGTACACCAGAACCCACCCGAGCAACGGCACCCCGACGCGCACCGGTCGCCAGGTGTGCGGTACGACCCGCACGCGAAGGCGCCACCGAAACCCGTTGCGGTGCAGCGCTAGAGCAACGACAGCGGTTTGCGCCACGATCCCGAGCAGAGTACCGACACCGATCACCAGAACCTGCGCCATTGTCATCGACTCTGGAGTCAAAGCCACCGGACCCGGGATGCACAAGAAGACTGCGACCGTCACCAGAAGGACGACGTTGTTGATCACCGGTGCCCAGGCCGGCGCGCCGAACACCGATCGAACACTGAGCACAGCCGTCATCATCGCCGTGATGCCGTAGAAGAAGATCTCCGGCAGAAGTAGATACGCGAAGAGCGTCGTGAGCTCGCGTTGAGCCGGATCATCGATCACGGCCGAGACCAGCGGCGGCGCACACACCACCGCCACTGCCGTCACGAGAGCAAGAGCAAGCGCTCCCACAGTGAGGACGCGCTGCGTCTGCTCTCGTTCGAGCGTGCGCCCACGGCTCCGTTGCCGCGTCAGATACGGAAGCAGGACGCTGGCGAGAATCCCGCCGAGTAGGAGCTGATAGACCATGTTGGGGAAGCTGTTGGCCGCGTTGTACGCATCACTGACCAGGGCAATGCCCAGGACTGCGGCAAGGGCAAGCGTGCGGACGAAACCGGTGATCCGGCTGACCGTGCTGGCGAGCGCGACTTGCCCGCCCATCTTTGCCAAGCTGCCGCCCGTCTCAGCTGAACGTTCGGACTTGCGTTCGGACTCCCTCACACTCTCGACCATCTCGCCAGGGTGCCACATCACAGGTTCCGACGAGCCGGACCAGAAACGACTGCCCCCTCGAAACGACTGAGCGCCACGAACCGAAGTTCGAGGCGCTCAGTACGTACGAGTGAATATCAGGCGGATTCTGCCCCAGCCAACGGCGGCATGACGACAACCTGGCCGGCGAAGGACAGGCCGGCACCGAAGGCGAGAAGCAAGGCCTTGTCGCCCGGCTTGCACTGTCCGTCGCGCAGCATCTGCTCCATGGCGAGCGGGATCGAGGCCGCAGACGTGTTGCCCGTCTCGGCGATGTCGTTGGAGATGGGGAAGCCCTCGGGCAGCTTCATGCTGCGAGCGATGACCTCGTTGATGCGCTGGTTTGCCTGGTGCGGGACAAAAGCGTCGATGTCCTCGATACCCAGCCCCGACTTCTCCAGGGTGCGAGTGGCGACCTTGCCCATCTCGAAGGCAGCCCAGCGGAACACCGCGGTGCCGGCCATCTTGATCCACGGCCGAGGTCCGGTCGGGTTCTTGGTGTAGTCGAGCCAGCTGGGCTCCTGAACGATGGCGTCGGACTGGCTGCCGTCCGAACCCCACTCGACCGGGCCGATTCCGACGGTATCGCTCGGGCCGACGACAACTGCGCCTGCGCCGTCACCGAAGATGAAGCGAACGCTGCGATCGGTGGGCTCGGTGGCCTCGCTCATCAACTCGACACCGACGACGAGTACGTGATCTACGGTGCCACCGCGAACGAGGTCACTGGCCACCGCAAGGGCGGTACAGAAACCGGCGCAACCTGCTGCGACGTCGAACGCAGCCGGACCCTTGATACCCAGCTCATGGGCAACGATGGATGCGGCCTGAGGAGTCTGCAAGTCCCACGTCGACGTCGCGATGATCACGGCGCCGATCTGCTCGGGTGCAATGCCGCTGACGTCCAGTGCCTTACGGGCCGCGCTGATCGACATGGCGAGGATGCCTTCGCCTTCGCCGGAGAACCGGCGCGACTTGATGCCCGATCGCGTCTGGATCCACTCGTCGGTGGAATCGATCAGCTCACAGATCTCGTCGTTGGTCACGACTCGCTCCGGGCGGTGAACGCCGAGCCCGAGAAGGACGGACTGCCGACCTCCGGCCACACTGGCAATCGGCTTACCCATTGATCGATCTCCTCGTTGGTTTCTGGTGATGACGCGCATTCGACATCACACGTTACGTACAGGACATAAGCCCCTGCCTCTCAGGTCACCGTTCGATCACGGCAACAACATGAGGCTCGCTCACGTTACGCTTCGGTCAGGTATGTAGTCCAGATCCTCGATCAGGCGCGCAAATGAGCTAGAACTGCCAAAACACGACGATGCCCGCTTTCCGAAGCCGACAGGCCGAGTTTCGCGAAGATATTTCCTATGTGCTTGCTCACAGCGGTGTCGCTGACGACCAATTTCCTGGCGATTTCCTGATTTCCCAGCCCCTCCGCCATCAGTCCGAGAACCTCGGACTCGCGTGGAGTCAGCGATCTGATCGGATCGTCGGCGCGTCGACGGCTCATCAGCTGGGATACGACCTCGGGATCCATCACCGTTCCACCGTCGACGACCCGGTTCAACGCGTCGACGAACTCGGCTACCTTGCCAACCCGTTCCTTGAGCAAATAGCCGACGCCACCGGCGCCGCCTGCCAACAGTTCACCGGCGTAGCGATCCTCGACATACGCAGAAAGGACCAGGACGGGAAAGCCCGGACGAAGCTTGCGCACCTCGATCGCAGCTCGAAGTCCCTCGTTGGTGAAAGTAGGAGGCATCCGGACGTCGAGCACCGCGGCGTCGGGGGCGGTCTCCTCGAACACCGCAAGGAACTGTGTGGCGTCGGAGACGGCAGACACCTCGAAGCCCTCTCCGCGAAGCAGCAGAGCCAGCCCTTCACGCAGGAGAGCGTCGTCCTCGGCAATCAGAATCCGCACGGTAGTTCCACCCTCATCGTTGTCGGTCCACCCTCCGGGCTCTCCAGTACAGCGGTTCCCTCGAAAGCCTCGACCCGGCGCCGGATGCCCGCCACGCCGCCGCCCGGCCGTTCGTTCGCACCGCCGTGACCGTCGTCGATCACGTCGATGAGCATCGTCTCACCCAACGAGTCCGTCGACGCTTCCGTCCTTGCCGTGACGGTGACGCTGCGCGCTCCGCTGTGTTTTGCGACGTTGGTCAAAGCCTCGGCGACGACAAAATACGCGGCAGCCTCGACGGCAGCCGGGGCACGGCGGAGATCGTCGATCTCGAGCACACAGGGCACACTGGAGCGCCCCGCGAGCGCGGAGATCGCGCCCTCGAGGCCGAGCTCGTCGAGGATCGGCGGATAGATGTCGTGCACCAACGTGCGGAGTTCACTCAACGCCTCGGTCGCGGCATCTTGCGCCCGATGCAGTTGCGGCAGAGCCTGGTCCGGGTTGATCTGCAACGACCGCTCCGCCATTCCCAGCATCATCACCACCGCGACCAGACGGTTCTGCGCACCGTCGTGCAGATCCCGCTCGATGCGCTTGAGTTCGGCCGAATGCGCGTCGAGCGCCGCAGCGCGGCTGGCCGTCAGGGCGGTGACGCGCTTCGATAGGTCCGAACGCGTATCCGGCGCAAGCAAAGTCGTGGTCGACCAACTGATCCACTTCGCCATCGCGGGGATCAACCACCACGCGATCAGGAAGTACAGGATGCCGATCAACGGCATCCCCGCAGCGCCCAACCACGACGTCACGGGGTACGGGTTGTTGACGGGTTCGCCCGCGGGCATCTGCTGCCAGTACAGCGGGACGGCAATCGCATTGAGTGCACCGAGTGGCAGAGCAATGGTCAGCATCGCGGCGACGAAAGCACCCAGACCATGAATCGACAACCAGGCCGCGTCGCGCCTTGTCGACTGATCGGTAAGGAACCGGCGCCAGTCCCCGAATGTCGGATTGCTGGGCATCGGTGGGTATCGCTGCAGAACAGGGCGCCCGGTGTACGCAGCAGTGCGTTTGCGAGCCAGGCCGGCCCACCACCGGAGCACTCGCACGTACGACGGCAACAGCAACCAGCCGACGATCAGAATCGAGAGCGACAAGAGAATGAGGCCGACCATCAGCAAGAACAGGGAGACCACAGCTGCCGCACCCTCGACGAGCACGTATACCGCAGCCCTGGTTCTCTTCTTCACTGCCCCAGCATGCCGCACCGCACCGCACGATCCACTACAGCTGGCTACACCATTGATTCGGGACTCTGCTGGATGTCGATGAATGCCGAATCTCCATAGCGTTCTTCCCATGAAGAATCGACACTCGGTCCTCGCCCCGCCGGCCCCTGGTGCCACGGGAGCTCGAACATCTGCTGTACGCCTCGAAGGAGTCAGCAAGATCTACGGCAACGGCCGCGGCGCCGTGACCGCCCTCGACAACATCAGCCTCACTCTGCCGCGCAGCACCTTCACCGCCGTGATGGGCCCGTCCGGATCAGGTAAGAGCACTTTCCTGCACTGCGCCGCGGGCCTCGACCGACCGAGCAGCGGATCGGTGTGGTTGGGCGACACCGAGATCTCACAGCTGAAGCCGAAGGCCCGCAGCATCTTCCGACGCGACCACATCGGTTTCGTCTTCCAGGCCTACAACCTGCTCGGCGCTCTCGACGTCGAGCAGAACGTCACGCTCCCCCTACTCCTCGCCGGACGACGAGCCGACAAGCAGTACCTGACCTTCGTCCTCGAATCCGTCGGACTCGGATCGCACCGCAAGCGCAAACCCTCCGAACTGTCCGGTGGCCAGCAGCAACGCGTCGCCATCGCGCGCGCCCTCGTCACCCACCCCGACGCACTCTTCGCCGACGAACCGACCGGCGCCCTCGACTCCCGCAGCGCCAAGCAGGTTCTGGAATTGCTGCGCCGAACGGCCGCCGAGTTCGACCAGACCATCGTCATGGTCACGCACGATCCGGTGGCCGCGTCTTACGCCGATCGTGTGCTGTTCCTCGCCGACGGGAAACTGGTCGGGCACATCGACCGCCCGACACCCCAGCAGATCGCCGAGCGCATGACACACCTCGGGGACTGGTGATGATGAAAGCGCACACTTTTGCCCATCTGAAAGCGCACCGCTCCGGATTCGTCGCCGTGTTCGTCTCCGTATTCTGCGCAGCGCTCCTCACCTGTGGTTTGGGTGTACTGCTGGAATCAGGAGTGCGAGGCGGAGTCTCACCACATCTCTACGCCGGCGCCGACGCCGTGGTCAGCGCACCGCAGGCACTCGAGGTCAAGGAAGATGCCGATCAGCCTTTTGCCGAGAGAGTTCTCCTCGACGGTGATGCGGTCCGCACGCTCGAGGCACTCGATGTCACGGTGGTTCCCGACATCTCCGTCCCCGTCAGCACCGCCGAGGGCGTCGTACTCGACGCACATCCTTGGAACACAGCACAATTGGCGCCGTACTCGCTCGCCGAGGGTCGCGCTCCGCAGCGCCGCGACGAGGTGGTCTCGACCACCGGCGCCGCACTCGGCGAGCGGATCATGCTGGCTCACGGCGGCATAGTGGACGAGTACACCGTTGTCGGCGCAGCAGATTCGTCTTCGGTGCCTTCGCCCGACCGTCCGGCACTGGTCTTCCTCGACGACGCAGAGGCCGAACGGTTGTGGCCGCACCAGAACTCGGTCACCGCAGTCGGATTGATCGCCCCCGAAGGTGTGAACGCCGCCGCTCTCGCTCGCGAGGCACTCGCCGGGACCGACGCCGAGATCTCGACCGGCACCGCACGCGGAGGCATCGAATTCCTCGACGCCGGTGCTGCGCGGACTCAGTTGATCGTGCTCTGCGCCTCGTTTGCGGGTCTTGCATTGATGGTCAGCATGTTCGTCGTGTCCAGCACGTTGTCGCTCTCGATCAACGCCAGGCGCCGAGAGTTCGCTCTGTTGCGTGCAATCGGAGCCACTACTCGTCAAGTCCACGTCATGATCGGGCGTGAAGTGCTGCTCGTTGCTGCTGCGGCGGCAGCTCTCGGCGCGGTGCCCGGATACCTGCTCGCCCGAGTTCTGGGCGCACAGTTCGCCGATGCAGGGGTCATGCCCACGGATTTCGCGTTGGCGTACAGCCCGCTTCCTGCCATCGCGGCCTTCCTGATCTGCGTACTCACTGCCCGCGCGGCGGCTGCGATCGCTGCCCGTCGGCCGGCAAAGCTCGACCCCGTCGAAGCACTCCGCGAATCCGAAAGCGGCCCGGCGAAACTGGGCCGAGGACGCATCATCGCCGGGCTGATCTTCGGCGCCGCCGGCCTCAGCGCGTGCATCCTCCCGGCCTTCCTGCCCGGCAGCGTGGCAGCCGCCGGAGCCGGTTCGAGCGCACTGCTGTTGATCTTCTCGGTCGCGCTGCTCGGCCCGTTGTTGGTGCGCGGCATCATCAAGGTCCTCGGCGGCCCGCTGCGCCGTGGCCGATCGGCGTCGAAAGTTCTCGCTGCCGCCAACGCCGAATCCAACTCGAGGCGACTCTCGTCGGCCGTTGTCCCCTTGGCTCTCGCAATCGCACTGGGCTCGGTGCAGTTCTTCAGCCAGAGCACCGTCGCAGCCGAGGCGACCAACCAGTCGATCAAGGGCGTCACCGCAGACCTGATCGTCGGCGCTCCGGCCGGTATCGCTCCCTCTCTCCTCGACTCGATTGCAGCGGTGCCCGGTGTGAGTGCGGCAAACCCCGTGGTGCGCAGCCAGGTCTTACCGGTACCGAGTGGAGAGGAAGGCGGCTCAGCCGACAGCGCGATCGCGGCCCAGGGCATCGACGCCGCCAGTGCCACCGCGACCCTCGATCTCGCGGTGACCGAAGGCGACCTGAGCGCTCTGACCGGCGATACCGTTGCCGTGAGCGAAGACGGCGCTTTCACACTCGGAGCCAAGGTCGGCCAGCGCGTCGACCTCTATCTGGGTGACGGAACGCTGGTGCATCCGATGGTCGTCGCAAAATACGGCCGCGGCCTCGGATTCGGGGACGTGACCATGCCGATCGAGACTTTGCGTCAGCACTCCACCGACGCTCTGATCGACACCGTTCTGGTTGCTGCCGAACCCGGACGGTCGGCTGAAGTACAGCAGTCGTTGCAATCTTTCCCCTCGATCGCCGCGATGAACCAGGACCAGTTCGGAGCCGCAGGCGAAGATCAGCGACGTATGCAGTCGTGGGTCAGCATCCTCGCCGTCCTCGTCCTGCTCGGTTATCTGGCCGTCGCCGTCGTGAACACTCTGGTCGCCGCCACTGCCGAGCGTTCCCGCGAGTTCGCGCTCCTGCAGCTGGTGGGTTCGCGGACGAAGCAGGTCCGAGCGATGATGCGCATCGAATCGTTGATGGTGGTGGGAATCGCCGTCGTGGTCGGATCGCTGATCGCCCTGCCGCCGCTGATGGGCATCGCCGTGGCGGTGTCCGGGCAGCCGATCCCGGCGATCTCACCGGTGATCTACGGTTCCATCGTCGCCGTGACCGCTGTTCTGGGATTTGTCTCCATCGCGATCCCGACTCGCGCGGCCCTGCGCAAGAACCCGATGGACGGCGTCCGCAAGAACTGAGTGCCACTACCGTCGTCATCTATGGATGCGGCCGCCTGGGACAAGAAGTACGAAGAATCCGAGCTCGTCTGGGGCGCACCTCCCAACGAACTACTGGTGGAATACGCAACGGCCCTCCCCCACGGCCAGGCACTGGACCTGGCGTGTGGCGAGGGCCGTAACGCGTTGTGGCTCGCAACCCGCGGTTGGCAGGTCACCGGCATCGACTACTCGGCCGTCGCGATCGAGAAAGCCCGCACGATCGCAGCCCGCTCACCCCGATCGGTCCTCGACCGGCTCGACTACCGATGCGGCGACGTAACCGTCGCGGATTACCCCTCCAGAAACGGGCAGGCATACGACTTGGCCCTGCTTCTTTACCTTCATCTACCCGCACCACAACGCACCCTGGTTGTGAACCGTGCCATAAATTCTCTGAAACCTGATGGAATCCTCATGATTTTGGGTCACGACCGAAGCAACATCGACTACGGCGTCGGCGGACCGAAAGATCCCGAAATCCTCTACACCCCAGAAGAATTGATGCAGGAGTTCCAAGGAAAGCTCGAGTTCGAGATCGCCGGAAATCCCCACAGGCACACCGAAACGGGACTCGCGGTCGACGCGCTTGTCATCGGACGCAAATCCGGTGTTGGCAATGCAAAGAACGGCTAGTAACATGTATTAAGTTACCGACGAGTAATAAACTTCGGGCGGTACTAGGAGTGCTGGACCGCACCACCTCACTGGGAGAAGCAGAAGACATGGGCCATTACAAGAGCAACGTTCGGGACCTGGAGTTCAACCTCTTCGAGGTTCTCGGACTGGAGAAGCCACTGAGCGAAGGCGCTTGGGGCGACCTGGATGCCGACACTGTCCGCAACATGCTGGCAGAGGTCGCACGCCTGGCCGAGGGACCGCTGGGCGAATCTTTCGCCGACGCGGACCGCAACCCCCCTGTCTTCGATCCCGAGACACACACCGTTGCACTGCCGGAATCCTTCAAGAAGTCTTTCAAGGCTCTCTGGGACGCCGAGTGGTACCGCATGGGACTGAGCGAAGAGGTCGGCGGCGTGCCGGTTCCCCGCTCCGTCGTGTGGGCCATCGGTGAGCTGATCCTGGGCGCACAGCCCGCAGCGCACATGTACCAGGCCGGACCCGCCTTCGCGGACGTGCTGTTCAACAACGGCACCGAAGAGCAGAAGAAGTGGGCCGCCACCATCGTCGAACGCGGATGGGGCGCCACGATGGTCCTCACCGAGCCCGACGCCGGCTCCGACGTCGGTGCCGGACGCACCAAGGCAATCAAGCAGGACGACGGATCCTGGCACATCGAGGGCGTCAAGCGCTTCATCACCTCGGCCGACTCGGACGACCTGTTCGAGAACATCTTCCACCTCGTTCTCGCTCGCCCCGAAGGCGCCGGACCCGGCACCAAGGGCCTGAGCCTGTTCTTCGTCCCGAAGACGCACTTCAACTTCGAGACCGAAGAGTTCGGCGAGCGCAACGGCGCCTTCGTCACCAACGTCGAGCACAAGATGGGCCTGAAGGTCTCCGCCACGTGTGAGGTCACCTTCGGCGGCCACGGCATCCCCGCACAGGGCTGGCTGGTCGGCGAGGTCCACAACGGCATCGCCCAGATGTTCGACGTCATCGAGCACGCTCGAATGATGGTCGGCACCAAGGCAATCGCCACCCTCTCCACCGGCTACCTCAACGCTCTCGACTACGCCAAGCAGCGTGTGCAGGGCGCAGACCTGACCCAGATGACCAACAAGGCCGCGCCCCGCGTGACCATCACGCACCACCCCGACGTGCGTCGTAGCCTGGCAATGCAGAAGGCATACGCCGAAGGCCTGCGCGCGGTGTACCTCTACACCGCAGCACACCAGGACGAGGTTGTCGCCAAGCTCGTCTCGGGCGCAGACAAGGACACCGCGTTCCGCGTCAACGACCTGCTGCTCCCGATCGTCAAGGGCGTCGGCTCCGAGCGTGCGTACCAGTACCTGACGGACAGCCTGCAGACCCTCGGCGGCTCCGGCTTCCTGCAGGACTACCCGATCGAGCAGTACATCCGCGACTCCAAGATCGACTCGCTGTACGAAGGCACCACGGCCATCCAGGCTCAGGACTTCTTCTTCCGCAAGATCGCCCGTGACCGCGGCGTCGCGCTCGCTCATGTTGCCGGACAGATCAAGACCTTCATCGACAGCGAAGCCGGCAACGGCCGTCTGAAGGCGGAGCGCGCACTGCTCGCCACCGCACTCGAAGACGTCCAGGCCATGGCTGCCACGCTCACCGGCTTCCTCATGGGAGCTCAGGAGCAGCCCACCGAGCTGTACAAGGTCGGCCTCGGCTCAGTCCGATTCCTGATGTCCGTGGGCGACCTGCTCATCGGCTGGCAGCTGCTCCGTCAGTCCGAGATCGCTCTCGCAGCACTCGACAACGGCGCTTCCGACAAGGACAAGAGCTTCTACGAGGGCAAGGTCGCCATCGCGTCCTTCTTCGCCAAGAACGTCCTGCCGGAGCTCACGGCTTCGCGCGAGATCGTCGCGAACACCGAGAACGACATCATGGAGATCGACGAAGCAGCATTCTGATTCGCTCCTGATTCATGAAAAGTGCCGGTCCCGAGAACATTTCGGGGCCGGCATTTTTATTGTCAGCGCTCGGTGTCGCCTGCGATCATCTGCGCTCGATGGTGGGGCAACTGATCTGAGCGGACAGTACCGACATCGTCGGTTGTTCGCCGGCTCTCGCCGCCGTTCCCGCCAGGGAAAGCGCCACGCGCCTGCGATCCGGAGAACTGACTATTTCGATGGATTTGTCTTCACCGCCGCCGAAGGAGACAAACTGTCCGCTCTGATCCGAGAACTTCATGATCGCCGACCCGTGCTGGCCCGGTTCCGGTTTTTCGTTCATGTAGACCTGCAACTGGAAATCACGACCCGGATATTCGCCGCCACCGTCGTATTCGTAGAAGGAACTGGTGTGCACCTCGTAGGCCCACTGGCGGTGCCCGGCAGGCAGCGAATCCGCCCAGTTGTGCTCGAAACACGTGACGGATCCGGGCAGCGAGACACTGGCTGCGCCGGTCCACCCACCGGTCAGGGTGATCGCTCCGTAGGGCGCTGCTTCGTGCTCGTGTCCTTCGGAAGGCAAGGGCGGAACCGTCAACGGCCCGACATTGCGCCCGGTGAACTCGAAAAGCCTCTCGCTGGACACGAACGGGGGCGACTCGCGCTCACCGGCACAGGAGACAACCGACAAGGCGGCCATGACAAGCAACACGCACATACCGCGTCTACGAACCGGCACCTCGACTCCCCCTGTCCGTTTCCAACAGAATACATACCGTTCGGTCTCCAAGTTGTCAGACGTGTCCGACACATCCCTTTCGTGAGGCCGCTCGCCCCCTGACGATGTGATTGGGTGAGCACGAACGTCCACAGAACCAGCCACTCGGTTCTTTCGAAGCCCGAGTAGATCAACAGACAGGTGATCATCGTGGTCGCACCAGAGCACGCACAACCCGATTACGCCCCCGACCTGGCATTGACTGCCACGGACTTGGCGCTCGACGGCCCATGGGGGCCGGTGTTCGGACCCGTCAATCTCGAAATTCGTGCGGGCGGTGTGACCGTCCTCGAAGGCTCGGCCGGTTCAGGACGTACGTCCTTACTTCTGACACTCAGCGGGCGAATGAAAGCCAGTTCCGGATCGCTCTCCGTCTTCGGCCGAACCCGTCCCCGTGAGATCTTCGAGATCGCCGGGGTCGCCGGGTTCGAGGACATCGACGAGCTTGCCGAGTCCGTCACCGTTCGCGATCTGATCACGGAGCAGATCCGGTGGGACGCACCCTGGTACAAACTCATCGGACGTGCCGGGGATCGAGAACTCGAAACCGTGTGTGCCCCTGTCTTCGGTGACCATCCGCTGCCGGCACTCGGCCGATATGTCAGCGACCTCGGCGAACTCGAGGCGACCCTGCTACGCATCGCGGTCGCGAACACGAAGAAGCCGGCCCTGCTGGTCGTCGACGATCTCGAACAGGTGCGGCGTGACTCCGAGCGCGCATATCTCGTCGAGCGACTGGTCGAGATGGGGAGCTACCAGACCATCATCGCGTCGACCGTCAACCCGCTGCCTGACGGATCACCCATCGATGCCGTCACCTTGCTCCAAGAAGTCACCAATCCCGACCAAGAAGGGGCGAGGTAAACGCGATGCTCGCTGGAATGTCTCTCGGAACCGAACTCAAGCGGTTCTCCCGCGGCGCGATGCCCAGGATTGCACTCGTCACCATCATCTTGATGCCGCTCCTGTACGGCGCGATGTACTTGTGGGCCTTCTGGAATCCGTTCGGTGAGGTGAACAAGGTCCCCGTAGCTCTGGTCAACACCGACCGTGGCGCGATGGTCCAGGGGCAGGAACTCAACGCGGGCGACGAGGTCAGCCAAGCGCTGCTCGATTCCGGTGAGCTCGATCTCCATCTGGTCTCACAGCAGGAAGCCGCGCAGGGAGTTTCGGACGGCACCTACTACTTCTCTCTCACTCTGCCCGAGAATTTCAGCGAGGCCGTTGCATCCCCGACGTCCAAGGACCCCCACAAAGCGCAGTTGCAGTTCACCTTCAACGACGTCAACAACTATCTCGGCACCATCATCGGTCAAAATGCCGCCCAGCAGGTCCTCAGCCAAGTCAGCGACAAGATCGGCGCGCAGTCGGTCGAGACGGTTCTGGTCGGATTGACCGACGCCGGTGCAGGTTTGAAGCAAGCAGCCGACGGAGCGCTCCAGCTCTCGGCCGGCGTGAACACAGCCAACGCCGGAGCCGGCGAATTGGCGTCGGGCTCGAAAACTTTGGCAGACAACATGGTTACCGCACGCGACGGTGCAGCCACTCTGGCCGGCGGTACGGCGCAACTCTCGACCGGTATCAACACCGCCACGGACGGTGTCCTCGCACTGACCGACGGTTTGGGGCAACTCGATCTCGGAGCTGTCCAACTAGGCGACGGCGCAAGCCAACTCAGTGGTGGCGTCACCCAGGTCGTCGACCAACTGAGCGTCCTCGGGAACACACAAGCAGACGTCGCGCAGCTGGTCGGGCAGGCCGTAGCCAGCCTTCGTCTGAACCCGGATCCCGTCAGCCAACAGATCGCCAATGCCCTCGCGCCTGCCCAGGACATGCTGCGCACTCAGGGTTTCGGTGAAGCGACCATGGGCCAGCTGGGCGAACTCAAGAGCGGTGCACAACAACTCGCTTACCAACTCGACGATCCGTCGAGCACCTTCCGAGCCGGGCTCAATGCCGCGGCCAACGGCGGCGGTGAACTCCGCAACGGTCTGGTGCAGCTTCGTGACGGCGGTCAACAAGTCAACGACGGCGCTCAAACCCTCAGTAGTGGACTCGTTCAACTCACCGACGGCAGCGTCCAACTTTCCGACGGAGCGGCCAAACTCGCAGACGGCACCGAGCAACTTCGTGCCGGATCCTCCGAACTTGCAACCAAACTCACCGAGGGCGCCGGCCAGATTCCCAGTTGGACCGATCAACAGCGAACCGCAACCGCTCAAACCCTCTCCAGCCCGGTCGAACTGCAGGAAACTTACGAGAACCGGGCAAGCACCTTCGGCACCGGCTTTGCTCCGTTCTTCCTGCCCCTCGCACTGTTCGTGGGCGGCATCATCACCTGGATGCTACTCAAGCCGCTCCAGAACCGGCCCATCGCAAACGGTCTCGGCGCGCTGCGGGTAGTCCTCGCCTCGTACTGGCCGGCACTGCTCATCGGCATCTGCCAGGTGATCGTGATGTACCTGGTCGTGCACTTCGCCGTCGGTCTGCACCCCACGCACGCCATCGGTACTGTCGGGTTCCTGATGCTCATCACCGCCACCTACATGGCGTTGATCCAGGCATTCAACGCCATCTTCGGAGTGTCCGTCGGACGCGTCATCACCCTGGCGTTCCTGATGCTGCAACTGGTTTCGGCCGGCGGCATCTATCCCGTCGAAACCACCGCGAAACCGTTCCAGATCATCCACCCGTTCGACCCCATGACCTACGCGGTGAACGGGCTACGACAACTCACCGTCGGCGGTATCGACTCGAGGCTGTGGGTCTCGATCGCCGTCCTCGGTGGCCTTCTCGTCGCCTCACTCGGCGCCAGTTCACTTGCCGCACGTCGTAATCGGCAATGGACCATGGACAGGTTGCATCCGCCGATCGAGGTCTAAGTCTAGGTCTCGGTCCAAGGCTCCACGGTCAGCGCAGGCCATTCCCTGCGCCACCGTGCCGCCTTGGCCTCGTACACCTCTCTCGGCGCCAGCACCGGGTTGGGGCGGACGATCATGTCGAAGAGATCGTCGTATCCATGCGGGGCATACACGTCCACAGTGCCGCTTGCTCCCTTTGTGATCCCGAAACAGCAAGTTGTGGAGGCGAAGTGGTCGATGGCGTCGCGGCAGCCGGTGAACGGAACGCCGGGAATGCCGAAATGCTGCTCGTACCACAGGTGCACGCGGGCTTCGTTGCGCACTTCGATATCGGCATCCACATCGGCGAACAGTTCTGCGGCCGAACGAATCACGCGATCTTCCGCTTCGTAGCTCAGATCGTCGGCATCGAAATAGAAGAGGTCGTAGTCCTTGATTCCGGCGCCGAGGTCTCGGCCGTCGATGTGATTCCAGACGGTTTGGAAGAGCCCACCCGCGGTCAGGTACCACTCAGCCAACTCCAATTGCGGTGCCCGATCCACGATCGTAGCGACCACCGGATTTGCCAGGGCGATCTCGAGAAATCGTTCACGCATGCCGTCAGCTTTCCACATGACAAGCAAACTTGACATTATATGACAAGTATTCTTTACTTTTCCCATGACTGGAAAGGCTGGCGACAACAACGTGCGGGAGCACCGACGCCTCGCCGGCCTCACCCAGGCACAACTGGCCACGGCAGGTCAGGTGAGCAGACAGAGCATCGTCTCCGTCGAACGCGGCGACTACGCACCGAGCGTCTACCTGGCACTTCGCCTGGCACTGGCGCTGGGGACCACCGTCGAAACGCTCTTTCCCCTACCCGAATCGGCACTCACCGCAGAAATTCCAGAGGAGACGGCATGAGCACCATGATGAAGGCAATGCGGTTCGTCGGAGATCTGGACGACGACTTCTACAAGGACGAGCGTCAGCGCGACGTCTGGAACGAAGCCTCGGCGGTGGGACTCCAGAGTGTCTTCTGGGCAATATTCGTCAGCTCGGCGATTCTGCCCTGGGTCGCCGGCCGAACAGGGGCGTGGATCTCGCTCGCGCTGCTGATCGTCGCACTGTTCGGCTCAGTGATCACGATTATCTATGCACTTCGGTGCGACGTCGATGTCTACGTGTTGTCCAACTACAACCGCCCCCGGGTCGTGATCAGCATCGCGCTGTACCTCGTCGCCGCAGTCGGCATCATGGCCCGTCTCGAATTCGATTCCTACGAAGAATCGTCTACCTGGGTCGGCGCTCTCGTCGGCGGAATTGTCGGTGGCGGCATCGCAATCGCGGCAGTCAAGCTTCACCAGCAGCGAGCCAAGCGACGCGAAGCGGCCGAAGAACTTCTCTGAATTCCGGAAGTCTGCCCAGCACAACAGAATCCATAGAGTTGGTAAAATCGTGCCAGGTCAACCGATCGCGAGTAACGTCGAATCGGTGAGCACTCGCCTCGGATACCAGATGCCCAACTTCAGCTACGGCGGTCCGGTCAAGGACCTCTTCCCCACCGTCATAGCGCAGGCCCGCGAAGCCGAAGCCGCAGGCTTCGACACTGCATTCGTGATGGATCACTTCTACCAACTCCCCGGAATCGGAGCGCCGGACGCCCCGATGCTCGAGGCCTACTCGGCGCTCTCCGCGCTGGCGACGGCCACCGAGACCATCCAGTTGTCTGCACTGGTCACGGGAAACACCTACCGCAATCCACCCATGCTCGCCAAGACCGTCACCACCCTCGACGTGGTGAGCGGCGGTCGGGCCATCCTGGGCATCGGCGCCGGTTGGTTCGAACTCGAACACAATTCGTTCGGATACGAGTTCGGAACTTTCACCGAACGGTTCCAGAAACTCGACGAAGCACTACAGATCATCGCGCCGATGCTCCGCGGTGAGCGTCCCACCTTCGACGGCAAGTGGTACCACGTCAAGGAAGCCATCAACGAGCCCCGCGTCCGCGACGACCTGCCGATCCTGCTCGGCGGTGGCGGTGAGAAGAAGACGTTCGGCCTCGCCGCTCGGTTCGCGGATCACCTCAACATCATCTGCGACCCGTCGGAACTGCCGCGCAAGATGGAAGCACTTGCGGCACGCTGCGACGAAGCCGATCGTGATCCCGCAACACTCGAGACCAGCTTCCTCACGTTCATGATGATCGACGAGGACGGCGACAAGGCTCGCGCGCATCAGCGAACGTTCCTCGCAGAACGTGGTCTCGACATCACCACGGCGCCGGAAGACGTGGTCGCCAAGGCCACCGAACGTCATTTCGTCGGCAGCCCGGACGACGTCGCCGAGCAGGTTCAGACGCGCATCCTCGACCACGGCATCGACGGCGTCGTGATCAACCTGATCACCAACGGCGAAGAGCCAGGCATCGTCGACCTCGCTGGCCGCACCCTCGGCCCACTCGTCGGCAAGTAGTTCCCTACTCGCACTTCACGATCGGCACCGGGTCGTACTTGACGGTCCGGGTGTTCGAGGAAATCTCGGCGCCACTCGCGTGGTCGGTGATCACGCGAGTGTCGCTGACCGTGAATCCGGGCGCACCGCTCGAAGCCACACAACCAGGCCCCTCCGGCAACGTCACGGTGTTCGGTGACGTCGGCGACGTACGCGGGCCGGTCGTCGAAGCGACATCGACGGTTTTGGTTCCCCAGATCCGAACGGTGATGTTCGACGACGTCGCAATCGTCTCGATCATCACGCCGGTCTTCGCCGGATTCCTGAACTGCAAGTCGATCGCACCGTCGAAGATTGTCGCCTCACGAGCCTCCGGGTACCGCGAGATGTAGTAACTGTGCTCGGTGTGCGCGACGTCGTCCATGCCGGCGAAGTACGTCGCGTTGTAAAGCGTCGTCGCGAGCTGGCTGATACCGCCGCCGACAGCCTTGTCCGGGCGACCATTGTTGATGATCCCCGACTCGACGTATCCCTGAGC
Source organism: Rhodococcus sp. NPDC056506 (assembly GCF_042794945.1). Classification (NCBI taxonomy): domain Bacteria; kingdom Bacillati; phylum Actinomycetota; class Actinomycetes; order Mycobacteriales; family Nocardiaceae; genus Rhodococcus; species Rhodococcus sp. NPDC056506. Next base: position 15,346 of record NZ_JBHTSW010000013.1, on the reverse strand, counting down.
TGCACCGCGCGGGCCCGTGTACTCGTTGAGCGAGAACGTATCCCCGGGCTTGATTACCGCACCGTCGATCTCCGACGCAGCCAGGCCGATGTTGACGCCAGACGCGTATTCGAAACCACCGGTGGTGAATTCGCCGATCACCTCGTTGATGCCGAGTGCGTTCGCGGCTTCGGTGGTCAGCGCCGGCGGAACCGGTCCGTACACGGCAGGGGTTGCCCGAGAAGCCGTGCTGCCCAGCAGAACCGGGAGTTCCTTGACCGTGTCCGGCCAGTTGATCAGATCTCCGACAACACCAGGCACAACCGTCGGCTTGCCACCGGCGAAGGTGAACGACGCGTCCTTGGGTTGCACTTCCGTCGACACCAACTGCGGAGTCAGAATCTTGATCGCGGCATCCGTGTTGTACTGCGGAGTCAGCCCACCCGAGCCGTCGGGTGTGAAAGTCAGAACCTCGCCGATCTGATCGACGCCGAGCGTCGCGACCTTGCCGTCACGGCCGTTGACCACGACGTCACCCGAGACAGCTGGAATGGCGATCTCCTGCAGTGCGCGATCGACACCAGCCTGAGTGACCGTCACCGGAACCTCGTCGACCGGAAGATCGACGACGCCACCATCGGACCATTCGGCGGCGAAGGTGGCGCCCGCCTGCTGCGCTTCGAGCGCCTGGCCAGCGGCGGGCGAAACACCCGTCGCCTTACCGTCCTCGAACATGACTGCACCTTCGACGGGCGCACGATCGCTGTTCGCCGCAAGCTGCGACATCGAGGCGTCCAACGCCCCCTGGTCGACGGTCGACACGACCGGAACCTCGCGGGAGCCGAAGAACGACGTGATGCGGGTGATCGGGTTGATGGGCTGAGCGTTCACGCCCGACAGCGTCGCCGACCAGTCGACGTCCACACCCGCAGATGCGGGAACGATCTCGGAGTCGACGCCGCCGGCATGTACGGCTACAGGTTCGACGAGCCTCGGGCCGAGTTGGGCGCGCAGCGTGGCCTCCGCGTCGGCGGGCGTGAGATCACCGATGTCGACCCCGGCGACCTGCGTGCCTCGGGGAGTTTTCCCGGACGAGGTGAAGATGTCCACTCCGTAGGCGATCACTGCGACGGCAAAGATGGCGCCGACTGCTATCGCCGGTTTGACCCACTTGCGGGAAGACGCCGGAGCGGGCGCCACTGGTTGCTGCGGTGGCGGGGGTGCAATTACCTGTGGTTCGCGGACAACAGGCTCGTACTGCTGCTGGATGGGTTCGAATTGCTGCGTGTCGTACTGCTGCACGAACTCGGGGCGCGGCGGCTTCGGGGGAACCACCACTGCTGGAGGCTCGAACTGCTGTGTCTGCTCGTCGATGGCTTCTGTCGCCGGAGCCGAGTCGACTACTTCCGTCGGCGGTGCGTCCTCCGCTGGGACGACAGGGATGACGGTGGTGACCTCGTTTGCCGATTCGTCGACTGTCGGTTCCGTGGAATCGATTGCGTCTTCGTCGACAGGGTTTGGCGCTTCGACTGCTTCAGGCTCTACTGCTTCAGGCTCTCCTGCTTCAGCCTCGGAGACTGGCTCGGTGTCCTCTGAGGTATCGGGTTCCTCGACCGACTCGGTCTCTTCGACCGCCTGAGGTTCCTCGACCGACTCGAGTTCCTGCTCTGGGAGGGACGAGTCCTCGCTGTTCGTCTTCTCGACGGACGGACCCTCTTCGTCACTCACCTGTTGGCTCCTCGCTGCATCAACCGTCGCTGCGGCGCTCACCGACAACTCAACACAGGATATCCGGACATACGAGAGCCCCGCGCTGCTGCCAGGTCGGGGGTCAGGCAGCAACACGGGGCTGTCATGAATATCGGTAGCTATTCTGCAGCGTTACACGCCTTCGCGAAAAAGTTTGCAAAGAGTTCGGGGATCCGGCCACCCCTCGTGGCCGGATCCCCGATTACGCATCCCCTCGCGCCGATCACTGCAGGTGAGCGCAGTTTTCACACGCGTGGGGAGATTGTGGAGCGATTACCGCTCGATAATCGCCGTGACGCCCTGGCCGCCGGCGGCACAGATCGAGATCAGGCCGCGGCCCGAACCCTTTTCGGCGAGCATCTTCGCGAGGGAAGCGACGATACGTCCACCGGTTGCCGCGAACGGGTGACCTGCAGCCAAGGACGATCCGTTGACATTGAGCTTGCTTCGGTCGATCGACCCCAGTGCGCCGTCGAGGCCGAGGCGTTCCTTGCAGTACTCGTCGGATTCGAAAGCCTGCAGGGTTGCGAGAACCACCGAAGCGAAGGCTTCGTGGATCTCGTAGTAATCGAAGTCCTGCAAGGTGAGGCCATTGCGGGCCAGCAAACGCGGGATCGCGTACGTGGGAGCCATGAGCAGCCCGTCCTTGCCGTGGACGTAGTCGACGGCAGCGGTTTCGGAATCGACGAGGTGCGCCAGAACCGGAAGATTGCGCTCGGCTGCCCACTCGTCGGTGGAGAGGAGCACTGCCGAAGCACCGTCGGTGAGCGGCGTCGAGTTGCCGGCCGTCATCGTCGCGTCGCCGAGCTTGGTACCGAATACGGGCTTGAGCGTCGACAGCTTCTCGACGGTCGAACCGGGACGGAGGTTGTCGTCCCGGGTCAGACCGAGGAACGGGGTGACGAGGTCGTCGAAGAAACCGCGGTCGTAGGCAGCTGCCATGTTCTTGTGGCTGGCCGCGGCAAGTTCGTCCTGGTCCTCGCGCTTCACGCCGAATTCCTTGGCGGTGATCGCAGCGTGGTCGCCCATCGACTTGCCGGTGCGAGGCTCGCCGTTGCGCGGAATTTCGAGGCCGAGCATGCCCGCACGGACGTTGCCGAGCAGCTTGATGCGGTCGCCCGTGGACTTCGCGCGGTTGAGGGAGAGCAGGAACTCGCGTGCCTGATCATTGACGCCGATCGGGGCATCGGACGTGGTGTCCGTGCCGCCACCGATGCCGGAATCGATGCGGCCAGCCGAAATGGCGTCGCCGACGGCGATGATCGACTGCAGTCCGGTGCCACACGCTTGCTGAAGGTCGTACGCCGACGTGTACGGGCTCAGCGCGCTGCCGAGAACGGACTCGCGAATGAGATTGAAATCACGACTGTGCTTGAGTACGGCGCCGCCGACGACCATGCCGAGCGTCTCGCCCTGCAGATTGAACCGACTCACGAGACCGTCGAGCGTCGCAGTGAACATGTCCTGGTTGGACGCCTGTGCGTACGCCTTGTCCGAGCGTGCGAACGGAATGCGATTTCCGCCGACGATCGCAACCGGACGGCGCTGACCTGCGGACTTCGCAGCGGCTGCGGCCGGTGCAGTGCGCGGTGCGGCGGGCTTTGCATTTGAACGGGCTTTGCTTGTCACTTGCGTCTCCAAGGATGGTGCGATTACCTGTTGAAGACTATTCTTACTCAGTAGTAAGTTACTTGTCTATCGCCGCATTCTTCAGATTGCCCGGTGAGAGACAACCCGAAACACAACAGAAGGTAGGACCGTGGCAGCCAGCAAGGGAGCTCCCGACCTCTATTCACAGTTCCTCTCGTCCGCCCCCGGCGCATTCATCGCGTCGAAGGCCGGCCTGCCCAGGCCCGAGAACCTGCGTCGCTACAAAGCAGGGGAACCCGCACTCGCCGGACCTGTCCTCATCGGCGGCAAGGGCCGGCTCGCGGAACCACTGCGCGTACTGCTTTCCGATTACCCGGCAGCTCAGGCGCACGACAGCAGCTTCGGCGGACTCGTGTTCGACGCAACCGGAATCACTCAGGTCAGCGAGCTCGAGCAGCTGTTCGAGTTCTTCCAGCCCGTGATCCGCAACCTCGCACCGTCGGCTCGCGTCGTTGTTCTCGGCACGACGCCGGAAGAAACGTCCAGCGTCGACGAGCATGTCGCTCAGCGCGCCCTCGAAGGCTTCACCCGTAGCGTCGGCAAGGAGATCAAGCGCGGCTCCACCGCTCAGCTGGTCTACGTCTCCCCCAAGGCGTCCACCGGACTCTCCGGCGTGGAATCGACTCTGCGCTTTCTCCTTTCGGCCAAGTCCGCCTTCGTCGACGGTCAGGTAATCGTCGTCGGTGCTGAAGATTCCGTCGCACCCGCAAGCTGGGACAAGCCGCTCGAAGGCAAGGTTGCCGTCGTCACCGGCGCAGCCCGCGGCATCGGTGCCACCATTGCCGAGGTACTGGCCCGCGACGGCGCGCACGTCGTCTGCGCTGACATCCCCGCCGCCGGCGAAGCGCTGTCCGAGACCGCGAACAAGGTCGGCGGCACGTCCCTCGCTCTCGACGTCACGGCAGCCGACGCAGCCGAGGTCCTCGCCGCTCATCTCCTCGAGCGTCACGGCGGAGCGGACATCATCGTCCACAACGCCGGCATCACCCGCGACAAGACCCTCGCCAACATGGACGAGGGCCGTTGGAACATGGTCATGAACGTCAATCTTCTTGCACCGCAGAAGATCACCGAGCACCTCGTCGCGAAGGGCGCCCTCAAGGAAGGCGGCCGCGTCGTCGACGTCTCCTCCATCGCCGGCATCGCGGGCAACCGCGGCCAGACCAACTACGGCACCTCCAAGGCCGGCGTCATCGGCCTCGTTCACGCCGAAGCTCCCGTCCTGGCGAAGAAGAACATCACCATCAACGCCGTCGCACCGGGCTTCATCGAGACCGCCATGACCGCAGCCATCCCCTTCGCCACCCGCGAAGCCGGCCGCCGCATGAGCTCGCTCCTGCAGGGCGGCGAGACCGTCGACGTCGCCGAGACCGTCGCATACTTCGCGAGTCCGGCCTCCAATGCCGTTACGGGACAGGTCGTTCGCGTCTGCGGCCAGAGCCTTCTGGGCGCATGATGGCAGCAAAGACCGTCGCGCTCACCGAACAGCCGAAGACCCTCGACATCTACTCCCGCGCGGTACTGGGATTGTTGCCGTGGAACAAGTCCAACTCGCACTCGGTGCCACAACAGACTTTCACCCTCACCGGATTGAAGGTCGACACCGACAATCTGGCGGCGTACTGCCGTGTGACCGGACTGCGGTTCGGCGACACTCTGCCGATCACCTATCCCTTCACCTTGGCTTTCCCGACCGTGATGAAGCTGATGGTGTCGAAGGACTTCCCCTTCGCCGCCGTCGGTTCCGTCCACGCCGAGAACGTCATCGAATCGCTGCGGCCCATCTCCGTCAGCGAACCGCTGGACCTCTCGGTGCACGCCGAGAACTTGCGTGAGCACCGCAAGGGCCTGCTGATCGACGTGGTCACCGAAATTCGGGTGGGACGGGAACTGGTCTGGCGGCAGACCTCGAGCTTCCTGAACCAGCAGAAGACCTCGCTGTCCGGCCAGCCCGGACCGGAGCCAAAGGCCGACGAGGTCCCGCCGATGCCGATGAGCACCATCCGCGTCGACCAGACCACGATCAGCAAGTACGCCGCAGTCTCCGGCGACCGCAATCCGATTCACGTCTCGTCCCTGGGCGCCAAGGCTTTCGGTTTCCCGAAGACCATTGCTCACGGAATGTGGAGTGCCGCGGCAGTTCTGCGGACTGTCGAGGGGTCCGTCGCGGACAAGGTCACCTACAGCGTGCGTTTCGGCAAGCCGATCCTGCTACCGGCGACGCTGAATGCCTACGCTGATCGCACCGATGACGGCTGGGATCTGTCACTGCGTCACCCGAAGAAGGGTTACCCGCACGTCACGGCGACGCTGCGCTGACCCAGGACTGAACTGGTTGGGCTGGTGCGTTTCCGACCCCGCCCCGACAGTGTGAACGTATCGCTCCCCTTGTTCAACAAGGGGAGCGATACGTTCACGCGATGTGGTTTGGTTTGAGGGCTATTCGGACTTCTTCTTGCCCGACAGACCGCGCCACGCGAGGGATTCGAGTAGGTCCGCTGCGGCATCCACTTCGATTTCCCCACCCGCGACCCGGTCGGCTACCGCCTCACCGGCGCCGACGAGCGCGATGGCGATGATCCCGTAATCGTGCGCGGCATCCGGATCCTTGGTGCTGGACTCGAGCAGATGCGCGGTCAACTCGATCAATCGATCGCGACTGGACTGCACGGTTCCCGCAAAAGCCTGCTGCCCGACGGCCTGACGGTAGAGCACCATCCACGACTTGCGGTTTGCGCCCACGAACCCGAGGAACCCCTCGAGAGCGGCGCGCAATTGTTCACGCGGAGTCAGGTTTGGCGCGCCGGCCGGGGCGAGGGCCTCGAGGAAGCGAAGTCCTTCACGATGAATGCACGCCGCGAACAGCTCTTCCTTCGAGCCGTAGTACAGGTACAGCATCGGCTTCGAGATCTCGGCTTTGGCCGCGATGGTGTCCATCGAAGTTTCGTGAAACCCCCTGTCGGAGAACACGTCCACAGCTGCGTCGAGCATCTGCTGCTCACGCACTGCGCGTGGCAGTCGCTTGGTACCGCCGGCCATGCTTCCTCCAACCACAGGGTAAATGTCGATCTTACTCTACGGTAAGATTGTGCGTCGAATCGCAGCTTCGACTCAGCAGGTCACGGCACCTTTAGCCGCGGCAACCGTGACGACGGCCTGATCGACTCGCGCCTGCGGAAGCGCACCCGACGCGACGGCCTGCTCGAGATGGTCGAGAACCCGCGGTACGTCATCGGTGGTCAGCCACAATGCCTGATCGACTCCTGCCGCAAGTGCAGCCTGAACTGCGTCGGCAATATCGTATCGGTCGGTGATCGCCTGCATACCGCTGAGGTCGTCGGTGAACACCGGACCGGTGAACGGCGCTGCGCCGTAACCCACTCCGTCGCGAAGCAACGCAACGGCGGCGGGACTGATGCTGGCAGGCGTGCCGGGCTCGGTCAGACCGGGAACCTCGAGGTGACCCATCATGACACCGACTCCGGTTCCCGACAGTTCGCGGAAGGGAATCAGGTCCGACGCGACCAGATCCTGCAGCGGCGGCGTGGTCACCTCACCGCGGTGCGAGTCACCCGACGCGCTGCCGTGCCCGGGAAAGTGCTTGATCACCGGGAAGATTCCGGCGTCGCGCATGCCCTGCGCGTACGCACCGGCGTAGGCAACCACGGTCTGGGGGTCGTCGGAGTACGAGCGGTCACCGATCACGGAGTCGTCGGGTTGGCTGCTGACGTCGACGTCGGGTGCGTAGTTGACCGTGATCCCGAGATCCTTCAAACCGCGTCCACGCTCGAGCGCCATCTGGTACGTCTGTTCCACTGTCATGGTCTGCGCAGTTTCCCTGGCCGACGGATCGGGTCCGAGGATGTCCGCGACGCGGGAGACCCGTCCACCTTCCTCGTCGATCGTCACCATCAGGGGCAACTTGGACGCCGAAGCAACCTGCGGCACTTCGCGATTGGTGAGCATCGACTGATCGGTCCAACTTCCGACGAAGATGCCGCCGATCTCCTCGTTCTGCACTATCGACAACGCGTCGTCGGTCCCGGTGACGCCGACGTTGAGCAGCTGGGCAAGTTTCTGACGCAGGGACAGCGAGGCCAGAAGGTCGCTACCGCACGACGCGGCGACGGGTGCGGAGCTCGATGCCGCAGGCGTCGACGTGATCTCGGTGCTGGTGCTGGTCGGGGCGCTCGAAACAGGATCAGCGGTCCCGTTTTCGCCTGAGCATCCCGCAACCAACCCTCCGCATAGAGCAATGGTCGTCGCAGCCTTCAGAAACTTGATCCGCATACCTCGACCGTAACGGACCCGGTACCCATACACTCCCTCACGGGCACATCGGGACGGTAGCCTGGAAGAGAACCGATTCCCCCCGCTGACGAGGAGGTCGTGATGCCACAAGGTCTGATGCTCATCGCGTACGACGGTTCCGACAACGCCAAGCGCGCCGTCAACTATGCGGGGCGTTTCCTCTCCGCCAATCGTGCTGTTCTCGTCACCGCCTGGGAGCCGATGGTCCGCCAGGCCGCTCGCATGTCCGGCCTGTCCGGGGTGATGCAACCGGAGTGGGTTCCCGACGACGACGTCGAGGACATCGCGTACACCGACGCCAAAGTCACCCTCGCCGAGGGCGTCGCGCTGGCTGAAGCCGCGGGCCTGACCGTCGAAGGTAGGAGCGCCGAGTGCCGATCCGCGATCTGGTCTGCAATCGTCGAAACCGCAGACGAATTGGACGTCGACATCATCGTGACCGGCACCCGCGGTACGACGGGTTTGCGGTCGCTATTGCAGAGCAGCGTCGCGGATCATGTTCTGCGTCACAGTCATCGGCCGGTGTTGATCGTCCCTCCAGGGAAGTGACCTTCGCGCATTCCTGATCCCCGGCCGACTAGTGTCGAATGCACCATGGACGGTTTTGTTCTCTCGCGCCCCGATCACAGCGTTGTCACCCGCGGCGTACGACGCAGCTTCGACAGCTCCGACGCGGCCGCCAACGCTCTGTCGGCAGGTTCGGCAAAGCTGATCGTCGGTGCTCTCCCATTCGACCCGGCTGCCGCAACGGCGTTGTACGAGCCTGCCGAGGCAACGATCACGCCCAGGCCGTGGCAACCGGTTGATCCCCAGCCGCTGCCCACGACCCGGGTGGGCCGAGAGATCCCGTCGTCGTCGGAGCATCTTCGTCGGGTGGAAAAGTTGATCGGACGCCTCCGCAGTGGAGAGGTCGACAAAGTTGTCGCGGCTCGCACTGTGGAGCTTCGGACGCAGACCCCGATCTCCCCGGCTGCGCTCGCCGCACGCATGGCGGCGCTCAATCCCGTCGCCAACACCTTTGCCGTCGATCTCTCTGCGGCGGGAGCCGAATTCGAGGGCCACAGCCTGGTCGGCGCAACGCCCGAGGTGTTGGTCAGTCGACGCGGGCGCGTCGTGACGTGTCGCCCGTTGGCCGGGACCGCAAAGCGGTCCGGTGACGCCGATCGAGACCGCGAGGCAGGCGAGAGCCTTCTGCATTCGACGAAGAACCTGGCCGAGCACGCCTTCGTGACCTCATGGATCCGCGAGATCCTGCAACCGATGTGCAGTGATTTGTCGGTACCGGCGATACCCGAGCTGACCAATACCCACGAGGTCTGGCACTTGGCCAGCCCGATCCGCGGCACGCTGCGAAACGACACAACTGCGCTCGACCTCGCTATCGCCCTGCATCCGACGCCGGCACTGTGCGGAACGCCCACTGACGCGGCGCTGAAAGTCATCCGCGAGACCGAGGAGCCACGCCGTTTCTACGGGGGCGCCGTCGGCTGGTGCGACGATGCCGGCGACGGAGATTGGGTGGTTGCCATCCGCTGCGCCGAGATCAATGCAGACGGCCTCAGTGCCTGGGCCAGCGCGGGTGGCGGAATTGTCGCCGAATCGGACCCGCAGGACGAGCTCGACGAAACGTCCACGAAACTGCGCACCCTGTTGACCGCGCTCGGTGCGGAAACCCTCGACTGACCAGCACGTCACGAGGGTAATCGTCCGGATTCTCGAGTGCGGGTGATACCTTGACCCGAGCAGTTCGTACGGGCCGGTAAGTCCGTCCGACCGCGAACGACCGACTAACGACCAATTGGGAGATCCGCGATGACGAAGTTCCTTGTCCCCGGTGTGGCCAGCGCTGTCATCGGTGCCGTTCTGGGTGCCGGCGTCATCTTCGGTGTCACGGCCGCCGCGTCGGACAACACTCGTCCCGAGATCGACCGCAGCGGAAACGCAGATTCTTCCGTGCTGAACCAGGTTGAGTACGGCAGCCGCTGAGAGCGCAGGCCTCGCGAGTTCCCGTTCTTCCGCCGACGCAGCGGTGTCTTCGGTAGACACCGCCCCGTCGGCAGAGCCCCTGTCGAAGCGGTGGCTGTTCGGCGCCTCCGTCGTAGCGTTTCTTCTCACTTTTCTGCAATCGCCGGGTCTGATCACCGCTGACACCAAGTACGACCTGACGCAGAATCCGTTCGGTTTCCTCGAACGCGCGTCGCATCAATGGAGTAGTCAGGCCCCGCTCGGCCAGGTTCAGAACCAGGCCTACGGATATTTCTTTCCGCACGGGCCGTTCTTCGCGCTCGGCGAGTTGGCGAACGTTCCGCCGTGGATCACCCAGCGCATCTGGTGGGCTCTGCTCCTGATCGCGGGTTTCTGGGGCATCATCCGAGTTGCCGAGGCTCTCGGAATCGGCAGCCGTAGTTCGCGCGTCATCGCAGCGGTTGCCTTCGTTCTTTCTCCCCGCGTACTGACCACGCTCGGTTCGATTTCCTCGGAAACCCTGCCAATGATGTTGGCGCCGTGGGTGTTGTTGCCGGTGGTTTTGGCCTTCGGCCCTGTGCGTGGAAACGGAGTCCCTGGACTCCCTAACCGCTCACGGGGGTTGAGGCGGTTGGCCGCACAATCCGCCCTCGCCGTCGCGCTCATGGGTTCGATCAATGCCGTCGCCACCGCCGCGGCCTGCCTTGTCGCGATCATCTGGTGGCTCTCGCACAAACCCAACCGAACGTGGCTGACGTTCACCGCCTGGTGGGCCCTGTTCGTCGCTCTCGGCACCCTGTGGTGGATCGTTCCGCTCCTGCTGCTCGGCAAGATCAGCCCACCGTTCCTCGACTACATCGAGTCCGCCGGTGTCACCACTCAGTGGGCATCGCTCGCCGAGATACTTCGCGGCACGGACAGCTGGACCCCGTTCGTCTCCCCCGAACGCATTGCCGGCGCCGTACTGGTCACCCAGCCCGCAGCAGTCGTCGCCACCGGTCTGGTTGCCGCCGCCGGTCTCGCCGGGCTCTGCATGCGGTCCATGCCTGCTCGCGGCAGGCTGACGCTCATCCTCTTCGTCGGTATCACCGGCCTGGCCGCGGGATACGTGGGTGAACTCAGCTCGCCCGTGTCGGAGTCGGTGCGCCTGTTCCTCGACTCGGCAGGCGCTCCGCTGCGCAACGTCCACAAGCTCGAGCCGTTGGTCCGTCTGCCGCTGGTGCTCGGACTCGCACATCTACTCGCCAAAGTGCCGCTACCGGGATCGGTTCCGCTCACCAGATGGCGACGCGCGTTCGCCCATCCCGAGCGCGAACCGATGGTCGCACTGACCAGCCTGATCCTTGTCGCCCTCACCCTCTCCACCGCCTTGGCCTGGACGGGAAAGCTCGCTCCCCGCGGTGCGTATCCTGACGTCCCCTCGTACTGGAACGAAGCAGCGCAGTGGCTCGAGGACAACACCTCACCCGGATCGGAAGCAGAACGTGCCCTGGTCGTCCCCGGAGCGCCATTCGGCAGCCAGGTCTGGGGCCTGACGCGTGACGAGCCGCTTCAGGCATTGGCGAGTACGCCGTGGGCAGTGCGTGATTCGGTCCCGCTGACCCCGCCCGGCGCGATTCGCGCGCTCGATTCGGTGCAACGTCTGATCGCCGACGGACGCCCGTCGGACGGACTCGCGCAGACCTTGCTCGGGCAGGGCATCCACTACCTGGTCATGCGCAACGACCTCGACGGTGAAACGTCGCGCTCAGCCAGGCCGATTCTCGTGCATCAAGCGGTCGAAGGCTCTCCTGGAATCGAACGAGTCGCGCACTTCGGTGAGGACAACAGCCCCGAACCGATCGAAGGTCTGGTCGCAGACAGCGATTTGCGCCCCGGCTACCCCGCCATCGAGATCTTCGAGGTCACCCCGCCGGACGGCACCGCGGCGGTCAGTGGACCGTACTCCGTAGCCCTGAACCAGGTTCCGCGCGTTCAAGGCGGGCCGGAATCGACTGTGCGCCTTCACGAAAGCGGACTGGTTCCGGGGACCGGGCCGATGATCCTGGCGGCCGACGCCGAAGCTGCGGGACTGCCGGTCGATTCGGTCACCGTCACCGACACCCCACGCGATCGAGAAACCGATTTCGGTCAGGTCGACAACCACAGTTCCGCGCTACGCACCCCCGACGACGCTCGTCGCACCTACAACTTCGTTCCCGACTATCCGGTTGCGAACACGCCTCTCGTGGAAGGCCGTTGGAGCGGCGCTTCGATCACCGTCTCCAGCGCCGCCTCCGACGCCACCCAGTTGGGAGGCACCTCGCCGTCGAGTAGCCCCGCATCGACGGTCGACGGCGATCCGGCCACCGGTTGGTTCAGCAACGGCATCGAACGAGCACTGGGTCAGTGGTTGCAGATCGACTTCGACGCACCGATTTCCAGTGGCCTGCTCCACCTGACCACCAGTGCCGCGGCAATCGGCGCCCCTGTCAAATGGCTCGAGGTCTCCACACCGAACGGCAGCACGGCGGTGAAGGTGGAGCGTCCGGGCGAGCCCATCACTGTCTCGATCCCGGGTGGCAATACGCCGTGGGTGCGCGTCACGGCGACTCACACTGAAAACGGTTCACCCGGAACACAGTTCGGCATCAGTGAACTCTCCGTCGAGGATTTCTCCGACCGCAATGCGCCGAAGACCGTACCGATCCGTTTCGACACGGTCCTGCCGAGTACGCCGTCAGGCACATCCGTGAACGCCTGGAATCTGAGCCAGGAGTTCCCCGGCCGCAATGCGTGCGCGGACTCGACGGACCGCATGCGATGCAGCAATGCGTTCATGGCGATACCCGAAGAGCCCAGCCGTTTCCAGCGCACGCTCTCGGTTCCCGAAAACACCGTGGTTGCACCGGAACTGACTGTCCGAGCGCGTCAAGGAAACGCCCTCGAGGACCTCCTTTCCGTCCCCGGCCGAATCACGGCTTCGGGTTCGAGCGACATCGGCGACACCCGCGGATCTGCCTTCGCTGCCACGGACGGCGACGCACGCACCACGTGGTCGGCGCCGCAGCGCACCACCGAACCCGGCGGCCCGAAACCGACTCTGACACTTACTCTCCCCGAGCCGACACTGGTCACCGGTCTGGACATCACGCGAGGGCTCGGCACCCTCCCGTCGCTGCCGACCAGCGTCGCAGTGAACCTCGGCAACGGCCCGCAGGTCCGAGACCTCGAAACACCTCAGACCAGTCGAGTTCTCCTCTCCCCCTATGTCACCGACAAGATCGTCCTGAGTGTCACAGATTGGGAACCCGTCCTCGATCAAACGGCACTCGGCTTCGCCCAGGCGCAGCCCACCGGCCTCGCCGAGGTCGGTGTCATCGGCGCCGACGGAACCCCGATCGCCGATTCCGGAGTGCAGGACACGGACGCACTCGACAACCGCACCGTCACCGTCCCGTGTGGCGACGGCCCAACCATTTCGGTTGCCGGACAGCAGTTCCCCACCTCGATTACCGCGACGGCGGCGCAGCTACGCACCGGCGCACCGATCGAGGCACTTGCGTGCGGCCCGAACGCGTCGACGCCCCTGCCTGCTGGACAGCCCGAGGTGGTCGTCGAACCCGGCCCGGCGTTCTCGGTCGACAACCTCGACCTGACGGCGGTCGGTCCTTCAGCCGCGCAACGGAATACACCGCTCGAATCGAGCGCGTGGACAGCGAATCACCGCGCACTCACCGTCACGAACTCGTCCACCGATCAGCTGATCGTCAATCCCGAGAGCACCAGTATCGGTTGGATCGCCACGGCGCCGGACGGTTCCGAACTGACGCCGGTGGTCGTGAACGGATGGCAGCAGGGCTGGATCGTGCCGGCAGGCACCGCGGGAACCGTCACCATCGACTTCCCCAGTGACCGTTGGTACCGCCTCGGCATCTTCGGCGGGCTCGTGTTGCTGATCCCGCTGCTGTTCGCAGCTTTTGTCCCCGCTCGCCGAGAGTCCAAGCCCCTCCCACCGCCCCGACCGTGGCGCAGCGTCGCGGCGGGATGGGTGGGCGTACTCGCGGCGGCCACCGTCATCGGCGGCGGAGTGGGAGCGGCGATCGCAGTTGTGTGCTCGATCCTCGGACTTGCCGCGCTGCGAATCTTCGGCCCGGCGCGGACCGCACGCATTCTCGTCGGCACCGCCGGCGTGGCCGCGATGATCGGCATCACGCTGCTCTCGACCGGACCGTGGCGGGCACCGGGCGGCTACGTGGGCGACTCGTTCGCGATTCAGTTCTCGATGTTGGTGGCCTTGGTCGTGACCGGGTTGGCCGCGTTGCCCTTTGCCGGTTCACCGATGTGGCGACGCTTCTCCCAGCGCGTCACCGCGACGCGCGCCGGTTCCTCCACCAACGCGTAACTGGCCGAGGCCACAGCGACGCTCAGGACGACCGTAAGGGCCAGGACGTAGAAGAAGCTGCCCGAGAACGGAACTATGCCGAACACGGGGAACACAGCGTTCAGTACGGCCAGGTGCCAGATGAACAGTCCGTAGGACCAACGTCCAATTGCCAGCGCCAAGGGACTGGCCAGGAACCGATGCTGCGATTGATCGCGCAGAACCAGTGGCGCGATCAACGAGAAGCTGATGATCGCGCCGAGAGCAATCTTGATCGCGTACTGCCACGGCTCCGGCCGCACCAGACCTTCGGGCCCGGCCAGATCGGTGCACGAGAGAACGAAGGCGACCAAGGCAACAAAGGTCAGGAGTACCCGACGGTGCGCGAGGCGATGCACCCACGTCGACGGGCCAACTGCCAGCTCGGCCAGGATCATGCCGGCGCCGAACCACGGCAGGTAGCCGGGCAGCCAGTTGTCGTGGTGGATGGCGTCCGGCGTCGGAATCGGAATGAACGCCCACGTCAAGGCCAAGACCGAGACCCCGAGCAGAAGCGGCAGCCGGAACCTGGCCGAGTTGCTACGGAGTCGCACCATCAGGAAAGCGAACAACGGCAGCAGGAGGTAGAACGCCACCTCGACCGACAAGCTCCACATCTGCGTGAGCCCCTCGGTGAGTGTCAACGGCACGAATACCTGCGCCAACCCGAGATTCGCCAGCCACACTTGGTAGCCCCCGCCCGCGCCGGGCAGGAACAGCAGGATCAGGACCACTGCCACCCAGTACGCCGGCAGAATGCGCGTCGCGCGGGAGATCCAGTACCGGACGGTCGACTGCGGCTGCCCGATTCCGCGAGCCTTTGCCGCGTGGGGGCGCCACAGCAGAAATCCGGACAAAGCAAAGAACACCGCTACGGCGAGGTCGAGTCGGCCGAACGCGCGCCCGATCGCACCGGACTGCGCTTCACCCGTCTGGAACGCGACATGGGTGACGAGGACGCCGAGCGCGGCCAATCCACGCATACCGTCCAAAGCTGGAACGAAGCCCCGAGCCTGTGGCGGGACCGTCTGAGAGGAATTCGTGGAACTGATCATCACGGATAAGTGTGCACCCCAGGCCGATTGAGGGAAACCACCAGGGACTCGCAACAAAATGCCTGGCCAATTCATGCCCTCATGCGACAAACCGGGCCGGTGGACTGTTAGTGTTCTGCCACACATGGTGTCCATCGGGGGCCCCATGCGATCTGCGCAGCTCATATTGTGCCGGTTGGGGAACCTCGAAAGACTTAACGGGTTAGGAGTGTCTGATTTTCTGATCGCTGAGGGC
>NZ_JBHTSW010000012.1:0-128544 GCF_042794945.1 Rhodococcus sp. NPDC056506 | reverse complement strand
GTTAGGGAGTCTCCGGACTCCCTAACCGCGCACAGCTATGTCGGGGGCATGTTGAGCGGAGTCACGACCTGAACCGGTGACGTCGTAAAACCGAAGTGGGCGCCCATGGCGCCGTGCTCTTTCATGACCACCTGAGCGGCAGTGCGAAGATCCGCCCGCAGATCGTGGTGTAGCACCGCCGATATTCGCCTCTCCCCCAGCAACTTTCGATTGTCTCCGTCGAGATCGTGGGCGACGAAGACGGAGCACTCTCGATTCAGTTCTTCGAACGCATCGACCGTGGCCAGGTTGCCGCCACCGATCGAATACACAGCACGGATCTGCGGATCGGATTCGAGCGCTGCCCGCACCAGTTTCCTACTCGTCTGGTCCAAACCGTCACTGTTCGGAATGTCGATCAAACGTCGATGCGGAGCCGAAACGCGCATGGCGGAGCGAAATCCCATCTCCCGTTCTTCCTCGCCGCGAAAGAATCCGCTGCTCATGCTGACCAGCACGTTGCCGTCCCGATCCCCCAGCCACTGATCGATCAAATACGCGGCGGTGGCTCCGGCGGCTCGGTTGTCGATTCCGATGTAAGCGGCTCGCCTGCTGCCGGCAACGTCGGTCACCAACGTGACGACCGGAATCTTTGCCGCCACGAGCCGATCGATCGCCGCCACGACTTCCGGAGTGTCGGGAGCCTTGACGATGACACCGTGGGACCCGCGTCGGCGAATCTTGTCGAGCGTCGAGGTCATCGCTTCTACCGAACCGGTCTCACGAAAGTGGAACCGGGACCGCACCACAGCGGGCGCAAGGGTCGGCAGTTCGGCCTCGAGCGCGTCGCGGACGGCGTCGGAAAACCGTGCGGGAGTTTGCAACACGACGTCGACGATGAATGTTCGACCGACCAGTTTCAGTTGCGAGCGTTGACGTTCCAGGTCCGTGATCGCCTGGCGAACCTCCGATCGTGTGCCGTCGCGAACTCCGGGACGGTCGTTGAGCACCCGGTCGACGGTGGCCTCACTCAGGCCCGACTGCTGGGCGATCTCCCGCACTTTGAATCGATGCGCCACAACTACCTCACAATGATGGATATTTGATGGTTTTTCGCTGTTGCTCGAGGTCTTCGTCACAGCCAGACTAAACCCATGACTTCTCCGCCGGGCGTAATCAGGCCCGCACTCCTAGCCGACACTGTCGTACTGGTCAGTGGTGGCTCGCAAGGCGTCGGCGCCGGCGTCGTACGTGCCGCTGTCCGTGAGGGCGCTCAGGTGGCTTTCACCGGCCGACGCCCTGACGTCGGAAAGGCCCTCGAGGCAGAACTTCCGGGAACCCATTTCATCGAAGCCGATGTGGCACAGACGGATTCCGCGCTCGCCAGCGTGGCTGAGACGATCTCGCATTTCGGCCGCGTGGATGCCCTCGTCAATTCTGCCGGGCTCACCTCGCGCGGCACGCTGCTCGACACCACCGAAGAACTCTTCGACCAGCACATCGCGGTGAACCTTCGCGGTCCGTTCTTCACGATGCAGGCAGCAGTCAAAGACATGCGCGAGCGTGCGGTCCCCGGGTCCATCGTCAACATCATCTCCACGTCCGAACTTGGCGGGCAGCCGTATCTCGCGCCGTACGTGGCAGCGAAGGCCGGGCTGGCGGGTCTGACCCGCAACGCCGCCCATGCGCATCGCTGGGATCGTATCCGGATCAACGGTCTCGACATCGGGTGGACACAGACCGAGGGAGAAGACCTCACGCAGAGAGCTTTTCACGACGCCGGTGACGATTGGCAGGAACGTGCAGGCAGCACCCTCCCCATGGGCAAGCTCGGACAGGTCGACGAAATCGCCGACTTCGTCGTCTTCCTGCTCTCCGATCGCAGCGGAGTCGTGACGGGTTCGATCGTCGACTGGGACCAGAACGTCTTCGGAGGGTTGGACTGATGGGCGCTCGCATCGGAGTCATCGGGCTCGGAAGAATCGGCAGCTTCCACGCCCGAAACCTGCTCACGATGGACGGCGTCGACTCGCTGGTGGTCACCGATGCCGACGCATCTCGCACCTCCGACGTGGCAACCGAACTCGACGTGGAGTCCGCCGCCGACCCAGAGTCTCTTCTCGCCTCGGGAGTCGACGGCGTTCTGATCGCCGCGTCGTCGAGTTCGCACGCCGACTTGATCGAAGCCGCTGTCCGCCGGGGTATCCCGACGTTCTGCGAAAAGCCGGTCGCCGACTCCATCGAATCTTCCGTTCGTGTACTCGAGGCTGTCGAGCAGACCTCGGTACCGGTCCAGATCGGATTTCAGCGCCGCTTCGATCCGTCATTTGTGGCGGCATACGACGCAGTTCGATCCGGACAGCTCGGTTGGATCCACACTCTCCGATCGACCACCCTCGATCCTGCTCCCCCACCGATCTCGTACATCGAACACTCCGGCGGCATCTTCCGCGACTGCTCGATCCACGATTTCGACATCGTCAGGTGGGTCAGTGGCCGCGAAGTCACCACGGTCTTTGCCACCGGCTCGAATCAGGGTGATCGCGCGATCGCTGATGCCGGTGACGTCGACACCGCTGCAACGGTTCTCACGTTCGAAGGCGGGACCATCGCGGTCGTGTCGAACACTCGCTACAACGGCCGTGGCCACGACTGCCGGCTCGAAGTCCTCGGCTCGAGAGACTCCGTCGCTGCGGGACTCGACGACCGTTTGCCACTCCGCTCGCTCGACCCCGGAATCTCGTTTCCCTCGAAGGAGCCGTACACGTTTTTCATGGACCGTTTCACTTCCGCCTACCGTGCCGAACTCGAAGCATTCCTCGGCGTTGTCGCCGGGCGTAGGGAATCACCCTGTACTCCCGCGGATGCAGTCGAGTCGGCCTGGATTTCCGAAGCTGCAACGTACTCGCTGCACCAGGGTAGGCCCGTGGCGATCACCGAAGTCAAAGATCTGTTCCTTCACAACAAGAATGAGGCACACACATGAGCACTCCCCGCATCGCCGGCGCACCGATCTCCTGGGGTGTGTGTGAAGTCCCGGGTTGGGGCTACCAACTCGACCCCGCGCAGGTTCTCCGTGAAATGCGCGAAGTCGGTCTGGCGGCAACGGAAATCGGTCCGGAGGGCTTTCTGCCGACAGCACCCGCCGAGATGGCCAAGGTGCTCGCGCATCACGATCTGAGCGCAGTCGGCGGGTTCGCACCGGTACTACTGCACGATCACGATCATGATCCGGTGCCGGGCATCTCCCCCATCCTCGACGGTTTTGTCGCCTCGGGTGCCGAGGTTTTGGTTCTCGCTGCCGCGACGGGTTCCGACGGCTACGATTCACGTCCGGAATTGGACGAGCAGAGTTGGAAAACCCTGCTGCACAATCTCGATCGGCTCACCGACGCCGCGGCCGAGCGCGGCATTCGAGCAGTCGTCCACCCTCACGTCGGAACGATGATCGAGCAGCGCGACGAGGTCCTGCGCGTGCTCGACGGCTCGGCCATCCCACTGTGTCTCGACACCGGCCACCTGTTGATCGGCGGCACCGATCCGGTCGACCTGGCGCGTCAAGCTCCCGAGCGCATTACCCACGTACATCTCAAGGACGTCGACGATGCCCTCGCATCACGCGTTCGTAGTGGCGAGCTTACCTACACCGACGGCGTCAAGGCGGGAATGTACCGTCCGCTCGGTGGCGGCGACGTCGACATCGCCGGTGTCACGGCCATCTTGCAGCGACACGGTTTCGACGGGTGGTACGTCCTCGAGCAGGACACAATTCTGACCGAGGCGCCATCGGACGAGGGGCCGGTACGCGACGTGCGAGCCAGCGTCGAGTACCTACGGTCGGTTCTGTGACACCTACCCCGTTGCGAATAGGCATTCTGGGAGCCTCACGAATCGCCGAGAACGCAATGATCAAACCCGCAACGGCCACCGGGCACCGCCTGGTGGCCGTTGCCGCACGCAACCCCGAGCGTGCCAGAGCCTATGCGGCACAGCATGGGATCGAACGGGTGGTCGGTTCGTACGCGGAGCTGATTTCGGATCCGGAGGTGGACGTCGTCTACAACGCGCTGCCCAACAGCCTGCACGGCCCGTGGAATCTCGCCGCCATTCAGGCCGACAAGCACGTGCTGACGGAGAAACCGTTTTCGAGCAACGCGGCGGAAGCACAGGCGGTAGTCGAGGCAGCACGCGTCAGCGGAGTGACGCTGCTCGAGGGTTTCCACTACCTCTTTCATCCGGTGAACCGGCGCCTGCTGGATCTGGTTCGGAACGGCGCCGTCGGCGAACTCACTCGAGTGGAAACGGTCCTGCGGATGCCGACCCCCGCCGAGAACGATCCGCGGTGGGAACTCGCGTTGGCGGGAGGGTCGCTGATGGACCTGGGCTGCTACGGATTACACGCTTCCCGGATGCTGAGTGATGTGTGCGGTGGGGCGCCGGTAGTGACCGCGACCCGTCACGAGGAATACGTTCCGGGCGTTGATTCGTGGTTCGACATCGAACTCGAATATCCCAGCGGCGCCACGGCATCCGTGGTGACCACGATGTTGGACGAGCGTTATCACTTCACCTTCCGAGTCTTCGGCACGGAAGGGGACGTCCTGGTGCACAACTTCCTGCAGCCGGACGTCGACGACCGCGTCTCCGTCACGGCCGGTGGGCACACGATCGTCGAGCATCTGGGCACCACGTCGTCGTACACCTACCAACTCGAGGCCCTGGCCGATCATCTGGCCGGGGACTCGACACTTCCCATCGGCCCGGCCGACGCGCTCGCCAACATGACGATGATCGACGCGGCGTACACGCATTCCGGCCTCGGGGTTCGGCCGACTACCACCCTCTGACGAAACGACTACTGCCTCGGTTCGATTCGAACCGAGGCAGTAGTCGTGACGTTCTGATCTAGCGGCGAAGCTCGTGGGTCAGTGTCTCGAGCTCGTCACCGCCTGCCATCTCCTTCGTCAGTTCTTCGAGCGAGATGTCGTCGTACTTGGCGTCGAGCTTCTGACGTCCTCGGTTGAGGAGAACGAAGTGATCGCCGACCATGTACGCGTGGTGCGGGTTGTGCGTGATGAAGATGACGCCGAAACCCTGTTCCTTGGCAGCGGTGATGTAGCGCAACACCATTCCCGACTGCTTGACGCCGAGCGCTGCTGTCGGCTCGTCGAGAATCAGCACGCGCGCGCCGAAGAAGATGGCGCGGGCGATGGCTACACACTGACGCTGACCGCCGGAGAGGCTGCCGATCGGTGCGTCGACGTCGGGCAGTTCGATGCCCATCTTCGACAGTTCCGAGAGCGTCGTCGCGCGCATGGCGTTGGCGTCGAGCGACTTGATGAGTCCGCCCTTGCGAAGTTCCTGCCCGAGGAAGAAGTTGCGCCACACCGGCATCAGCGCAACAACGGCGAGGTCCTGGTAGACCGTCGCGATGCCTTTGCCGAGGGCTTCTTTCGGAGAATGGAACGTCGTCGGTTCGCCGTCGACGAGCAGTTCACCTTCGCTCTGCTGGTGCAGGCCGGCGATGATCTTGATCAGTGTGGACTTGCCTGCGCCATTGTCACCGAGCACGCCGGTCACCTCACCCGCGCCGACGCGGAGGTTGATTCCCTTGAGCGCGATGATGTTTCCGTATTGCTTACCGACGTCCTTGAGCTCGATCAGTGGCACGTTGCCGCCCGAGTTCGAGAGAGCGGGAACTTCAGCTGTGGTACTCATGTGTCACCTTTTCGCAGCGTAGTTGCGGAATGCGTTGTTGGCGATGACCGCGAAGAGCAGCATGGCGCCGAGGAAGAACTTGAACCAGTCCGGGTTCCAGCCTGCGTAGACGATGCCCTGGTTAGTCATACCGAAGATGAATGCGCCGATCGCAGCGCCGATCGCGGTTCCGTAACCACCGGTGAGCAAGCAACCGCCGATGACTGCGGCGATGATGTACAGGAACTCGTTACCGACTCCCTGACCGGACTGAACAGTGTTGAACGAGAACAGCAGATGCATGCCCACGAACCAGGCAGCAAAGCCGACGGTCATGAACAGACCGATCTTGACTGCCGTCACCGGCACACCGATCGCGCGTGCGCTGTCCTGATTACCACCGACCGCGAAGATCCAGTTGCCGATCTTGGTCTTGAACAAGATGAACGTGGCAATCGCGGTGAACAGCAGCCACCACACGACGGTGATCTTGACGGACACGCCGAAGACCGAGAAGGACGACGCGAATACCTTTTTGGCGGAATCGAATCCGGCCATGTCGGAGACGCTGGGTGTGGCCACTTGACCACTCACGAGCTTGGTGACGGCCAGGTTGATGCCGGTCAACATCAGGAACGAACTCAAGGTGATGAGGAAGCTGGGGATCTTCGTCTTCATGACGAGGTAACCGTTGAAGAATCCGACCGCGAGCGAAACGACCAGCGCCAGAATCGCGCCCACCCACAGATTGAGGTGCAGGTTGTAGGCGATCATGGACGCTGCCAGCGAGGACGTGGTGACCGCGACGCCGGCGGAGAGGTCGAACTCGCCGCCGATCATGAGCAGGGCGACCGCGCAAGCCATGATGCCGATCGTGGAGCTGGAGTAGAGCACTGTCGCAAGCGCTTCCGGCGTACGGAACGGCGCCGCGACGATACAGAAGAAGATGAAAATAGCGATGGCGCCGACAAGTGAACCCATCTCGGGGCGGAGCAGCAGACGCTGAATGCGCTTCTGCTCCTTCACCCGTTCATCGGTCACGACTTTGTGGGCGGCAAGGTCGAGATCTGCCTGAGTGGACATGATTTCCCTTCCGTGCTGGACAGGCGCACGGTGGGCGGATTCTCAGCCCTCCGTGCGCCCGGATCAGCGAGTTCCGTTCTTGGCGTACTCGGCGACCGAGTCGATGTTGGTGTTGTCGATGAACGCGGGTCCGGTCAGCGTCGGCAGGCCGCCGCCGATCACGTTGCCGTTGTTGAGGTAGAGCCACAGCGAATCGATGGCGAGGTAGCCCTGCAGGAAGGGTTGCTGGTCCACTGCCCACTGCACGTCACCGGATTTGATGGCGTCGACGAGAGCCGCGTTGGTGTCGAAGGTGACCACCTTCGCCTTGCTGCCTGCGTTGCCGACCGACGTCACGGACGTCAATGCAAACGGCGCACCGAGAGCGAGGACTCGATCGATGGCCGGGTCCTGCTGAAGCTTCGCGGTGATGGTCGACTCCACCGACGGCATGTCCTTGCCGTTGACGTTGAGAATCTCCGTCGCTCCCTTGAACGACTTCTTCACACCGGCACACCGTGATTCGAGGCTCACGTTGCCCTGCTCCTGAATGACGCACAACACCTTGGTCGCTCCTTCGGTGTTGAGTCGCTCGCCCGCAGCTTCACCGGCAATCGACTCGTCCTGACCGAAGTACTCCTTGACGCCCATGTCCTTCCAGGTTTCGAGGCCCGAGTTGAGGGCGACCACCGGAATGCCCGCGGCGGTGGCACTTTGGACCGCGGCAACCATGGCGTCAGGCTTCGCGAGGGTGACTGCAATCCCGTCGACCTTGCTGTCGATCGCGCTCTGAACCAGGTTTGCCTGATTCGGTGCCTCGGGATCGGCGGAGTACCGAAGTTCGATGTTGTCCTTCGCCGCTGCGGTTTCGGCGCCCTTGCGCACCAGATCCCAGAACGTGTCACCGGGAACTTCGTGGGTGATCATCGCAATGGTGGCGCGGGGCGTGTCCGCCGTACCCGCGCCCATTCCGGATCCGGAAGAATCCGGCTTACCGCCGGTGCTTGAACAGGCGGCCAGACCCAAGACCACGACTGAGGCTCCGGCCAGTACGGCAACGCTCTTGCGCCCCGTGAGAAACGACATGTGAACTCCCTCTCGACATCAACCAACGGCCCGCGAACGGATGGTGCTCGGTTGTATGAGAAAGATGTAATACCCGTCACAGTCGAATGTCAATAGTTTGTTCTGACATTAGGACTGCTTATCAAAGACGGAACAAACCGGATCCCGCGGAAACGCCAGGTCAACGCGCTGCAGGTCCAGTTGAACCTCGAACTACTAGTTGTGGCTGCGCGACTATGTCCTTGCCCAAGAGTCCACTTCCGCCGTCGAGGCGTTCGGAGATCCGCTCCACCGCGGCGCCGCCCAGAAACGCCGTGTCCTGCCCGACACTGGTCAGATCGATGTGCGTCAAACCTGCCAATGCACTGTTGTCGAATCCGATCACGGAGACGTCGCCGGGCACCGAGACCCCGGAACGCAAAAAGACGTCCAGGACTCCGAGCGCGCAACGATCGTTGAAAGCGAAGACCGCACTGGGAAGCCCTTCTTCGACCATCGACCGCGCGGCGTCTGCGCCGAACTCCTCCGTGAGGCCGCCGGGAAGGATCCGCGATTCCAGGCCGGCCGCCCGCATGGCCTTCCGGTAGCCCTGACGCCTCTCCTGGGCACCCGGACCGCGTCCGCCGTCGACGTGGACGATCGAGCGGTGCCCGAGTTCAACGAGATGATTCACGGCCATCATGGCGCCCGCCTCGTCGTCCGTGCGGACAACGTCCACATGCGCTGAGGGCATCTTCCGCGCGAGCACGACGACGGGAACCTTGGCCGCCAGGTCGACGATCTCCGATTCCGGCGCCTGCGAACCCAACAGCAAGATCGCCTCGCATCGGTCATCGAGAAGGGTACGCACGGCGCGCGAGCCAGGCCTGCGATCCGAGACGGCACTGAGGACGACGTCGTAGCGCAAGCGTTCGGCTGCGTCGTAGATCTCGTCGAGCAGCTCCGCGTGAAATGTCTGCGCCGCAACGTAACTGACACCGATCAAGCGGCTGCGATGTTGACGCAGCAGTCGCGCAGCGTTGTCGGGTCGATAGCCGAGTTGGTCCGCGGCCGCCTTGACTCGTACACGCGTCGCATCGCTGGCACCCGGGACATCACGAATGACGATGGACACCAGTGCGCGTGACACTCCGGCCAGATCGGCAACATCCTGCAAGGTGGGGCGTCGACTGTTCACCTCCACAGACTAGATCGTTCCAGCAAATACGCACGCAAACGTTGACGCGCGCCGCAACCGGCGCTTTACTGGCACCACTAGAACGATCTAGTTCCTCATTCTCACTCCGAACGGAGCCCCCCATGTCCGCCTCTGTTGCAGTCGGTCTCATCGGCGCCGGATGGATCGGCCGTTTCCACGGCGAGTCCGTCGCGCTGCGCATCCCCGGCACCCGTCTGGTCGCCGTCGCCGACCCCGCGCCCGGCGCTGCGGCGTCATTGATCGAGCGTGTCAGTCCCGACGCTCGCCCGTATACCGATGCACTCGAACTGATCGCCGATCCGAACGTCGAAGCGGTGCTCATCAGTACGCCCGCATCAACTCACACCGATCTCGTGGTGGCAGCAGCGGAGGCCGGCAAACATGTCTTCTGTGAAAAGCCGATGGCCTTGACGCTCGAAGACGCCGATCGCGCAATCGGCGCGTGCGCTGCGAACAATGTTGCGCTGCAGGTCGGTTTCAATCGGCGCTTCGCCGCTGATTTCGCGGCAGCCCACGACGTGATCACCACCGGCGGGATCGGGACCCCACAGCTACTGCGTTCCCTGACCCGCGATCCGGGCATCACCGCCGACGTCGCTGCTCGGGTCAAGCCGTGGACCATCTTCAACGAGACGCTGATTCACGACTTCGACGCTCTGCTCTGGCTCAACCCGGGGGCACGCGTCGTCGAGGTGTTCGCGCAGGCCGATGCTCTCATCCATCCGCAGTACAAGGAGCAGGGGTACCTCGATACGTCGATGGTTCAGTTGCGCTTCGACAACGGCGCCCTCGCGTCGGCCGAGGCCAACTTCCAGGCCACCTACGGCTATGACGTGCGCGGTGAAGTCTTCGGTTCCGGAGGAATGGTGAGTGCAGGAGAGGTCACTCGGACCGCGATGCGTCATTACAGCTCGCAGGGTGTTCTGGCCGACACACCCCGGGTGAACATCGAACTCTTCCATGACGCCTATGTCGCTCAGCTGGCACACTTCGCCGATTGCGTCCGCTCCGGTACTGCGCCGTCAGTTGACGGTCTCGATGCCCGCAACGCGCTGGAAATTGCCTTGGCTGCAAAAGAATCCGTGGAAACCGGGCTGCCGGTGTCGCTACTGTCGGTGCCGCGATGAGCCCGTTCGACTTGGCGGTCTCCGCCGAAATGACGTTCACCGAACTCCCCTTCGTCGAGCGTGTTCGGCGGATCTCGGATGCGGGATTTGCTGCAGAGATCTGGAGTTGGCAGGACAAGGACCTCGACGCTCTTGTCGCCACCGGAGCTCGGTTCTCCTCGATGACCGGCTACCTGCACGGCGATTTGTTCGACGAGGCGGGCAGCGCCGAACTGGTACGCACGGCGCAGCTGTGCCTCGCTCCGGCAGCGAAACTCGGCGTTCCCCGGCTGAACTTCCACACCGGTGAGCTGAGAGACGGGCAGGCTGCTCGCCCGCAGTATCGAACTACCGGGGCGATGTGGCTGACCGCCGGCCGCGCACTCGAGAAGATCGCGCGCCTCGGCGAAGACGCCGGAGTTGTCTTCTGCCTCGAGAATCTCAATACGATTGTCGATCACCCCGGAGTTCCGATGGCCCGTGCCAAAGACACTCTGGCACTGGTGGAATCCGTCTCACACCCGAACCTCAAGATGATGCTCGATCTCTACCACGCACAGATCGGCGAAGGAAACCTCATCGAACTCGTGCGGCGTTGTGGTGACAACATCGGCGAGATTCAGGTGGCCGACGTACCCGGTCGATGCGAACCCGGAACCGGCGAGATCAACTACCCCGCCATCGCACGCGTGCTCGCTGACCAGGGATACACCGGCACAATCGGTTTGGAGGGTTGGGCGTCGGGAGACAGTGATGTCGCGCTCGCTGCCTTCCGGAAAGCCTTCACGCTCTAGGCCTCCCCCGGGAACGTGATCCCTACCTGACGGCGGATCTCGTCGAGGATGTCGAGCGTCGCAATGGCCGCGTCGAGCGGATGGACCGGCGACTCGACATCCCCGGCGGTGATCCGACGCGCCGCCTCGGCCGCCTCGAACGCGAGACCTCCGACGTATCCGTCGACCGGGTCGTCGTAGCGCGCAGATCTTCCGTCTCCGAGCCGGACCGTAAAGGACCCGGGGCGGTAGAACGTCGAGTCCAGAACGATCATCCCCTTGTCACCGCAGATCGACGCGGTGTTGGGTGTGTCAGCGAGGATGGTGGTGCTCAGACTGGCCTGAGCTACACCGGACCACGAGAGCACCGCGGAAATCTGGCCGTTCACTTGGTGGTTGGCCGGTTGGCCGAGAGCGAAAACCGAACTCGGAACACCTAGTACGCGATGCGCAAGACTGACCGGGTAGGTCCCGAGGTCGAGAAGCGGCCCGCCCGCGAGCGCCGGATC
Organism: Rhodococcus sp. NPDC056506; assembly: GCF_042794945.1. NCBI lineage: Bacteria > Bacillati > Actinomycetota > Actinomycetes > Mycobacteriales > Nocardiaceae > Rhodococcus > Rhodococcus sp. NPDC056506. Next base: position 117,155 of record NZ_JBHTSW010000012.1, on the reverse strand, counting down.
GTAAATACGGTGATCGGTCTCGAACCGTTCACCGTGATCTGCCAGAACCGTACGTATGGTTCCCAGAAGTCCAGCCTCGATGGTCTGGTCGATCACATCGAACTTGGGCAGGAAGGACGTCCACATCGCCTCCATGCAGAACAATCCGAGCGCTGCTCCCCTCTCTTGAATGGCACGTCCCTGTCCGCCGTTCAAGGCAAGTGGTTTCTCGATCACAACATGCTTTCCGTGATCCAATGCCGCCATCGCGCAATCGAAATGAGCAGTGTGCGGGGTTGCGACATAGACGACGTCCACCTCCTCGGAGGCAAGCAAAGCTTCGTAACTGCCGTGAGCGCGTCGGATCCCCCACTGGTCCGCGAAGGCCTGCGCTCGGGCCAGTCCGTGCGAAGCAACTGCCGTCACCTCCTGAGCTGTATTGGCCTGCAGGGATTCCACGAAGCGTTGTGCAATCCAGCCGGGACCGAGAATCCCCCAGCGCAAAGTCGGGGCGTCGATCGGATCGGCAACCCTGGTCCGAGGAAGTTCCAGAACTGTGGAAGAAGTCATGCCTCGAACTGTAGAGTCGAATCGCGAAATATGTAAGGACATTATGTTGTCCAATTAAACTCTCTGGAAGTAGGAACCTCATGTCGATTCGTGTCGGTGTGATCGGAACCGGCGTCATGGGCGCCGACCACGTCCACAATCTGCATTTCACGGTCTCCGGGGCAACGGTCTCAGTGGTCGCAGACCTCGATCAGGACCGGGCAGTGTCGGTTGCGTCGGCAGTCGGAGCACGGTGGGTGACCGATCCCTTGGAACTGATCAACGACGCCGACGTGGATGCCGTAGTCATCGCTTCCCACGATTCGACGCATGCCGACCTCTCCCTTGCTGCGATCGAAGCCGGAAAACCGGTTCTGTGCGAGAAGCCTCTTGCAGTGACAGCGCAGGATTGCCGACGCGTTGTTGCAGCCGAGAACCCCGAAAGCCCTCTGGTGAGCGTCGGCTTCATGCGTCGGTTCGATCCGGGATACGTAGCGCTGAAGGCCGAAACACATTCCGGCCGTATCGGAGACCCACTGATCGTGCACTGCTCGAGTCGAACAGTCAGCACCTACCCAGGCGGCCGTTCGGAATCCACGGTGACCAACTCCGCGATTCACGAACTCGACATCGTGCCGTGGATCCTGAACTCCCCCGTCGTTGCGGCCAGTTGGCACTGCGGGCGCTCCAGCTCACTCGTGACCGATCGCCAGGATCCGCAAGTGATCATGCTTCGCACCGCCGACGGCGTTCTCACCACGGTCGAGATCTTTCTGAACGCGCGGTACGGCTACGACACTCGGTGCGAGGTCGTCGGCGAAATCGGCTCGGCTCGCCTCGCCGAACCCGTGGTCATTCACACCGACACGGACCGCTCACACTCGTACGGCTATGCGGCGGATTGGATTCCGCGTTTTGCCGAGTCGTATCGGCGCCAACTTCACGAGTGGATCGACGCGTTGAGCACCGGTAGACCGTCGACGTTGGCCACAGCAGCCGACGGACTGCAGGCAAACCTCGTGGCTGCGGCAGTGATCAAGTCGATGCACTCCGAAGGAGAAACTGTCTCGGTCGAATCCATAGGGGACGTTTCTCGAGGTCTTTTTGATGGATTTCAGGGGTAGTTTCGATGGCTTTTCCTTGGCAGTGTTTGAGTCACAGCGCATCTTGAACACTGCAGGAAAGGTCCCCGAATGACTCCAGCACTGACCGACCACACCGTGCCGTCCGCGGGTAGGTTGCACCGGCAAAACTGCAACATCGAAGACTTCGCCGCTTTGGTCGCACACGAGACAGACCTCGCCGATTACCCGTACGCCGATTCTGTGGCCGACGGGGTTCTCTTGTACGACTCGAAGGCATTGGTCGAGCAATCGTCGAATCCTGAAATCCGCGCGGAGATTCAGGACGAGATCGCCCGTGCGTTACTCACCGGGCCCGGCATCACGGTCTTCCAAGGCGCATTCGACGCGGAGGTATTGGATCGCGCCAGTGCAGTCTTTCGTGAACTCATTGCGCGCCAACACGAATCCGGCGTGACCTCCGGGGATCACTTCGCCAAACCCGGAGCAAATGACCGGATCTGGGGAGCACAACTGAAGTTGGCGCTCGAAGATCCCAAGGCTTACGTCGACTACTACGCAAACAGCATTGTCGCTTTAGCTTCGGAAGCCTGGCTCGGCCCCATGTATCAGGTGACGTCGGACGTCAACGTCGTCAATCCCGGTGGCGCCGCACAGAATCCACATCGCGACTACCACCTCGGTTTCATGTCGAGCGACGTCGCTGCGAAGTTCCGGGCGCACGTTCATCGCTTGACCCCCGCCCTCACCTTGCAAGGTGCAGTCGCCCATGTGGACATGCCGGTCGAGACGGGCCCGACAAAATATCTGCCGTACTCCCAACAATTCGAATCCGGATACCTCGCGTTCGAGCGTCCCGAGTTCAAGGAGTTCTTCGAGGCCAATTACGTCCAATTACCTTTGGAGAAGGGAGATGCCGTCTTCTTCAACCCTGCACTGTTCCACGCCGCCGGCCACAACAAATCCGCCAACGTCCTGCGCATGGCAAATCTTCTTCAGGTGTCGTCAGCCTTCGGTCGCGCCCTCGGAACCATTGACCGGGAGGCGCTCGTCAACGCGATCTATCCGGCACTGCTCGCCCTCAGCGAAGCAGGTTCCGACGAGTCCGTTCGCTGTGCCGTCGCCGCTTCCGCTGAGGGCTACGCCTTCCCGACCAATCTGGACCGAGACCAACCGATCGACGGCCTCGCGCCTCAGACGCAGGCCGAACTAGTGATGGAGGCGGTTCGCGAGCGGATCTCGCCTGACCATCTGGCCGAGTTGCTGAAGGCACAGTCCGAGAGACGAATGGCCTGAGGGACGACAGCGCTGACGAGACTTGGACCGCCCAATGCCGGTCAGTCGGTACGCTCGTGGCATGGGGTGGGACTTGTTAGTGCTGTTCGCCATGATCGGCCCGTTGGCGGTGTTCGGGTGGGCGGCTGTTCGGGCAAGGCGCCGCGGGCTTGGGGGGTCGTTCGTCGGGCCGTTTCAGGAGATGTTCGATCCCGGTGCGGCGCGAGCACAGACTGTCATCGAACAGAACGCGGAACTTCCGGATCCTGCGGACTCCGGCGACCCGGACAACGACGACGGTGTGCCGTACACAGTCGCCTACGAGGGTGTTCGGCTCCACATCAATCCCGGTAGGGCTCGACAGCGCGGAGGCGAAGGGACAGCCAAGCACACTGACTGAAAGTTGCACCAGATCCAATGTTCAGACAGCGGTCCGCGCGACGCGGGAGAGTAAACCGGCGCTGCACGGCAGTGAGGTGCATAGCGGCCGAACGCAAACACTCTCGTTGCGTTGGGCAGGAGCAGAGCGGAACATGAACCTCATGCCTGTCTCCGAACTTCTCCGCCTAGGTACCGCGCAACCGATCATTCGCTGGGGCACCCCTGTCCTTCATGCGCCAGCTCGGCCAGTGACTGAATTCGGCAGCGATCTCCAAGATCTGCTGGCAGACATGTTCGCTACCAACACCGCCGCACACGGCGCAGGACTCGCAGCTCAACAGATCGGCGTCGACCTCGCGGTGTTCATCTACGACTGCACTGACGAGGTAGGGACGCAACGCACCGGCGTCGTCTGCAACCCGGTCGTTGACCTTCCTGAAGGAGTCGACCGGCAGCTGGTCGACTACTGCGAAGGCTGTCTGTCCCTACCCGGTGCCTACACAGACCTCGCACGACCCGACTTCTCCACCTGTCGCGGAAACGATCAATACGGCAACCCGATCGAAATCACTGCAGGTGGCACCCTCGGGCGCTGCTTCCAACACGAAACTGACCACATCAACGGCATTGTCTTCGGCGACCGACTTCCAACGCGCAAACGCAAACAGCTCTATCGCGACCACGACGAAGTATCGGATCAATACACAGCCCATTGGCCGGCGTGTTAAGCGACCAGTCGGCTTAGAGGTGGAACCAGATAGCCCTACGCCGTTGGCCGGCCGAACCACTTGGACAGCTGAGTATCCAACTCCGCCTGCGTATCCCCGACCCATGCCACGTGACCGTCCGGCCGAAGCAGGACAGCCGGTGCGTCCAATTCGGTGCTGGTATCGACCACGTGGTCGACTCGATCGCTCCAACCATCTACCGCCAGTTGGCTACCCTGGTCGAGAAGAAGTCCGCGGCCGGATCGCATCAGGTCATAGAGGTTGCCGCGCGTCAACGCGATGTTCCGCAGCCGCCGACCGAGTAGGTCGTCGCCTTCGCCGAAGTCGTAGCGAATCGAGATCGCAGTGATCTTCTCGGTCAGATAACGCTTGACGTCTTCGAAGTCCATCAGCTCGGAGATCAAGCGTCGCACGGCTTGTGGACCGGCCGCGGTGGAGATCAGCTCCGCCTGCGCGCGCGTGTTATCGAGAACGTCGGCAGCCACCGGACGCCGTTCCGATTCGTAAGTGTCGAGCAGGCTCTCCGGTGCCCAGCCGTTGATCTCTGCGGCGAGCTTCCAGCCCAGGTTGAAGGCGTCTTGGACACCGAGATTGAGGCCTTGCCCGCCCATCGGTGGGTGGATGTGAGCGGCATCGCCGGCGAGGAAAACCCGGTCACGGCGGTAGTGCTCCGCCAATCGGGTGGCGTCGCCGAAGCGCGAGAGCCACCGCGGCGAGTGCACACCGAAGTCGGTACCGGCGATGGCCAGTAGCTGCTGCTTGATGTCGTCGAGGGTGGTCGGAACCGCGCGACCGTCGGCAACTTCGGCCGCTGGTACCACGACGCGAAAAGCACCATTGCCGGCGGGACCGACTCCGAATCGTTTGTGCGTTTCCCGGATTTCGGCGACAACGGCGGCCATTTCATCAGCCGGCATGGTCACGTCCATTTCGCCGATCAGCGTGTCGGCGCTCGACGGCTCGCCGGGAAACCCGACGTCGATCAGCTTCCGAACGGTGCTACGCCCACCGTCGCAGCCTACGAGGTAACGCGCATGAAGTGTTGTGCCGTCCGACAATTCCGCTGTGACGTTGTCACTGTCTTGACGGATTGCGACGACGCGCTTCCCTCGCTGAATGTCCGCGCCGACGTCGGTGGCGTGTTCGGCAAGAATCCTGTCGATCTCGGGCTGAGGTATGCCCAGTACGTATCCGTGCGCAGTATCGAGGTGAGCGGGTGCCGGCTTGCTGATCCCCGCGAAGAATCCGCCGAGCGGGTACTTGCGTCCGTGCGCGAGGAACTTGTCCAGCAACCCGCGCTGTTCCATGATTTCGATGCTGCGGACGTGAATGCCGAGGGCACGGACGAACCGGGTCGGCTCCTCGTCCTTGTCAATGACAACGACGTCGACGCCATGTAGCCGGAGCTCGCCTGCCAGCATCAATCCGGTTGGTCCGGCACCGACGATGATGACGTCACTCATGCAAACCCCTCCTCCGGGCAAGGCATTTGCTTGCTCGCAGCAGCCGAGTCTGCACCATCACCCGGGCCTTGCCGCAAGCCCCAGGTCCCGCGTTATGATGAAAGTGGCGGGAGGCCCCTCTTCATCGGCGCGCCAACACCGCAGCGCCTGTACCGTGCGGGAGCCGCCAACTCTCGATCACCGTCGGCACCAGCATGAGCCCGAGAACACCCAGTGTCAGCGAAAACGGCGCTCCTCCGCCAAGATCGCCGGACTCCGCCAGCGGCGTGCAGAGCGTGATCACCAACGCGGACAGCGCAATACCCAGACCGGCCGCCAGCTCCTGCAGGGTTGCGTGCAAGGTATTGGCATCGGTCAGCTCCCCCGAGTCGACCTCGGCGAACGCCAAGCTGTTGTACGCGGTGAACCCGACTGATCGCAGCGCGCCACTGACGAACAGCGCGACAACGACAACTCCGTCCGGTGTCGACGACGAAATCAGCGCCAGCGCACCGAAGCACACCACCGACAGAACGCCGTTTCCCACCAGAACTCGCCTGATCCCGAACCTGCGCATGAGCGGCGTGGTGAGCGGTTTGATGGCGATATTCCCCGCGAACAGAGCCATCACCAGCAGACCGGCCTTGAACGCCGACATTCCGAATCCCACTTGGAACAACAGCGGCAGCACAAACGGCACACCCATGATCACGAGCCGGTACAGCGAGCCGCTCGACGCGACAATCCGAAAGGATCGGAGCCGCAGGACCCCGAGCGCAATGAGCGGGTGATCCGACCGGAGGAGGTGAATGACGGCCAAGGTCAACAAGATCAGAGACACAACGATCCCGAGGCCCACTCGAATCCAATCGGTCCCGGAACTGTGCACGCTGTCGAGTGCCACAACGAGCACGGCGACGCCCGCTCCGATCGCCACCAGGCCCAGCCAGTCGAGGCTTCGTTTCTGCGCTGCCCGAATTTCAGGCACCATGCGCAATGCAAGGAGAAACCCGACGATCCCGATCGGGACGTTGATCAGGAATATCCAGCGCCACGACGCGATCGACACGATGGCTCCACCCAGAGCGGGCGCGAGAACCGGCGCTGTGAGCGCCGGCCACGTCAGGTAGGCGATTGCCCGTACCAGTTCCGCCTTCGACGTCACCCGCAATACTGCGAGCCGCCCCACCGGTACCATCATGGCGCCGCCTACCCCTTGTAATGCGCGCATTCCCACCAGCATCGGGAGGGACGTACTGAGTGCACATCCCACCGATGCCACAGTGAAAACGGCTATGGCGAGGATGAAGACACGCCGCGTTCCGAATCTGTCGGCCATCCATCCGCTCGCCGGAATCAAGACTGCCAACACCAAGAGATACGAAGAAACGGCGACATTGACGTCGACGGCAGCGACTCCGAAGGATTCGGCGATCGACGGCAGCGCCGTTGTGAGAATCGTCGCGTCGAGTATCTCCATGAACAGCGCTGCTGCCACGAGCAGCGCCAGCCCGCGGGGAAATGTCACTGCACCAGAGCCTTTCGGAGACGCTGTCGATCAGCCGAGAGTGATCCAACCGCCGGAGGACACCGAGGCGACCATCGCGTCCAGAGCCTGCGCCGACGCGACTGCATCAGCGATGGTCGCGCCCTGCGGCGCTCCGTCCACGATCGAGGAGATGAAATTGCGAGCCTCGATCACTTTCAGGTCGTCGTAGCCCATCGCGTTGGCCGCGCCGGGCTGGAAGCGGCCGAACTCACCCGACTCTGGGCCGACCAAAACCGTCGTGACGGATTGGTCCTGGTACTTCGAGCCGAGGCTGGTGCCCAGTTCACCCATCCGGCGGTAGTCCCAGAACACGGCGCCCTTCGTGCCGTGAATCTCGAATCCGTAATTGTTCTGCTCTCCCACGGCGACGCGGCAAGCTTCGAGGGTGCAGCGGCCACCCGAACCGAGCCGCAGCAGTGCGCTGACGAAGTCCTCGTTCTCGACAGCCCCCATCTCTCCGCCGCTGGCGCGGGCATGTCCACTGGTTGCGGCGGACGGACGCGCCCGCTCCGGGATGAAGATGGCAGTATCCGCAACGAGGGCGTGGACGTCGCCGAGGAGATGACGGATGAGATCGATACCGTGCGAAGCCAAGTCACCCAGGACGCCGGCGCCGCCGCGCTCACGCTCGTACCGCCAGCTCAAAGCGCCTTCGGGGTGCGCCGCGTAGTCGCTGAGGAAGCGAAAACGCGAATGAGTGATCGTGCCTAGCTCCCCCGACTCGATCAGGCTTTTTGCCAGAGCCACGGCCGGCGCATTTCGATAATTGAAGCCGACGCTCGACTGCACACCGGCCTTCGAGACAGCTGCTGCAACAGCTTTCGCGTCTTCCGTGGACAACCCGACGGGCTTCTCGATCCAGATGTGTTTGCCGGCCTCTGCCATTGCGACGCCGATTTCACGGTGCAAGAAGTTCGGGGTCGTGATGCTCACTGCGTCGATCGCCGGATCGGCTGCGATATCGCGCCAGTCCTGGGTGAAAGCGTCGAAACCGAATTGGTCCGCTGCTTCCTCCCCTCGGCCCGGCACTTCGTCGGCGACGGCAGCGAGGCGGATCACGGGAAGCTGGGGATAGTGCTGCCGCAAACGCAGATACGCCTGCGTGTGTACGCGGCCCATCCATCCGAATCCGGCAACTGCTACAGAAATGCCTGTCATGAGGCTCCGTTCGGGTCAAATGATCGAAGGATCGCAGAAATTCTGGGTTCACGAATCACCCCCCACTGACTCAGTCAGGCGGGTACTCGTGTCACCGGGATCGAGATCTAGCGGTCGACCACAGTGGTGTCGAAGTAGTAACGCGACGCTCGGTAGCAGTGGCTGCCGTACTCGACGGCACTACCTGAATCGTCAAATGCAGTGCGGCTCATGGTCAAGAGGGCAGCACCCACTTTCTCGTCGAGCAATCCTGCTTCTTCGCGAGTCGCCGCCCGAGCGCCGATTCGCTGCCGCGCCACACGGATGTGCACGCCGCGAGTTCGCAAGGTCTGGTAGAGCCCCTGCGTCTCCAACTCCTCGGGATCGGGTGCGATGTCCACCGGAATGTAATTGGTCATCACTGCCAGTGGTTCGCCGTTGGTGCTCCGCAGACGCCTGATGGTGGCAACTTCGGCGTCAGGTTCGAGGTTGAGTTCCGCGGCAACGTCCTCGCCGGGGACTCCCACCGTGAACTCGAGGAGTTTGGTCGTCGGAGCCTGGCCTGCCCTCGCCAGGTCGTCGAACAGGCTGGTGAGCTCGACAGGACGGTGCACCGGACTCTGCACCACCTGAGTTCCGACACCCCGCTTGCGAACAAGTAAGCCCTTGTCCACCAATTCCTGGATCGCGCGCCGTGTGGTCGGACGCGAGAGATTGAGCCGTTTGGCCAACGCAAGTTCGTTCTCGAAGCGATCGCCTGGGGCAAGGTCGCCACCGAGAATAGCGCCCTCGATTGCCTGGGCCAGCTGAAAATACAGCGGCACCGGGCTCGAGCGGTCCAACTCGACGGCGAGTGCTGCGACCACGGTCAACTCCGATCTCCGACTTGGGAAGGCGCCGTATCGACGCTACTTCTCTCGGCAGTGTATGCGAACACTAACATTCACTTGACCGCAAGTCATAATGTCCAGACAAACTATTGACAATCGCTGTGTCGCGGCGCACAGTTTCAGTCATACATCGGTGCCCCACGTGGGCAACCCACCACGAACTCTCGGGAGTCAGTTTTGACAAGCATCAACACTCACCAGAGCGGGTCACACATCCCTGACGCACCCTTCGACGTGCTTGCCATCGGCCGATCAGGTGTGGACATCTACCCACTTCAGACCGGTGTCGGACTCGAGGACGTCGAGACGTTCGGCAAGTTCCTCGGCGGCAGCGCAGCCAATGTCTCGGTGGCGGCCGCGCGCCTCGGTCGGCGAGCAGCATTGATCTCCGGCGTCGGCAACGACCCCTTCGGGAAGTTCGTCACACGCGAATTGGCACGTCTCGGTGTCGACAACAGGTTTGTCGTCACCAATTCGGAGTATCCGACACCGGTGACGTTCTGCGAGATCTTCCCCCCGGACGACTTTCCTCTGTACTTCTATCGCAAGCCGCATGCACCTGATCTTCGGATCACCCCGCAAGACATCGACCTCGACGCCGTTCGAACAGCCTCGCTGTACTGGTCGACTGTGACGGGGCTGTCCGAAGAACCGAGCCGCAGCGCACACTTCTCCGCTTGGGAAGCCCGCGAACGGCGCCCGCTCACCGTTCTGGACCTGGACTACCGCCCGATGTTCTGGTCGACGCGGCAGGACGCGACCACGCAGGTACAGCGCGCCCTCGCACACGTGACGGTAGCCGTGGGGAACCGTGAAGAGTGCGAAATCGCTGTCGGTGAGACCAACCCGAACAAGGCTGCGGACGCGCTTCTCGACCTCGGAGTCGAACTGGCCATCGTGAAGCAGGGCCCGAAGGGTGTACTCGGCAAAACGCGAAAGCAGTCGATCACCGTGCCGCCCAACACCGTCGACGTGGTCAACGGGCTGGGAGCAGGCGACAGCTTCGGCGGATCACTGTGCCACGGACTGTTGGCCGGGTGGCCGCTGGAGAAGGTACTGCGCTACGCCAACGCGGCCGGCGCGATAGTCGCATCTCGACTCGAATGCTCCACTGCGATGCCGACCGCCGAAGAAGTCCACGATCTCGCCGAAGCCACAGCCACGGAGGCAGTCAATGTCTGACAAGCTCGCCGCCCGCCCCCTCGCCACCACCTACGCCGAAGTGACGGAACTGCGTGCGAGCGATCCGCAGATCATCGAAAAGGCTTGGGCTGCACGAACTCCTCGCGCCACTGTTCGAGGCAACGGCCGGCTCATGATCGTCGCTGCCGATCATCCGGCGCGTGGGGCGCTGTCTGTCGGCGGCAAGCCGACAGCGATGAACAGTCGTACCGATCTGCTGGATCGCTTGCGCACTGCTCTCGACAATCCTGGAGTCGACGGCGTTCTCGGTACTGCGGACATTCTCGACGATCTGCTCCTCCTCGGCGCCCTCGACGACAAGGTCGTCTTCTCGTCGATGAACCGCGGCGGCCTGGCAGGCGCAAGCTTCGAACTCGACGACCGCATGACGGGTTACACCGCGGCCGGCACCGCAAAGTTCGGCATGAACGGCGGAAAGATGCTGCTGCGCATCGCACTCGACGACGCGGGCACTCTGCCCACCATGACGGCATGTGCCGAAGCCGTGGACGAACTCGCCGCGGCCGGGCTGATCGCGATGCTCGAGCCGTTCCTCTCCAGTCGCGTAAACGGCAAGGTGGTCAACGATCTCAGCCCCGACGCCGTCATCAAGTCCATCCATATCTCCCAGGGCCTCGGCTCCACCTCGGCGTATACGTGGATGAAGTTGCCAGTCGTCGACGAGATGGAACGGGTCATGGATGCGACGACTCTCCCGACGCTCCTGTTGGGCGGCGACCCGCAGATCGCGCCGGAAGAAACGTACGCAAAGTGGGATGCTGCCCTTCAGTTGCCGTCCGTGCGCGGATTGATAGTCGGGCGCGCGCTGCTCTACCCACCCGACGGTGACGTGACCGCGGCCGTCGACACCGCCGTCAAACTCGTCCACTAGAACCGACCTGGCAGGAGCAAGATGTTCAGCAAGTACTACGTCCCCGCCGGATCGTCCGCCGACGGTGATTTCACGACAGTGGTCACGCCGGAGTCCGCCGGGTGGACCGAATCCAGCTTGTGGACACTCCAACTCGCCCCCGGTGCGAACGTCCACCTGCAGTCCGGCGAGAACGAGATCATCGTCGTTCCACTGGCGGGTTCGGCTGTGGTTGTTGCCGAGGGGATGGAGATTCCCCTGACTGGCCGCGCATCGGTTTTCGACGGTCCAAGCGATTTCGCGTACGTAGGACGCGACGCCGACTACTCGGTCAGCAGCGCTGACGGGGGCCGCTTCGCTCTGTGCGGAGCCCGCGCCGGCGCCAAGCTCCCCCATCGCTACGGTCCCGCATCAGGAGTTGCGGTCGAGCTCCGCGGTGCCGGGAACTGCAGCCGACAGGTTCACAACTTCGCCACCGCAGACACCTTCGAGGCCGACTCCATCATCGCGTGTGAGGTCATCACCCCCGGCGGGAACTGGTCGTCGTATCCCAGCCACAAACACGACGAGAACAGCGACGTCGAATCTGCCTTGGAAGAGATCTATTACTTCGAGATCGACCGAAGCCCGACCGGCACCGAAGGATTCGGCTACCACCGCGTGTACGGAACCGCCGAGAGACCTATCGAGGTGCTCGAGGAAGTCCGCTCAGGCGACGTCGTCCTCGTACCGCACGGCTATCACGGCCCGTCCATCGCAGCGCCGGGGCACCACATGTACTACCTCAACGTCATGGCAGGTTCGGGCGAGATCCGGGCGTGGAACATCTGTGACGATCCGCAACACACCTGGCTGCGCGGAAGCTGGGATCACCAGGACATCGACCCTCGACTGCCGTTGCAGTCCCACAACTGACGGAAGTGAAAGCTGTGGCACCCACCAACAACGCAACCGGCAATCGTCTACCTCGCGACGAGCCGACCGTTCACCTCACCGTTTCTCAAGCTGTCGTCCGCTTCCTCGCCAACCAGTACACCGAACGCGACGGCCAGCGCACCAAGCTGTTTGCCGGCTGCTTCGGAATCTTCGGGCACGGGAACGTCGCCGGATTGGGGCAGGCACTCTTGCAGGCCGAGATCCAGGATCTCGACGCCGGCCGTGAGCCGACGCTCCCCTACGTGCTCGGACGCAACGAGCAGGCGATGGTGCACTCGGCAGTCGCCCACGCCCGCATGAAGGACCGCCTGCAGACGTGGGCGGTCTCGTCCAGCGTCGGCCCGGGCGCCACCAACATGATCACCGGCGCGGCACTGGCCACCATCAACCGTCTACCTGTATTACTTCTGCCCGCAGACACTTTCGCGACCCGAGCCAGTGCCCCGGTCCTGCAGGAACTCGAACTCCCGTCGAGCGGTGACGTCACAGTCAACGACGCTTTCAAACCGGTCTCGCGATACTTCGATCGGGTATGGCGCCCGGAACAGTTGCCGAGTGCTCTGCTGGCCGGCGTGCGAGTTCTCACCGACCCCGTCGAGACCGGCGCAGTCACCATCGCCATCCCGCAGGACGTACAGGCCGAGGCTTTCGACTGGCCAGAGTCGTTCTTCGCCGAACGAGTCTGGCACGTGGCCCGTCCGCTCCCCGAGAGATCGGTGATCGAACGCGCCGCCGCGATCATCCGTTCGGCTCGCAAGCCGCTGATCGTCGCGGGCGGCGGCGTCATCTACAGCCAGGCCACGGACTCTCTGGCAGCGTTCTGCGCGCAGACCGGAATCCCCGTGGGGCAGAGCCAGGCCGGCAAGGGTTCCTTGGAATACGACCATCCACAATCCGTCGGAGCAGTGGGGTCCACTGGCACCACCGCTGCAAACGCTCTGGCCACCGATGCGGACGTCGTCATCGGAATCGGTACGCGGTACAGCGATTTCACGAGCGCATCCCGCACCGCCTTCACCAATCCAGACGTTCGCTTCGTCAACATCAACGTCGCTTCACTGGATTCCGTGAAGCAGGGCGGTGTCAGTGTGGTGGCCGATGCGCGTGAGGCTCTCGACGCCCTGGCGCTCGCGCTGAGCGACTACCGGGTGGACGACGAGTACGCGTCCAGGATCGGTGAACTCGCTCGCGATTGGGATGCTGTCGTCGAATCGGTCTACAACCCGGCCGAGCCTGCAGCCGACGGGTCGCTGAATCAGAATCAGGTGATCGGTCTGGTCAACACTCTGTCCGATCCACGTGACGTCGTGGTGTGCGCTGCCGGGTCCATGCCCGGTGACCTCCACAAGCTGTGGCGTACTCGCGATTCGAAGGGCTATCACGTCGAATACGGATACTCCTGCATGGGATACGAAGTTGCCGGTGGTCTGGGCGTCCGGATGGCTTGTCCCGATCGCGACGTGTTCGTCATGGTCGGCGACGGTTCCTATCTGATGATGGCCACCGAATTGGTCACCGCCGTGCAGGAACGCCTCAAGGTCATCGTCATTTTGGTGCAAAATCACGGATTTGCCTCCATCGGTTCGCTGTCCGAATCGCTCGGTTCCCAGCGCTTCGGCACGCAGTACCGCTACCGCTCGAATGACGGACGTCTCGACGGAGGGGTTCTCCCGGTCGATTTGGCCGCGAACGCCGCCAGCCTCGGTGTCGACGTCATCCGCGCCAACACCGCTGCCGAGTTCGCCGACGCGATCAAGGTTGCCAAAGCAAGCGAGACCAGTACGGTCATCCACGTCGAAACCGATCCGCTGATCGGCGCCCCGGACAGCGAATCCTGGTGGGATGTACCGGTATCGGCCACCTCCGAACTGGAGTCCACCAAGAAAGCACGGACAACGTACGAGTCCTGGAAGAAGATACAGCGATCGTATCTTCGTCCATCCGAATGAAAATTCCGCACAACCACACCCCATAAAGCTTGCCCGCGAAAGGAATCTAGACATGAGCGCGATTCGCGTCGGATCAGCCCCCGACTCCTGGGGCGTGTGGTTTCCGGACGATCCACAGCAGACCCCTTACACACGATTCCTCGACGAGGTATCCGCGTCGGGATACGAATGGATCGAACTCGGCCCGTTCGGATACCTTCCGACCGATCCAGCCAAGTTGACGGACGAACTCGGTGCCCGCGGCCTGAAGCTTTCGGCCGGTACCGTTTTCGAACACCTGCATCAGGACGATTCCTGGGATGCCGTCTGGAATCAGATCAAGGACGTCGCCAAGTTGACCGCAGCCGTCGGCGGCAAGCACGTGGTGGTCATCCCTGAGATGTGGCGCGACCCTTCCACCGGAGCGGTACTCGAAGACCGCAATCTGACGCCCGAGCAGTGGCGTAAGAAAACCGACGGCATGAACGCTCTCGGGAAGGCAATGCTCGAGGAGTACGGCGTCATGGCGCAATACCACCCTCATGCCGACAGTCACGTCGACATCGAGGACAACGTCTACAAGTTCCTCGAAGGGACCGACGAGCGTTTCGTGAATCTGTGTCTCGACACCGGCCACATCAGCTACTGCGGCGGCGACAATCTCGCAATTATCGACAAACATCCGGAGCGCATCGGGTACCTACACCTCAAGCAGGTGGATCCGGCGATCGTCGCCAAGGTTGAGGCGGAGGACCTGCCGTTCGGTGAGGCCGTCAAACTCGGTGCCATGATCGAACCGCCGCGCGGAATCCCCGACATGCCACCGCTTCTGGAGGCCATCGAGAAACTCGGCATCGACGTGTTCGCGATCGTCGAGCAGGACATGTATCCCTGCCATCCCGACACACCGCTGCCCATCGCAGCGCGCACCCAGAAGTACCTGTCCACCTGTGGCGTCCCCGCCGTCCGTTTCAGCTGAGCAACACAATCGAGGAGTACCACCGCATGTCTGACAACCAGGATCTCAGGATCGCAGTGCTCGGCGTCGGCATCATGGGGGCCGATCACGTCGGCCGCATCACCAACAAGATCGGCGGTGCCCGCGTCACCGTCGTCAACGACTACTCGCTGGCCCGCGCCGAGGAAATCGCAGCACTGACGCCAGGGGCGCGCGTCGTCGTCGACCCGTTCGATGCCATCGCAGCCGAAGACGTCGACGCCGTTGTTCTCGCAACCCCGGGCCCGACCCATGAGAAGCAGGTTCTTGCCTGCCTCGAAGCGGGCAAGCCTGTTCTCTGCGAAAAGCCGCTGACCACCGACGTGGACAGTTCGCTCGCGATCGTGAAAGCCGAAGCAGCGCTGGGCAAGAAGCTGATCCAGGTCGGCTTCATGCGGCGATTCGACCACGAATACACCCAGCTCAAGGATTTGATCGACAGTGGCGATCTCGGTCGCCCGCTCGTGGTGCACTGTGCGCATCGTAATCCTGCGGTTCCGAAGGGTTTCGACAGCGCGATGATCGTCAAGGACTCACTCGTCCACGAGGTCGACGTGACACGTTTTCTGCTCGACGAAGAAATCACCTCCGTCCAGATCATCCGACCGGCCGCGAATTCGCTGGCTCCCGCGGGTATTCAGGACCCGCAGATCGCGATCTTCGAGACCGAATCCGGTAGGCACGTCGATGCCGAGGTTTTTGTCACCACCGGCGTCGCCTACGAGGTGCGCACCGAGGTTGTCGGCGAACTCGGCAGCGCGATGATCGGACTCGACGTGGGGCTGATCCGAAAGAGCAAGCCCGGCAACTGGGGTGGGCAGATCACCCCAGGATTCCGCGAACGCTTCGGGCAGGCGTACGACACCGAGTTTGCCCGCTGGATCAAGGCCGCCAAGACCGGCGCCGACACCGGTCACTACATCGACGGCCCCGGCGCCTGGGACGGCTACGCCGCGGCCGCGGTCTGCGCCGCCGGTGTGAAGTCTCTGGAGTCGGGTCAGTGCGTCGTTGTCGACATGGTTCCGCGAACCTCGGTAGCCGGAGCGTAAACGATGAAGGTCGCGCTCGATCCCACACCGTTCCACCACGATTACTCACTGCTCGAGCTTCCTCAGGTTGTTGCCGATCTCGGGTACGAGTACCTGCAACTCACACCGCACGTCGACATGATCCCGTTCTTCAATCACCCGAAAGCTGACGACGCACTCGTTGCCAAATTCCGGAAGGCTTGCGCGAGTGCGGGAGTCTGCATCGCTTCGGTGCTACCGGTCCTTCGCTGGTCCGGCCCGGACGAGGACGCCCGCGAAGCAGCAGTGCGGTACTGGAAACGGGCCATCCAGATCACCGTCGACCTCGGCGTCAACGTCATGAACACCGAATTCTCCGGCCGCCCCGAAAAAGCCGAAGAGTCCGAGCGTGCGTTCTATCGTTCGATGGAGGAACTGGTTCCGATCATCGAGCGCGAGGGAATCGACGTCCTGATCGATCCACACCCGGACGATTTTGTCGAAGACGGACTTGCCGCGATCCGCACGATCCGCGGCGTGAACTCCAAGAACCTCGGCATGGTGATCGTGGCGTGCCACCAATTCCATATGGGTGGGAACCTTCCCGCTATCATGGAGGCCGCCGGCGACATGGTCCGACTCGTTCATGTGGCGGACACCATGGACCATCACCGTTCCCACGGACTGCGCTACATCACCAACCCGCCAGGCAACGCCGTTCGAGTGCATCAACATCTCAAGATCGGTGACGGAGACGTCAACTGGGACGAATTCTTCGGAGGCCTGGGAAAACTCGGCTTCTACGAACGTGAGAACACCGTGATGGTGTCGAGCGTCTTCGCCGAGAACGAAAACGCGCACGAGGTTTCCCGATACCAGCGCGAGACGATGAACGACTACGTCGCCAAGTACACCTCCCCGAACTCCTGAGTCACCAGACCACTAGGAAATACCATGACCAGCACTGATACTCGTGTCATCGCGCACTGGTTGGACGGCAAGCCGTTCGCCGGAACGTCCGAGGACACCGCCCCCGTCACCAACCCCGCCACCGGACAGATCACCGGCCGACTGGCCCTGGCGAACCTCGAGGACGCCCGCACCGTCATCGACGCGGCTGCCGCAGCCTTCCCCGCCTGGCGTGACACCTCATTGGCCCGGCGCACACAGATACTGTTCAGCTTTCGCGAACTCCTCAATGCTCGCAAAGGTGAACTCGCCGAGATCATCACAGCCGAGCACGGCAAGGTTCTCTCCGACGCCCTCGGCGAAATCAGCCGCGGGCAGGAAGTGGTCGAATTCGCTTGCGGAATACCGCATCTCCTCAAAGGCGGATACACCGAGAACGCCTCGACCAAGGTCGACGTCTACTCCATCCGCCAACCCCTCGGCCCCGTCGGCATCATCTCCCCCTTCAACTTTCCCGCGATGGTCCCCATGTGGTTCTTCCCGGTCGCCATCGCCGCCGGGAACACCGTGATTCTCAAGCCCTCGGAGAAGGACCCCACTGCCGCTATCTGGCTCGCCGAACTCTGGGCCGAAGCCGGTCTGCCTCCCGGCGTCTTCAACGTCCTCCAAGGTGACAAACTCGCCGTGGACGAGCTCCTGGAAAACAAAGCAGTCAAAGCGATTTCGTTTGTCGGTTCCACCCCTATCGCCCAGTACGTCTATGCCACCGGCACCGCCAACGGCAAACGCGTCCAAGCACTCGGCGGCGCCAAGAATCACGCGATCGTTCTACCGGACGCAGACCTCGACCTCGCCGCCGACGCAATGGTCAACGCGGGATTCGGTTCCGCCGGCGAACGCTGCATGGCAATCTCCGCCCTCGTAGCGGTCGGCGACATTGCAGATGAACTCGTGGCCAAGATCGTCGAACGCACCACTCCCCTCGTCACCGGCGACGGCACCAAGAACTCCGACATGGGTCCGCTTGTCACCCAGGCCCACCGCGACAAGGTCGCCTCCTACGTCGATGCAGGTGAGAAGGACGGCGCCACCATCGTGGTCGACGGACGCACAGTTCAGGCCGATGGTGGAGCTGACGGCTTCTGGCTCGGGCCCACCCTCATCGACCACGTCACCACCGACATGTCGATCTACACGGACGAAATCTTCGGACCTGTCCTGTCCGTCGTGCGTGTCGACACCTACGACCAAGCCCTCGAACTGATCAACAACAATCCGTACGGAAACGGCACCGCCATTTTCACCAACGACGGCGGCGCTGCCCGACGCTTCCAGAACGAGGTGGAGGTCGGCATGATCGGCATCAACGTCCCCATCCCGGTTCCCATGGCCTACTACAGCTTCGGCGGCTGGAAGAACAGCCTCTTCGGCGACACCCACGCACACGGGACCGAAGGTGTTCATTTCTTCACGCGGGGTAAAGCCGTCACCAGTCGCTGGCTCGACCCCAGCCACGGCGGTATCAACCTCGGCTTCCCCGAGAACAGTTAGCCGGAAAGACATCTGTGGCCGAGACTCTCGAAGAGGCTCGGCCACAGATGTTTTCGAGAGGTCTACGCGACCGTAGGGTGGTACGTCAGTACCTGAACTCCGGATTCGTACCGACGATCGTCCTTCAACTCGAGGTCGATCTTGTCGGCCGATTCGGGGAACACTCTCCCGCCGGACCCGAGAATGACCGGGAAGACCATCAGTCGCAGCTCGTCGACCAGACCGGCCAGCAACAACGCGTGGACGAGCGTCCGACTTCCCGCGACCAGGATTTCGCCGTCGATCTGCTCCTTCAGCTTCGGAACGGATTCCTCGATGGGACCGTCGAGCGCCGTCGAGTTGTTCCATTCGAGCGGTTCGGTCGAACTCGTGACGACGTACTTGGGCATCTCGTTCATCTTGTCCGCAAAGCCCTGGTCGTCTTCGCGCTCAGGCCAGGCACCGGCGAAGCTCTCGTACGTCCGCCGACCGAGTAGAAGCACGTCCGCGGCGAGGGTTTCGTCGAGTTTGAACTTCATCTGATCGCCCTCCTGGTATGGAAAGACCCATCCAGTGTGCGCATAACCCGGTTCACCACCGGGCGCTTCCATCACCATGTCCAAAGACACGAATTCTGTCACCACGATCTTGCCCATACCGATCCCCTGTCGTCAGTGCGTGTGCGCCATTCGAGTAGTCGACTACCCCACTGTTACAGACTCTGCGTGGTCGGGGAACTCATCGACGGCAATCGGCAACGTCAGCATCCGAAGACGTCAGCACACAACCCAGGCGCCGTTCTCCTTGATCAATGTGATGTCCTCGCGCATCATCGCGGACGGATCCTCGGTGCTGTAATGGCGAGTGTTGGCCGTCGCCGAATCCCCGTTCACCACGATGTTCTCAACACCGTCCAGTCTCAGACTGGCAAGTGCGTCGTCGAACGGCGACTCTTCGACTCGCGGACTCTCGCTGCGCATCGAACTGCATTGAGTGCTGTCCACTGCCTCCCAGTCCCTGTCGGCCATGAATTCGAAACTCTGACCGACGACGGCAGAGATTTGGCTCTCGGCCGACGGTTCCGAATCGCCGGAACATCCGACGACAGCGGCCAACGCTCCGACGAGCGTCATTGCCGCGAGCGTCCGGCGTCCACGCGTACCTGCGAAGTTCATCCGTCCACTATGACCGATGTACAAACCGAATCGTCTGTTTTCGGTCCCCGCGCTTGCGTGGCGATTCGGACGTTCACTCTGGTTCGCATACCCTCGTATATCGATGATGTGGCGTCGAAAGTGTGCAGTGGCAGTGGCCGGAACAGTGCTCTCAGGGAGCATTGCGTTTTCCGGTGTCGTAGGTAGCTCGGGAATCGCCGGCGCCCAACCGGCCCCGCCGCCGCCGACCACCACCGAGGCGCCGTTCACCACACCCAACACCGACAGCTGCCCCTTCACGAGTAGCCCGGCACCGGCGATCGATCTCTCCGAAGCTCCCGCGCCCGGATCCACGGTCCCGACTGCTGTCCCGATTCCGGAGAGCCCCGTCGGTGGAGGCAAGCTCGGCGAGTGTGGTGTTGTGCTCCCAGACGGCGCTGCCCCGCTCCCGGCCGACATCGCGGCATCCGGATGGGTACTCGCGGATGCTGACACCGGCGAGGTCCTCGCCGCCAAAGACCCGCACGGTCGCTACCGACCGGCCAGCACCATCAAGATGCTGTTGGCTCTCGTCGCTCTCGACGAACTCGATCTCGACACCGAAATCACTGCAACGGCCGAGGACGCGGACGCTGAAGGTAGTGCCGTCGGCATCGGCAAGGGCGGTAAGTACACCAACCGACAGCTGATGCAAGGTCTGGTAATGGCGTCGGGGAACGATGCAGCGCATGCTCTTGCCCGTCAACTCGGCGGTGATGCTGCAGCCGTGTCGAAGATGAATGCCCTCGCCGCCGACCTCGGCGCCCTCGATACTCGCACGGCAACTCCGTCCGGACTCGACGGCCCGGGGATGAGCAGCTCACCGTACGACCTGGCCGTGATATTCCATACCGCACTGCAGAACCCGACATTCGCCGGTCTGATCCATACCGAGACCGTCGAGTTCCCCGGCTTCCCCAAGGACCCGACAATTCCCGACGATCAGGACCGGCCCGGATTCACTCTCGCGAACGACAATCAGTTGCTCTACAACTACGACGGTGCATTGGGCGGCAAGACCGGCTTCACCGACGACGCGCGCCACACGTACGTGGGTGCCGCGGAGCGTAACGGCCGGAAACTACTGGTGACATTGATGGGCGGCGAAGCCAAGCCGATCCGTCCGTGGGAGCAAGCCGCCCGTCTACTCGACTACGGATATGCACTCCCAGCGAGCACAACCGTCGGCTCGTTGACGGACCGATCGACCGAAGACGCCACGCCCGACGTCACCCGCACACCGTCTGCCGCTGCACCAGGCTCGATCTCGGCAGCACCCACTGCCACCGACAGCGAGTCGGACACCACGGACCGCATCCTCATCGGCGCGGTCGGTGGAGTAGTGGTGATCGCGCTGGTGGCGGGAGCAGTCGCCCTCAACCGTCGACGGCGCTAACGCGGCCGACGACGCAGGAAGCCCGAAAGACCCAGGCCGGCAACCGCACCCGTGGCGATCAATGCAACGGCACGCGACGGTGAGGCACCATCGCTGACAACCACGCGCGGCGAGATCACTGCGGGATCGGGCGGAGGAACGAAGGCCAAAGCCATACTTTCCTTTGTCGTCGCCGCCCACGCCGTGCAGAAAAGCAGCATCCTCGACGCCGTGAACACGAACACCAGCAAACCGATGATCGGGCCGAATGCCACACCCGCGGGGCCACCGGTGACGGCAGCGAGGTAGATCGCACCCACCTGCTTGAAGATCTCGAACACAACCGCGGCGATGAGCGCTGCCTGCGCGGCGCTTCGCAGCGTGACAGGCTCGCGCGGTAGCCGGGCGATCACCCACAGGAAGACCGCCCACGTCGCGAGGAGTGAGAGCAACAGTGAAACGACTCTGAGCCCCACACCGACACCGGTGATGTTTTCGAGGTTGAGCCACTTCACGATCTGAGTGGCTACCGGCCCGCTGCTCAGCGCCGACATTCCGAGCGAGACGACCATGGCGAGGGCGAGACCGATAAGTGCCCCCGCGTCACCGAGTTTGGTACGCACGAAACCCTTCGGCTCGCGCTTGCTCTCCCACATGGCCGTCAGCGCGTCGCGAACGTTTGCCATCCAACCCAGACCCGCGTACGCGGCACCCAGGAGACCGAAGATTCCGACGCTGGCGCGCGAATCGATAGCCGAATCGATCAGCGTGTTGATGGTGTCACCCAAGCTGCCAGGAATGCTCTTGGTGATCTGCTCCTGAATCGACTCCAGGTACTCGGGATGCCCGGCCAATACGAAACCAGCCACGGCAAACGCGACCATCATGATCGGAATCAGTGCCAGAACGCTGAAGTACGTGATTCCCGCAGCGTAGTAGTCGCCCTTTTGCTCTTGGAACCGTCCAGCAGCGCGAACCAGATGATCGAGCCAAGGTCGCGCTGCCCGTTGCTTCTCCAGAAAGCTGGGTGCGTCGTCGTCCGTGTCAGCCATTGCCGTCCCCCTCATGTTCGGTCAGGCGTCGTGAGTCCGAATTCGCGTCGGTCAGCCCTTCGGTGCCAGGAATCCGACCTTGTCATAGACAGCGGCGAGAGTGCGTGAAGACACCTCGCGGGCGCGGTGCGCTCCGGCCGCGATGATGCGATCCAGCTCCGCCTCGTCGGCGAGGTAACCGTCCACCTTCGCTTTGAGCGGGGTGACGAACTCGGTCAGGACATCAGCGGTATCGGTTTTGAGGTCGCCGTACCCCTTGCCTTCGTAACCGGCCACCAGAGTCTCGATCGGTACTCCGGAGAGCGCCGACTGAATGGTGAGTAGGTTGCTGACGCCCGGCTTGGCCTGCGGGTCGAAGCGAATCTCGCGCTCGTTGTCGGTGACGGCCGACTTGATCTTCTTCGCCGACACCTTCGGATCGTCGAGCAGATTGATCAGTCCTGCCGCACTGGCAGCGGACTTGCTCATCTTGGCGGTCGGATCCTGCAGGTCGTAGATCTTTGCCGTGCCCTTGATGATCTGCGGCTCGGGAACGACAAACGCCTTGCCGTAGCGGGTGTTGAACCGGCCGGCCAGATCGCGTGCGAGTTCGAGGTGCTGGCGCTGATCCTCACCCACCGGGACTCGCTGCGGGCGGTACAGGAGGATGTCCGCGGCCATCAGAACCGGATACGTGAACAAACCGACACTGGCGTTGTCGCTGCCTTGCTTGGCGGACTTGTCCTTGAACTGCGTCATACGGCTGGCTTCACCGAAACCGGTGATGCAATTCAGGACCCACGCCAACTGCGCGTGCTCGGGAACCTGACTCTGCACGAACAGCGTCGCCCGATCGGGATCGATACCCAGCGCCAGAAGTTGAGCCACCGCAACCTTGGTGCGACGACGCAGTTCCTTCGGGTCCTGCGTCACCGTGATGGCGTGAAGATCCGGAATGAAGTAGAACGCGTCGAAATCGTCCTGCAACGGAACCCACTGCTGCAGCGCACCCAGGTAGTTGCCGAGGTGGAAAGAATCCGACGTCGGCTGGATTCCGGAAAGCACGCGAGGCTTTGCGGTGGGCTTCTGTTCTGCAGGGGTCGACATGGTTCCGATCTTTTCACGAGTGGAAATCAGTGCGGTGGCGTGGTGCCCGGGTAGTCGAGTTCGACGAGGTCTTCACCGGGGGCGCTCAGGTCGTCTTCACCGAACTGGTAGACGGTCCGGAAAACGACGGGTTCCCATTCTTCGGTGTAGAAGTCCATCGTTTCGCGGAACCACTCCAACTGATCCTGTTGCTCGGACAGTAGAGAACCCGCACCTCGGATCACAACTACATATCCGGCGCCCAATCCGAGTACGTCGTCGAGATCGCGCATGACGTCGTCGAAAGCATCCTTGTTTCGCCCGAAGTGGGACGGAAACTGGAAGGCCGCCGCGAACTCGTCGAAGACCTGCGACGTAGTCCGCATGTTCTCGCCACGAACCACCCGAACGACAAAATTCTCGCCACGGAGTTCACGTGCAAGATCATCTGCAACGGCCGGGTCGCCCTGCAGCGCCACCGAAGCGACATCCGAAGACGGATCCAGCCACTGCGCCACGCTGACCGTAGACGAATCGGACATCAGCGAATCCTCACAAACGTGTCGTAGTGATCGAGGGTGTACCAGGCCGAACCGTCGTTGCCGGTGACGATTCGCTCGGCGTCGCGGCCTTGGCCGTTCTTCTTCGCGTTGACGTCCCATTCCTGATATAAGACACGTCCACCACCCGCCCCGACAGCAGGCAGACGCCCCTCGCTGTTGCGGAAGGTGATGCCGCCCTTGGTTCCCGGCGCGTTGGCGGAATCCGGCCACCTCCCGGCGTCGATCTCCACGAGCGTGGCGAGAACTCGCGCCGGCGCATCGCTGTTTGCCTGCTGCGTTGTCTTGGCAGCGGAACTCGACGGCGCGGAACTCGACGGCGCAGCCTTGGTGGTGGCGCCAGGCTTGGCTTGAACACTCGAGGACTGGACGCTCGAGGACTTGGTGACCGACGACGTCCCGGACGACGCCGAACTGTCGGAGTCGCGTGAAGAAAGCGTCACCGCCAGCACAAGCGCCACCACGGCAACGACGACGGTGATGATGGCGTTGCGCGTTTTTGCGCTCGGCATCTTCAGACCTTCAGGCATGCGCGTTCCTACCGGTACGAGACGGTGACAGGTGCGTGGTCCGACCAACGGAGGTCGTAGGACTCAGCGCGTTCCACGAGGGCAACCTTGGCCCGCTCGGCGTAGCCGCGGGTGGCAACCTGGTAATCGATACGCCACCCCGAGTCGTTGTCGAATGCCTTGCCGCGGTACGACCACCACGAGTAAGGACCATCGACACCAGGGTGAAGGGTGCGGAAGACGTCCACCCACGCGGAATCGTCGGCGAACAGAAGGTCCATCCATGCGCGCTCCTCCGGGAGGAATCCCGAAGACTTCTTGTTGGTCTTCCAGTTCTTGAGGTCGAGTTCGGTGTGCGCGATGTTCCAGTCGCCGCTGACCACCACGTGGCGATCGGCAGCCTCGGCCGCTGCGGCGGTGGAGGCGAGGTGAACCGCGAAGGACGCCATGAAGCGTTCCTTCTCCTCCTGCTTCGGTGTGAGTGCCTCCCCGGAGGGCAGGTACAGGCTCGCGACGGTCAGATCGGCGAAGTCGGCTTCGATGTATCGACCGGCGTCGAGAAATTCGTCGTCTCCGTGACCGATCCGCACCGCGTCGGGTTCGGTGCGTGAGAGCACCGCGACTCCGTTGCGTCCCTTCGCGGACGGCTCGGCCGAGACCAGGAACCATCCGTTGCCGAGCGCTGGCTCGAGGGTCTCACGAAGCTGATCGTCCGACGCACGCGTTTCCTGAAGGCAGATGAAATCCGCCGACGTCTTCTCCAGCCAGTCGAGCATGCCCTTGCGGGCCGCTGCTCGAACGCCGTTGACGTTCACGGACGTGATGGTGTGGGGAGCAAGAATGTGGGAGTCAGCAGTTTGTGGCACGGCAAGCACCGTAGCCGATTCCACCGACGTGGATCGGCGCCCAGGTCAGCGTACGGCCCTACGCTGCAGAATCGCTGCAATCGCCAGCACGGCAAGACCCGCGACCGCCAGCAAAGACCCCACTGCCGCGGGCGCCGTGTACCCGTAACCGGCCGCGATCACGACGCCGCCGATCCACGCTCCGAAGGCGTTGGCGATGTTCAGCGCGGCGTGATTGAGGGAAGCAGCCAGGGTCTGAGCGTCCTCGGCGACGTCCATCAGCCGTGTCTGCAGACCTGGAACCATCGAGGACCCCGCGAGACCGATGAGGAAGACGAAGATCAGTGCCGTGTAGGGATTGCGCACAGCGATCACGAAGACCGCGAGGATCACCACGAGGGATCCCATCGACAAGAACAGGCCCTTCATCAGGGCACGATCCGCGAGGTATCCGCCGACGAAGTTGCCGGCCACCATGCCCAGTCCGTAGAGCATGAGTGCCAGGGGAATGAACGAAGCGCCGAGCCCGGACACGTCGGTGAGCGTCGTACTGATGTAGGTGTAGACGGCAAACATGCCGCCGAACCCGACCATGCCCACGATCAGCGTCATCCACACCTGGACGCGGCCCAGCGCTCCGAGTTCGGTGATCGGATTCGTCACCGGCATGCCGTCCAAACGCGGAATCCAGACGAAGAGCGAAGCAACGGTTGCCACCCCGATCACGGCGACCAAAGCGAAGGCGCTGCGCCAGCCGAGTGCCTGACCGATCCAGGCGGCGACCGGTACCCCGATCACGTTGGCCACGGAAAGACCCATCATGACCATCGCCACGGCCTTGGCGCGTTTTCCGGGTTCGGCCAGGTGAGCTGCGACCAACGCGGCGACTCCGAAGTACGCGCCGTGCGGCAATCCGGCGACGAAGCGAGCCATCATCAGCGTCGTGTACGAGGGAGCGAAAACCGAGGCGGCATTGCCGACGGTGAAGGCGACCATGAGCGCGATCAACAGTGTGCGGCGCGGTACCCGGGCGGTGAGAGCAGCGATCAGCGGAGCGCCGACGACAACCCCGAGCGCGTACGCGGAGATCACGTGGCCTGCGATGGGTTCCGAGACACCGAGCCCGGATGCCATTTCCGGGAGCAGTCCCATGGCGACGAACTCGGTGGTGCCGATACCGAAACCGCCGAGGGCGAGAGCGAGCATCGCCGGACCTCTGGCGGAACGAACCCCGGGTGTCGAGGCGTCAGAACGGGAGAGGGTAGACGAAGTCACTGATCAATTGTGATCTCACACCTGGTTGAACTTCCAAGTGAGAGCGGGTGAGTTCACTCACGTGAGACCGCGAACACAAATGGGACGCCCGGTTTCCCGGACGTCCCATTCGAAAGGTGAAGCGGTGAATCTACTTCGCGGCCATGGCCTTCTGCAGGTTCACGTCGAGTGCGCCGAGGAACTCCTCGGTGGTCAGGTAGCCCTGATCTCCGCCGACCAGCATCGAGAGGTCCTTGGTCATCTGGCCGCTTTCGACGGTCTTGATGACAACGTCTTCGAGCGCCTGCGCGAAGCCGATGACCTCAGGAGTGCTGTCGAGCTTGCCACGGTGCTCGAGCCCGCGGGTCCACGCGAAGATGGACGCGATCGGGTTGGTCGAGGTGGGCTTGCCCTGCTGGTGCTGACGGTAGTGACGCGTCACGGTGCCGTGAGCAGCCTCTGCCTCACAGGTCCGTCCGTCCGGTGTCAGCAGAACCGACGTCATGAGGCCGAGCGAGCCGAAGCCCTGGGCCACGGTGTCGGACTGGACGTCACCGTCGTAGTTCTTGCATGCCCAGACGTAGCCGCCCTCCCACTTGAGTGCGGAAGCGACCATGTCGTCGATGAGGCGGTGCTCGTAGGTCAGACCTGCGGCATCGAACTCAGCCTTGAACTCGGTCTCGTAGATGTGCTGGAAGATGTCCTTGAAGGCACCGTCGTACGCCTTGAGAATGGTGTTCTTGGTGGACAGGTACACCGGGTAGTTCTGCTGCAGACCATAGGTGAGCGACGCGCGAGCGAAGTCACGGATGGAATCGTTGAAGTTGTACTGCCCCTGAACGATGCCGCCGTTCTCGGGGAAGTTGACCAGTTCGTGCTCGATCGGTGCGCTGCCGTCCTCGGGCGTGTAGGTGATCATCACCTTGCCGGGGCCGGGCACCTTGAAGTCTGTGGCGCGGTACTGGTCGCCGAATGCGTGACGGCCGATGATGATCGGCTTGGTCCAGCCCGGAACGAGTCGCGGAACGTTGGAGATGATGATCGGTGCGCGGAAGATCGTGCCGCCGAGAATGTTGCGGATCGTTCCGTTCGGGGAACGCCACATCTTCTTGAGACCGAATTCCTCGACACGTGCCTCGTCCGGCGTGATCGTGGCGCATTTGACGCCGACGCCGTGCTTCTGGATCGCGTGCGCTGCGTCGATGGTGACCTGGTCGTCGGTCTCGTCGCGGTACTCGATACCGAGGTCGTAGTACTCGAGGTTCACATCGAGATACGGATGGATCAACTTGTCTTTGATGAACTGCCAGATAATGCGCGTCATCTCATCGCCGTCGAGTTCGACGACGGTGCCCTCAACCTTGATTTTGGACATGGGTGCTTCGCGTCCTCCTAGGAAGTTTCCCTGGTTACACGGTTGCGGTCACACTTTGTGAGTGGGTCCGCGAACGGTTCGATTATCAAACCTAGACGGTGTGGACTGATCTCGGGAGATGAGTCCCAAACAAGACAAGCGTACTGCTAACCCGTGAGGCCGCAACCGGCAGGTCCACCCATCGGTCTCTACTCGCGAGTAACTTTTGCCTGCTAGTGGGCTGCGTCGCTCTGCCTCGCGTGCGGTTGCGGCTCACATTTCGCCCCATGTCAGGACTGCGCTCACTTCCCGGTAGAATCCGACTTGGTCATGAGTGCCAGCGTCAAGCCCCGGCTCGCTGGACGGCAACCCTCCAACCGCGGTGGGGTGCCCCGGGTGATGACCAGGTTTCCCGACGTGGATCTGCTCACGCAGTTCCACCGCAATTCGGGTGACAAGCGCGGGTCCGACAGGGACGGACCCCAGACCGGGCCGAGCCCCACGGAGGTATTTCAGTATGTGTCGCACTTGTAGATAGACCCCAGCACGGGGCGGCGATCATTCGCCCCCGTCCGACATCTATCCGTCAGACCACTGGAGTGAACAAATCATGACCGACAACACAGCCGACGCCGCAGCAGCTTCGGATCCGACCGCGAACTGGTCGTTCGAGACCAAGCAGGTGCACGCCGGGCAGACAGCGGACACCGCCACCAATGCGCGCGCTCTGCCGATCTACCAGACCACCAGCTACGTCTTCGACAGCACCGATCACGCTGCCGCACTGTTCGGCCTGGCCGAGCCGGGCAACATCTACACGCGAATCATGAATCCGACGCAGGACGCCGTCGAGCAGCGGATCGCCGCCCTGGAAGGCGGAGTCGCCGCACTCCTCCTGTCCTCGGGTCAGGCTGCCGAGACCATCGCGATCCTCAACATCGCCGAGGCCGGCGATCACATCGTCTCGAGCCCGTACCTGTACGGCGGCACGTACAACCTCCTGCATTACACACTTCGTAAGCTGGGCATCGAAGTCACGTTCGTCGAAGATCCCGACGATATCGACCAGTGGCGCGAGGCCATTCGCCCGAACACGAAGGCGTTCTACGGCGAAACGATCGCCAATCCCAAGAACCACATCCTCGATCTACCTGGCATCTCGTCGCTGGCCCACGAGAACGGTCTTCCGTTGATCGTGGACAACACCGTGGCGACGCCGTACCTGCTCCGCCCACTCGAGCACGGCGCCGACATCGTCGTTCACTCCGCCACCAAATACCTTGGTGGACACGGCACCGCGATCGCCGGCGTCATCGTCGACGGTGGCACCTTCGACTGGACGCAGGGTCGCCACACCAACTTCACCACCCCGGATCCCAGCTACCACGGCGTCACCTTCGCGGACCTGGGTGCCCCGGCGTTTGCACTCAAGGCGCGCGTCCAACTGCTGCGCGATCTCGGCTCCGCCGTGGCACCGTTCAACGCGTTCCTCATCGCGCAGGGCATCGAGACCTTGAGCCTGCGCATCGAGCGCCACGTATCCAACGCACAGAAGGTCGCCGAGTTCCTCGACGGCCACGGCGAGGTGGCCTCCGTCTCCTACGCGGGACTCCCCTCCTCACCGTGGTTCGAACGTGGAAAGCAGCTGACGCCCAAGGGAACCGGCGCCATCGTCACCTTCGAGCTGCCCGGCGGGATCGATGCGGGCAAGAAGTTCGTCAACGCCCTGACGCTGCACAGCCACGTCGCCAACATCGGTGACGTTCGCTCACTCGTGATCCACCCCGCCTCGACGACGCACTCGCAGCTCACCCCCGAAGAGCAGCTCGCTTCGGGTGTCACGCCCGGGCTCGTCCGCCTCGCGGTCGGCATCGAAGGAATCGACGACATCCTCGCTGATCTCACCGTCGGCCTGGCTGCGGTGGCAAACTCGTGACCGTGAACGAATTGGAGCCCAGGATCGACCTCCTGCCCCCGGCCGACGGCCAGGTGGGGGTCGTCGACATCGGCGCCCTGGAACTCGAGAGCGGCGCGGTACTCCCCTCGGTTTCGCTCGCCGTTCAGCGGTGGGGTGAGCTGTCGCCGAACCGCGACAACGTCGTACTCGTCGAGCACGCGCTGACCGGAGACTCACACGTCACCGGTCCGATCTCCGCAAATCAGCCCTCCCCCGGCTGGTGGAACGGGATGGTCGGCCCCGGCGAACCGATCGACACCGGCGAATGGTGCGTCATCGCAACAAATGTCCTCGGTGGTTGTCGCGGCACGACCGGTCCCAGTTCACTGGCCGACGACGGCAAGCCGTGGGGCAGCCGCTTCCCGGAGATATCCATCCGGGATCAGATCGCGGCGGAGAAGAAGCTCGTCGATCTCCTCGGGATCGACCAGTTGGCCTCTGTGGTCGGCGGATCCATGGGCGGCATGCGCACCCTCGAATGGGCAGTTACCTACCCGGACAGCATTCGCTCCGCGTTGGTTCTCGCAACCGGTTCACGGGCCACCGCCGATCAGATCGGCACCCAGACGACGCAGATCGCTGCCATCGTCTCCGATCCCGAGTGGCAAGGCGGTGACTACCACGGATCGGGCCGGGCACCTCGCGCCGGACTCGGCATCGCTCGCCGCATCGCGCACCTGACGTACCGCACCGAGTCCGAACTGGATGCGCGCTTCGAGAACTCCGCCCAGAACGACGAAAACCCGTGGAACGGTGGACGATACGCTGTGCAGAGTTACCTGGAACACCAGGCGGACAAGCTGGTCGACCGCTTCGACCCGAGCACGTACGTCCTCCTGACCGAAGCCATGAACCGGCACGACATCGGTCGAGGACGCGGCGGCGTTGCAGCGGCGTTGGCATCGATCACGGCACCGGTCGTCGTGGGCGGCGTGGATTCGGATCGGCTGTATCCCCTCCGTTTGCAGGAGGAGATCGCCGACGGAATTTCCACGTGCAGCGGCCTCGAGATTCTCAAGTCCAAGGACGGCCACGACGGCTTCCTGACGGAGGCGGACGCCGTCGCCGGACTGCTTCGCCGAACGATGGAGTTCGCACGCACGGCTCGCTGATCCGGCACAGAGCCACATTTTCAGAATTCGTCAATGTCGGGAAAACCACAGCTGATCTGCGGGTTTTCCCGACATTTTCATTGGCGAACGTGAACCGGCGCGGCTAGCATCGGCGAA
This sequence comes from Rhodococcus sp. NPDC056506, assembly GCF_042794945.1. Classification (NCBI taxonomy): domain Bacteria; kingdom Bacillati; phylum Actinomycetota; class Actinomycetes; order Mycobacteriales; family Nocardiaceae; genus Rhodococcus; species Rhodococcus sp. NPDC056506. The sequence continues at coordinate 86,390 of NZ_JBHTSW010000012.1, read as the reverse complement.
CGTGAATCAGCCATGCTCGACGCGCCTGCAGGCTACGTACCTTCCCGAGCACATGTCCTTCGCGTTCTGGGGTGACGCAGACCCGGCAGCGCGACTGTCGGCACTGGGGATGCCGACCGGGTCGCCGGGCGTGTGCAGGCTTGCGATCCCGGTCGACGAGTCGATCACAGCAACCGACGTCGAAGCGCAACTGCTCGACCTCACCACCGCGATCGACGCCTTCCACAACCTCGATGCAGGTCGCGGCGACCTCGGACCGTCGTTGCTCGCGTGGAAGCGAGTCGTCGAGACCGGCGCACATGACATTCCGACCGCGGCGCATGCAGCGATCGACCGCGACGACACGAAGATCCGAAGCGCCCGGTCCACGGTGCGGTTGTTCACGGATGCGCGTACAGCCGTGGACAGCCTTCGCCGAGCAAAGATTCAGGCGACTCTGCGCCCGTATCAAATGCAGGGAGTTGCCTGGCTGACGGCGCTGTCGGGTTCGGGCGGTGGGATCTTGGCCGACGAGATGGGTTTGGGTAAGACACTGCAAGCGATTTCGATGATCGCGATCCGCGCCGACGACGGTCCGCATCTGGTTGTGTGTCCCACCTCGGTGATCGGGAACTGGCGCCGCGAGATCGAGCGATTCGCTCCGCATCTACCACTGCATGTTCATCACGGGACTGCTCGCGCACTTCCCACTCGTATCCCCGCCGGCACCACTGTTCTGACCAGCTACAGCGTCTTGCGTTCCGACACGGCCCACTTGACCCCGATCCACTGGAGTTCGGTGATCTTCGACGAGGCGCAGCAGATCAAGAACCCGTCTTCCCTCGCTGCGAAAGCGGCAATGCGGTTGTCGGCCGACGTCAAGGTGGCGATGACCGGCACGCCGGTGGAGAACCGCCTCGAAGAATTGTGGTCACTCTTTCGTGTCGCCAATCCCGAAGTCCTCGGAACTCGCGCGCGTTTTCGTCAACGCTTCGCCGTCCCGATCGAATCCGGTCGATCCGCCACTGCGGCGACCAGGCTTGCCGCGGTCATCGATCCTTTCATTCTGCGCAGAACCAAAGACACAGCGGCCAAGGATCTTCCGCCCAAGCAGTTCTCCAATGTCTCGTGCACTCTGACATCGGAACAGGCGCGGATCTATCGGTCGGCAGTTGCCGATGCTTTCGACACCGGATTGGGCACGGGAATTGCCCGACGCGGCAACATCCTTGCGCTGCTGACCACCCTCAAACAGGTATGCAATCACCCCGCACAGGTGACCGGCGATACGGACGACCTTGACGGAAGATCCGGAAAGCTCGACCGCGCAACGGAAATGATCGCCGAGATCGTCGACGACGGCGATCGCGCGCTGATATTCACGCAGTACCGGACGATGGGCGAGATGCTCTCCCGGCACCTGGGATCCGAATTGGGAATCGGTGCCGTGCCTTTCCTTCACGGTGGCCTCAACACCGACAAGCGCGACGGGATGGTCGACGCGTTTCAGAACGACGCGGATTCCCCGCCGGTTCTGATTCTGAGCCTGCGCGCCGCCGGCTTCGGCCTCAACCTCACTCGCGCGAGTCACGTCGTGCACTACGACCGGTGGTGGAACCCAGCCGTCGAAGATCAGGCAACCGACCGGGCACACCGCATCGGCCAGAAGCGCACCGTCAACGTCCACACCTTGGTGACGGGCGGAACCGTGGAGGATCACATCGCAGCGATGCACGAGTCGAAACGAGCTGTAGCCGATGCTGTTTCCGGCAACGTGGAGGCCGCCCTGGCGGATCTTCCCGACACCGAATTGCGTGAACTTCTCGAACTCGACGGCGCGGTGATCATCTGATGGCCAACGAATTCGGTGTCACCGCTTGGGGTCGGGCGTGGCTGCGCACGGTGGAGCGGACAGCGGCATCCGGTCCGAACCCGTCCCTGCCGACGGCTCGTGCCCTCGCACGCAACGGGTCGGTGGAATTCACCGTGGTCTCATCGGGGACCGTCGTCGCCGAGGTGAGCACCAAAGCAAAAACCTCGTCGGTGACGATTGGTGTCCCGCTGTGGACCAAATCCGAAATCGCTGCAGTGAAGAGCCTTCTCCGCTCGGCGGGAAAGGCCAACAGATCCGTCTCCACCGGCGAACTACCGGACAGCGTCGCCACCGAACTGCAGGCTCGAAATATCGCAGTAGCCGTTGATCTTTCGGAGTGCATTGCCAGCTGCGACTGCTCAGGTCGACGCTCGCCGTGCGTTCACCATCTCGCCGCGATCTACGCCCTGGCCGGGCGAATCGACGAGGAACCGGTCCTCGCAGTTACGCTGCGAAGCGTACCGGACAAGGCCGGAAAGAAGTCGGCATCCGCACAGTCACCGGAGTGGATCCCTTTGAGCGACATCGACATCCGCTCGTTCTACGGGGACTGACCTTCTCAGTCGGTACCGAGCGGATCGATGGTCAGGGCAAGCGTCGCGATCAACGCTCCCATGACGCCCATCGCCGCAGTGTCGAAAACCCTTCCACGCACGGCAAGCAACCCCACACGATTCTCGGGAACGAACCACCGCGCGGCAGCACCGATGATGACGGCAACACCGAAGACGAGAGCACCGCGGCGCCACCGGTCGGCCAGCACGAGAACAACAGCTGCCGCGATCACGGCAAGGACCGCGAGCATGGGCAGATTCTTCTTCGCGAGGCCGACCAGTGAGGACATCGGACTCAGACTCCGGCCAGAACCCGCTCGGCACGCTCGACCACGTTGGTGATCAGGAACGCGCGGGTCAGCGGCCCGACACCACCGGGGTTGGGTGAGACGAACCCGGCAACCTCGTTGACGTCGGCTGCGACGTCGCCGCGCAGGCCGTCGTCGGTGCGACTGACACCGACATCGAGAACCGCTGCTCCGGGCTTGACCATGTCGGCGGTGATGAGACCGGGAACGCCGGCGGCAGCGACGATGATGTCGGCGCGGCGAACCTCGGCTGCGAGATCGCGGGTACCTGTGTGGCAGAGGGTGACCGTGGCGTTCTCACTACGACGCGTCAGCAGGAGTCCGATCGGGCGACCGACCGTGATGCCTCGTCCGACGACCACCACGTGTGCGCCTGCAATCGGCACCTCGTAGCGACGCAGGAGATGCAGGATTCCACGCGGGGTGCACGGAAGGGGCGCTTCCTTGCCCAACACCAGGCGACCGAGGTTGACCGGATGCAAGCCGTCGGCATCCTTGTCTGGGTCGATGCGCTCGAGGGCCGCGTTCTCGTCGAGGTGCTTGGGAATCGGCAACTGTACGATGTAGCCGGTGCACTCGGGATTGGCGTTGAGCTCGTCGATCGTCGCATTGAGCTGTTCCTGCGTGATGTCGGCAGGCAGGTCGCGTCGCAAAGAATTGATACCGAGCTTGGCGCAGTCGCCGTGCTTGCCGCGCACGTAAGCAGCGGATCCGGGGTCGTCGCCTACCAGAATGGTGCCCAAGCCGGGCGTGATGCCCTCTGCCTTCAGAGCGCTCACCCGCACCTTCAGGTCTTCGAAGATTTCGTCGCGGGTAGCTTTGCCGTCGAGGATCGTTGCAGTCACGGCGACCATTGTTCCAGGTTAGGGTCGATGAGTGACAACGGCTCCGGAACTACGCGGCCCGAGAGTGGTCCTCTCCCCGCTCGCGCCCGATCATCACGCCCGTCTGCGGGCAATTCACCTGCACCCGGACGTCGTGCAGTGGTGGCAAAATCCCGATGACGACTGGCCTGCGGCGCCGGAGGCCGGCACCACGCGCTACAGCATTTTCTACGGCGACCAACTGATCGGCTTCATCCAGTGGTACGAAGCTGAGGACAACCCCGACTTCCGCCACGCCGGGCTCGACTTGTTTCTCGATCCCGACTTCCACGGCCAAGGGTTCGGTCGCGAATCGATACGGGTGCTGTGTGCCCATCTGATCGACGACCTCGCATTCCACCGTCTTGTCATCGACCCCGAGGTCGACAACTCCGTCGCCATCGCGTGCTACCGATCTGTGGGATTCAAGGACGTCGGGGTGATGCGCGAGTACTCGCGAGATCGCCACGGTGTGTGGAAGGACGGACTGTTGATGGATCTCCTTGCTCGGGAATTCATCCGCTGATCGACTGGGACGAGCTCGAAAGGACCGACATCATGTTGCTGGACAAGGAATTCACGGCCACCCTGCAGAAGAGCGACGCCAAGGGCGGGTGGACTTATGTGATCTGGCCGGAGTCCGCCGAGTTCTTCGGCACCCGCGGCCTGGTCAAGGTGCGCGGGACGATCGACGGACATCCGTTCCAGAGTTCGTTCATGGCGTTGGGAGACGGTAACCACAAGCTGCCGGTCAAAGCCGATCTGCGCAAAGCCATCGGCAAGGACACGGGCGAGCGGGTGACCGTGCGCCTCGAGGAGCGCTTGCAGAGCTAGGCGTCACTACTTCATGTCGACGACAAGACCGTGCGCCGACGCGTACGCCACCGCCTGCATCAACTCGATCTGTGCGTTTCCGACGGATGCGGACGTCCACAGGCTCGGATCGATCCGCGCACCGCGCAGGTCTGCACCTTCGAGTTTGAGTCCACCCGTGCGAGCACCGGACAGATCCGCGGACGCCAGCACCGCGCCCCGCATGTCGGCCCGAACCAGGTTCGCTTCACGGAAGCGGCATGAGGTGAAGTCGATCTTCCTCAGGTCCGCCCCGCCGAGTGAGGTCAACGAGAAGTCGACTTCGTCGAGCGTCAACGGCCGGATGCGGCAACCGTCGAACGTCGACCCGAGCAGACTGCAGTTCCGGAACGTGCTGTGCCACAGGCTGGTCCGCGCAAAATTGCAGGATCGGAACGCCGTTCCCGTATGTACGGACTCCCCCAGATCGGTGCCGGTGAAATCACAATCCGTGAATACCACCGACTCCGTCGTGAGGCCGGTAAGGTCGGCGTCTCGGAAATTGCAATTGGTGAAAGTGCGCTGACGCCACTTCTGCCCGGCCAGCCGCGCGTCTGAATAGTCTTCGCCGACGACATCGTCGGATTCTTCGGGGAGCATGCCGTCCATACTGCCCCGCCGCACCGACACCGTGTCGACCGCCTAGGTCTCGCAGGCCACGCCGTCACCGTCGCGATCGAGCTTGGACGAATAGCCCGGATCGCCGCGGTAGATCGGGGCAGCACCGGCCGCTCGCACGGCTGCACAGTTGGCGTAAGACACCCCCGCGTCAGGCACCTTGGCCGGCGGTGGAATGTACGCCGGTTCCGTTGTCTTCGGGGGCGTGTAGGCCGGAGCGGGCGGAACGTACGGCGTTGTCGTGGTCTCCGGAACCTGAGGCACCAGCGGCACGATTGCCACGGTGGTGGTCGTGGTCGGCAGCGTCGTCGCCGTGGTCGTGGTCGGCGGGGCGGACGACGTTGTGGTCTTTGTCGTCGACGGGACAGTGCTCTTGGTTGTCGTCGCTGCAGCTGTCGCCGAAGAGGTCACAGCGGGCGTCGTCGATTCCTCCGACTTGCCCGCCCCCGTCGCCGCAGCGATGGCCACCAGCCCCACGACTGCTGCGCCGGCGATCCACGGCCACTTCCGCCGCTTGCTTCCTTCTTCGGCGTTTGTGTCCGGCGCCGCCGATCCCGGTGCACCGAAGACCTGCGTCGGAGTACCGAATGCTTGAGTAGGTGCGTCGACGCCCTTGGGCCGTGTCTGTGCGGTCCACTGCTGACCGTCCCAGTAACGGTCGATCGTGGGGTCGAAGGGGTCGGGGTTCCAACCGGCGGGAGGGTTCATGAAAAGTCCGTTCTGAGAAGAGTGCCGGAAATAGGTTCGCACGGACTGGCCGGTTTGTTACCAATTCGCCCACACTTCTCGACCGCTCTTCTCGCAGACGCGGGCGCCGATATGCCGCCCGGTACAGTTCCTCGAGTGTTCCGAGTGATGTTCCACGAGCCCCGCATCCCACCCAACACCGGAAACGCGATCCGCATGGTCGCAGGCACCGGTTGCGAACTCCACCTGGTCGGCCCTCTCGGGTTCGACTTGTCGGAGCCGAAGCTCAAGCGCGCAGGCTTGGACTACCACGATCTGGCGACTGTCACGGTCCACGAAAACCTGGCCGCTGCCTGGGAAGCCGTCACCCCCGCTCGCGTGTTCGCCTTCACCGCACACGCGACCACGTCGTATGCCGATATCGCCTACCAACCCGGGGATGTCCTGCTGTTCGGGCCCGAACCCACCGGATTGTCCGAGGAAGTGCTGGCGGACGAACACATCACCGAGCGTCTGCGTATCCCGATGCTTCCCGGACGCCGGTCCCTCAACCTGTCCAACGCTGCCGCCCTGGTGACGTACGAGGCCTGGCGTCAGCACGGGTTCAAGGGCGCCGTCTGATCGACGTCAGTAGACGTCTCGGACGTAGCGCTTCTCCGCCGAAAGAGCCTTCACATACGCCTCGGCACTACGAGGGGCCAGTTTTCCGTGTTGCGCGACTACACCGTTGAGGGCGTTGTCGACGTCCTTGGCCATCCGGTTGGCATCGCCGCAGACGTAGAAGTGTGCACCCTTCTGCAGCCACTCCCACAGCAGCGCGCCCCGCTCACGCATCCGGTCCTGCACGTAGACCTTGTCGGCTTGATCCCGGGAAAATGCGAGGTCGAGTTCGGTCAGGAAACCGTCTTTCCGCAATTCTTCGATTTCTTCGCGGTAGTAGAAGTCGGTCGCCGCATGCTGTTCCCCGAAGAACAGCCAGTTAGGACCCGTGTGCCCCAACGCCCTCCTCTCGTGCAGGAAAGCGCGGAACGGCGCGATGCCGGTCCCCGGACCGACCATGATCATCGGGGTCTCGGGATCGGACGGAGGCCGGAAGTGAGTCGACTTCTGCACGTAAATTCCGATGTCGTCACCGTCAGCGTGATCTGCGAGATACGTCGAGCACACTCCGCGGCGTGGGACGCCTGCCACGTTGTACCGAACGGCGGACACCGTCAACTGCACTTCGCGCGGGTTCTCTTTCGGACTGGAAGAAATCGAATACAACCGCGGCTGAAGCGGTTTGAGTAACGAAAGCCATTCGTCGGTCGAAGCACGAACCGGCGACTGCGCAAGTACGTCGACGGACTGTCGTCCCCACGACCAGTCTTTGAGCGTGGAGATGTTCTCCGGCTTCATCAACTCGGCCAGGTCCGCATCGCGCGTTCGTTGATGCACGAACCGAATCATGTCGCTCGAGATTCGCGTGATCTCCAGGCGTTCCGTCAACGCGGTACGCAAGGTCATCGCGCCGTACTGCCCCAGATCGACGGTCTCCTCACCGTCGAGGCTGGTAAGGGTAAGCCACTCGTCGACAAACGGGGAGCTGTTTCGCGGCCAGACTCCGAGAGCGTCGCCGGCTTCGTAACTGACCGTGTCGTCCGGAAGGTGAAAACCCAACTGCCGCACGTCTTTGGAAGAGCCTGGCCGGTTGAGCACGACATTGCGCGTCAAAGCGGTGGTCAGTGGCGCCTTCTTGTTGTACTGCAGCGGCGCCGACATCGCCGGTGAAATCGACGCGGCCACAGCAGTTGTGCCGGAGTTCTTCATTGCGACGACGACGTCGGTCGGCTCGCCAGCCTCCGTGCTCTGAAGTTCGGCCGTGACCGCGTCGAGCCATCCAGCAGCAGTGTCTTCGAAATCGGGCTCGCAGTCGGCACGTTCGACGATACGACTGGCTCCCAGTTCAGCAAGGCGAGCGTCGAGTTTTCGTCCGTGTCCACAGAAGTCGTCGTAGTTCGAGTCACCGAAAGCGATGACTGCATACCGTGTTTCGCCCATCCGAGGCACTGTGTCAGCAGCCAGGGCATCCCAGAAACCGCTGCCGTTGTCCGGGGATTCGCCGTCACCGGAGGTACTGGTGATCAGCAGGACCTCTCGGGTGGCCGCCAGGTCGGCAGCCGGGAACTCGTCCATTGCGTGCATCACCACGGGTAAGCCGACTTCGCTGAGTCGAGCGGCGCAGGCAGCGGCAAACTCCTCCGCGTTTCCGGTCTGCGATGCCCAGAGCACGACGATCGGCGCCCGCTCGGAGGTAGTGTCCGGACCCGGCGACAACACGGGCCCGTCAGTGCCAGGGAGCGAGGTCCGCGAGTACAGGCCGGCCAAGACACCGTCTACCCACATCCGCTTTTCGGCATCGAAGGGTGCGGCCGGAGGCAAGGTCGGCACCCCGGGAGTGCGATCGGCATCCGCACGCAACGCCGCGAGAAGACCTGCCAGATAGCTCTGCTGGAGCGGATCGAATACCACTGCGGGTGTTCCTGTTTGGCCGATGACATCGGCGAGGACATCGGTTCGCGACAAAGCCCGATCAGCCGCCTCGGGAGCCACCCGCGGCGATTCGGCGAACTCCGCTTCGGGCGTGTCCACGGCGACCTTCGTCATAGTGACGGCACAGGCTTTGAACTCCGGTTGCTGGGAGGCAGGGTCAATGGCGTCGTTGGTGACGGCGTTGATCGAGAGGTACTCGCCGAAGGCGTCGTTCCAGTGAAACGGCGCGAAGCAGTTTCCCGGACGCACTCGGTCGGTGACCACGGCCGGGAGCACGGCGCGGCCACGGCGTGAGGCGACCTCGATCGCGTCCTTGTCTACGACGCCGAGCCTGGCGGCGTCGTCGGGATGGATCTCGACAAATGGCCCGGGGTTGAGTTTGTTCAGCTTGGCCACCTTGCCTGTCTTGGTCATGGTGTGCCACTGGTGCGCAAGACGACCGGTGTTGAGCAGGAACGGGTAATCGTCGTCGGGCATTTCGGCGGGAAGCATGTGTGGCCGGGCGAAGAACATCGCACGCCCCGTGGCGGTGGGGAACGCGAGGCGCGGAGTGCTGCCGTCCTCTCGGACCAGAAGTCTCTGACTGACACCGTCATTGAGGTATCGGATGGGATGACGGTCTTGCTTACTCTCGGGCGGGCACGGCCACTGGATCGGCGACTTGCGGAGGCGCTCGTAGGTGACGCCGCGTAAGTCGTAGCCGGTCTTCGGATTCCAGAACTGCTTGATCTCCTCGAACACCTCCTCGGCGCTGGTGTAGGTGAATGCCTCGGAATAGCCCATCTCGCAGGCGATTCGGGCGATGATCTGCCAATCAGGCAGCGCCTGCCCGACCGGATCCAGTGCCTGTTGGAAGAGCGTCAGGTTGCGTTCGGAGTTGATCATCACTCCGTCGGACTCTGTCCACAATGACGCCGGCAGCAGGACGTCGGCGTATTCGTTGGTCTCGGTGCCCAAGAACGCATCCTGGGTGATGACGAGGTCAGCCTTCTCCAATCCGTCGATGACGGTCTTGCGGTTGGCTACCGTCGCAACAGGATTGGTGCAGATGATCCAGCACGCCTTGATTTCACCCGCCGCCATTCGGGAGAACAGGTCGATGGTCCCACCGCCGGTTTCGGTGCGCAGCGAACCCTGCGGGATCCCCCATCGCTCCTCGACGAAGTCGCGATCGGCGTCGACCATCACGGCGCGCTGACCTGGCAAACCTGGCCCCATGTAGCCCATTTCACGCCCACCCATGGCGTTCGGCTGACCGGTCAACGAGAACGGGCCGCTGCCAGGCGTGCAGATCGCACCGGTCGCCAGATGAAGGTTGCAGATGGCGTTGGTGTTCCACGTGCCGTGGGTGCTCTGGTTCAGACCCATTGTCCAACAGCTCATCCAGTTGTCGGCCTCACCGATCCATTGCGCTGCGGTGCGAATGTCGACTTCGGGGATGCCGGTGATCTCGCTGACCTTCTCCGGTGTGTACTCCGCGAGGAAGCTGGGCATCACCTCCCAGCCTTCGGTGAATTCGGCGATGAAGTCCGGATCGGTGTGCCCGTTCACGACGAGTAGGTGGAGAAGTCCATTGAGTAGTGCGAGGTCGGTGCCGGGGGCGACCTGCAGGAACAAGTTCGCCTTGTCTGCGGTGGCGCTGCGTCGAGGATCCACGACGATCAACTTCGCGCCCGCCTTGACCCGCTCCTGCATTCGAAGGAAGAGGATCGGATGGCAGTCCGCCATGTTCGCGCCGGTCACGAAGAACACGTCGGCATGTTCGAAGTCCTGATAGGAACCGGGCGGTCCGTCGGCCCCGAGCGATTGCTTGTATCCGGTGCCGGCACTGGCCATGCACAGTCGGGAATTCGATTCGATCTGATTGGTGCCGATGAAGCCCTTGGCCAGTTTGTTCGACAGGTACTGGGCCTCGAGAGACATCTGCCCGGACACGTACAACGCAAATGCGTCGGGGCCGTGCTCGTCGATGATTGCCCGCAGGCGGTGGGCAGTTTCGGTGATGACTGCGCTCATGTCCGCAGCTTCGATCGCCTCACCTCGGTGCGGACGCCGATACGCAGATTCCATGCGCCCCGGGCCGGCGAGCATGTCCGCCGTCGTGGTGCCCTTGGTGCACAAACGTCCGAAATTGGTGGGATGTGTCTTCAATCCGAACGACTTCGCCGCCTTCCGACGTCCGGTCTCGGGATCGGTGATGATGTCGAGGACAAGTCCACAGCCCACCCCGCAGTACGCGCAGAGGGTGTCGACACTGGTGGTAGTGAGTTGAGCGCCCATCGATTCATGCATCCCTTCGACCGAGGATCAAGGTCGACTTCCATCTTCGGATGCAGTTGTTTCGGGAGTTCATGCCCGATGTTGCGTATCAATCACTCTTTCCTCACCGCCGCCTTCGGACTGATGTGCGGTCCCGGAACCAGCAGTCGTTGACGGGCGGGATACGCGAATGCCCAGTTCTACGCCCTGCCGCCGAATCGAGCGATGTAGTGCCAGACCTTTTTGACGTCCTGCGGATCGTAGGAGCCGCGCCGGGCGAGACCCAGGATGGCAGGCGTCAGTCGACCGTCGAGCGCAACCTCTCTGGCAAGGTCGACGATGGTTGCTCCCCGATAGTCGGGATGTTCGGCGACCTCGTCGGCGTCGACCGCGTAACCGTCGTGCCACAACACCGGGCACGTGAGCGAGTGGGCGACCTCTTCGACCTGTGTGCCCCGGTAACTCGGATCCAGAACGAGTGCCTCGACGTCCGTTCCGATGTCGACGACGCCGTGAACGTGCGCCTCGATGTAGTGGTCGAGCGGATCCGCGAACTCGGTGGCTCCTGCGGCGTCGACCAAGCTCATCGCTTCCGCCGTTCCGAAGAGGCTGGGCTCGAAGACGCTGTCCGGGAAGCAGAAAGTGGTGCGGTCGAGCGTGTGCTCGGCAAGCCGGAAGTAGGACGAGCCGAACCGAGGAGATGCCCCGTACGGATCGGCGGAAAAGTTCAATGATCCGTACTTCGGCCGTTCCGACGGCTCTCGCTCGTCGTAGGCTCGGCCGAAAATCCGACTCTCCCAGCGCCAACGGTCGCCGCCGTGTTGTGCCGTCAGTCCCCCGTTGCTCGTACGAGTCTCGAACTGGGTCACGTAGGTGCCCTGACGTGCGATCGAGGCCAGTGTCAGGCCACTTTCAAATGGGAGGTCTGGATGAAAGTGCAACGTCACCCGGTGATTTCGGTCCAGCGGGCCGCCCTTCGAGAGGTCGTGCACGTGTGCAATCGCGGCAGACGCGGGAGAGGAATCGACAGGCATTCGCCCATTATCCGGATACGGAAGCAGCACCGGTGAAGAAGTCGACCAGTGAGTACGGTGCATGGTCACCGAGGCAGAGATCAAGGATCACGTGCGAGTCCGCGGCCTCGGATGCGCTGCGCACGAACATCGCTTCTTCGTACTCGGCGAGTGCCGCTTCGATGTCGTCGGGGTGCGCGGCGATCACCTTTCCCAGTTCGGCTCCGTCGAACATGGCCAAGTTCGCGCCCTCACCGGACGGGGTCATCAGGTGGGCCGCATCACCGAGGAGAGTCACCCCAGGCACGCGATCCCACCGGTGCGCGTCGGGAAGGGCGTAGATCGCCCGCGGAATCGGAGCGGTTTCGCCGTCTGTGATCAGCGCCGTGAGTTCCGTTGCCCAACCGTCGAACTCGGCCGCGATCCGCGCTGTCGCAGCGGGAGCGTCGTTGAAATCGATACCGGCAAACCATTCCGCCGAACGGTTCAACTGAACGTAGGTGTGCAGGATGTCCCCCGCCTCTCGATGCGCCGCGATCGCTTGTCCGGGCGCGGGCGCGTACATCGCCCCGTCACCGACCGCTGCGGCTGCAGCCGAGTGCTTCTCGTCGACGTCGTAGAGGTAGGTCTCGACGAACGTGGTTCCGACGTAGTCGGGCTTTGCATCGGAGAGCAGCGGCCGGATTTTCGACCAGGCACCGTCTGCACCGACGAGGAGGTCGGTGGTCACTGTCGAACCGTCGGCGAAGGTCAACTCGTGGCGGCCGTCGGCTGTGTCGGGTGAGCCGAGCAAGCGCACACTTTCGACCTTGCGTCCCCATTCGATCGTCCCGTCGGGAAGGGAATCGAGCAGGATCCGACGGAGGTCTCCGCGGAGCACTTCGGGACGTGTTCCCGTGCCGTCGTCGGGTTCGTCGAGGAGCACGGCGGCGTGTTGATCGAGTACGCGCGACGCGGCGCCGCCCTCGTGGATGATCGCGCGAAATTCGTCGGTGAGGCCGGCCGCCTCGAGCGCTGCCTGGCCGTTGTGTTCGTGGATGTCGAGTTGTCCGCCCTGCGTACGGGCCTCTGCCGACGGTTCCGCCTCGTAAATTTTCGCGGGAATTCCGTGGACGTGGAGTACGCGCGCGAGGGTCAGGCCGCCGAGGCCTGCCCCGATGATCGAGATTGACGTGTTCATGTTGATTCCTTCCAATGAATTGGAACGGCGTTCCAACAACAATCTTGGAACGCCGTTCCAGATATGTCAAGATGGTGCGTATGGCGACCAGAAATCAGCGGGCCGAACGACGCACGGATGCGCTCTCGAAGGAGCGCATAGTGGAGGCCGCGATCGAGATCCTCGATTCCGAGGGTGAAGGCGCGCTGACATTCCGTGCTCTCTCCGCACGCCTGACAACAGGCAGTGGGGCGATCTACTGGCACGTTGCCAACAAGAGCGACCTGCTCGCGGCGGCGACCGACGACGTCATCGCCCGCGTGACAACCGAAGGAACCGAGAGCGCAACACCGCGTGAGGCGATCCGGATCATCACCCTCGGCGTGTTCGACGCGATCGACGCCCACCCCTGGATCGGCACCCAACTCTCACGTGAACCGTGGCAATCAGCGGTGATGCAGATCTTCGAAAGTCTCGGCGAGCAACTCCAGGCGCTCGGCGTTCCCGAATCGGCACAGTTCGACTGCGCGTCCGCGCTCCTGAACTACGTGCTCGGTCTCGCCGGACAGTACGCCGCGGGCGCCCGTCTGCTCCCCCGTGAGACAGATCGGTCCGCATTCCTCGCGGGCGTCGCCACGCGGTGGGAAGAACTCGACTCTGCGAAGTACCCGTTCCTCAATCAGGTGACTGCACAACTGCGCGATCACGACGACCGCGAGCAGTTTCTGGCAGGCATCAACCTCATCCTCGCGGGGATCGACACCGTCACTTAACCGCCGGACCCGTCAGCGCGAATGAACAGCGGTGTTGGAACCGAGCGCGATGTCGAGGAAATCTCTTGCTGCACCGCGTAATCCGCGATCGGGATCCCAGACGGCCTGCAGTCGCCGCGGCATCCGCAAGCCGTCGACGTTGACCGCGACCAGTCGGCCGTCCGTCAGGTCGGCGGCAACAGCCAGCGACGACAGAACGGCCGGGGCGTTGCCTGCCACCACCGCCGCCTTGACGGCGGTGCACGAGGTGAGCTCGAGCAACGGCGGCACACAATCGGGAACAGCGTTCTCGAGCGTCAAACGTGTACCGGACCCTGACTCACGCTGAATGAGCGGTGTGCGCGCGAGGTCCGCGACCGGAACAGGCACTCCGTTCGCCCAGTCATGCCCCGGTGGAACCACCACCACGAGGTGATCACGCGCCACCTCGCACGACGCAAGCGCCGACGGCACATCCGGCCCTTCGACAAATCCGATATCAGCCTTGCCTGCCTGGACTTGAGCGGAGACGTCCGAGGAATTGTGCAGACTCACCGACGCCACGACGTTGGGGAACTTGTGGCGCATCGCAACCGTCCACCCGGGGACCAGATACTCGGCAATGGTCATGCTGGCCGCGACCGTGACGGCTGCGTCGCGTTCACCGCGAAGAGCGGCAACTCCCGACGCCATTTCCTCGGCACTGACCAAAATATGGCTGGCCCATTCGAGAATCAGTCCGCCCTCGGCAGTGGGCCGTACACCCGTCGCTGCGCGATCGAAGACCTTGATTCCGAGCTGACGCTCGACCGAACGCACCCGGGCGCTGACTGCCTGCTGACTGAGCCCGTGCTCCCGGCCGGCAGCACCCATGCTGCCCAGACGCCCCACGGAAAGCAGGACGTCGAGGGCACTGAGTTCCGGCACCCGAGGAGACAACGACATAACCCAAGATTAGACCCACAAGGCGAGTTTGTGGGCATTCAAGGACAACCGGTCTACCGGTACGAACCGGATGAGACGACAGTGAAATACATGACCACCACCACGAGTCCCACCTTCGCCCACATCACCCCGAACTGGTTCGCGGCAGCGATGGGAACGGGAATCGTGTCGGTGGCCGCGGCTTCGCTCGAACCGGAGATCGAGGGCTTGAAACTGGTCTCGGAGATCTTCTGGGTCCTGGCGGTTCTCGTACTGTGCGCCCTGATCGGAGCATTCGCCACCCATTGGTCACAACATCGATGTCAGGCCCTCGCATACCTGCACAGCCCCGCGATGTTCCCCTTCTACGGCGCCGTCGCAATGGCACTTCTGACCGTGGGATCCGCAACCGGCATCACGGGCCCGGACTTCCTCGGCCACGACGTCGCGATCACCGTGTCGCTGACACTGTGGACACTCGGCACGGCACTCGGCCTGATCACCTACGTCGTGATGATGATTCGCCTGGTTCGAGATGCGGGAATGGCAACGGCTATGCCGTTCTGGCTCATGCCCGTCGTACCTCCGATGGTCTCGGCCACCACCGGCGCAGCGGTCAGCACCCACATGCCTGAAGGTGCACTGCGCATCGCGGTACTGGTCTTCTGCTACATCCTGTTCGCTCTGGCGCTGACCGCCGCCATCGGCATTCTGGTGGCCGTCGCCCGGCAGTTCGCACGCAACCGCTCGGCCGGCGTTGACGTGATCCCGTTCAATGCCATTCCGTCACTGTGGATTCCTTTGGGCGTGATCGGACAGTCGATCGCTGCATCGAACTTGTTGGCCGCCGCCTCCCGGCATGCACTCAGTACCCATCATGCCGACGCCTTGCACGAATTCGGAATCGCGTACGGAACCGTCGTCGGAATCATCGGCGTGATCGCCTTTGTCACGGTCACCACCGTCACCGTCCACGCACTGCGCCGCGGCTTGGACTTCTCACTCGGGTGGTGGAGCTTCACCTTCCCGATCGGAGCCTGTGCTGTCGGCGCGAATGCCTTCGGAGTCGCCACTGGTTCCACAGCAATCCTGGGTATCGCGCTTGCACTGTTGACTGTGCTCATCCCGATCTGGGCAACCGTCGCGGTACGGACCGTCCGCTCGATCCGCAGTGGCGCTCTCCCCGCGGCAGCATGAATTTGTATCGACGAGTTTGCACCGATGAGTTTTGGCTCGCCGTACGGTCTGTACTCACGTAGACCATTGTCGAGAGCGGGAGTACACGGTGAGTCAGTTATTGCGAGTGCAGAATTTCGGCGTTTCCAGAGACGGAATAGCATGCGGTCCGGACCAAAGCTTCGAGAGCCCGTTCGGCCTCGACCACGGTGAAATGTTTGCGTGGGCGGGAGCTACGGCCAGCTGGCCCAATCGCACCGATCCCGGCGGCAGCCGAGGCCTCGACGACTATTTCACCCGGGACTTCTCCAACAACATCGGTGCCGAAATCATGGGCCGCAACAAGTTCGGCCCTCAACGTGGTCCTTGGGAGAATCTCGAGTGGCAGGGCTGGTGGGGCGACGAGCCACCGTTCCACACCCCGGTTTTTGTATTGACCCACCACGTGCGGCCCTCGTTCACCCTCTCGGACACGACATTCCACTTCGTCGACGCCGACCCCGCGACGGCCCTCGAGCAGGCACGTCAGGCGGCGCAGGGCAAGGACGTTCGGCTCGGCGGTGGAGTCAGCACTATCCGTGAGTTCCTCGACGCGGACCTTGTCGACGCCATGCACGTGGTGGTCTGCCCGGTCGAATTCGGATCCGGTCTACGACTGTGGGAGTCACCCGACGAGCTACGAGACCGCTTCAACCTCGAAATAGTGCCGAGCCCGAGCGGCGTGACGCACCACTTGTTCTGGCGAAAGTGACCTGGTGGGGCAGCTCCGGAAAACTGGAGTTGCCCCATCAGTTGCGCCTTAGGCCCCGGTCTCGACCTGGCGCCCCGACTGATACCACGCCATCGTTCCACCTGCCACCGAAACCGCATTGATGCCGCGAGCCTGCAAATACTCTGCCGCTTGCAAGCTACGGCCACCGACAGCGCAGATGACGTAAACAGTTTCGGCGTCCGGAATCTCGCCTACACGAGCGACGAATTCGCTGAGCGGAATGAGCGTCGCACCCGGAACTCGAACCTGAGCGAACTCGTCGGCCTCACGGACGTCGATCAACGGCTCACCCGCTGCCAAAGCCGTGTCCAGTGCATTCAAATCGACTTCCAACATTATTTCTGCGCCCGCCTTCATATTCGCTGCTGTCCGGATAGACGGTACCCGCGCGCGTTCCTGCGACTCCCTTTACGATCTGACAATGACCAATACGATTCCCGAAAAGTCCGGTTTTTGGAGTCGCCCCACGGTGTGGAAAGTACTCCTGCTGATCGTCGGCTACCTGGCCTTCTATCTCGCTGTCGGGCAGGTTACCTCTCGGGTTTTTGCAGACCAGATCGACACGGACAACGTCGTCGCGAGCGCCTCCAGCATCATCTTCGGCGTCGCATTGCCCATCGCGATCGGCGGAATCGCCCTGCTGGTTTTCGCGACCAAGGTCGGCTGGCTGCGCGATATCTTCGGTCCACAGCCCATTCGTGGGCGGGGTTGGATGTGGATCGGTCCGATAATCGTGGTCGCCGCCATTGTTGCGCATCTCGCGGGAACTGACTGGAGCGCGTGGACCACCGGCGAGATAATCGCCCTGCTGGTACTCGGTGCGTGTGTCGGACTGACGGAGGAACTGGCCACACGCGGTCTGGCAGTGAAGATGCTGCGCGACGCCGGCCACCGCGAGCGCTTTGTCGCCGTCGTGTCTTCCCTGGTCTTTGCACTCATGCACACGGTCAACCTGATCGCCGGGATGAAGCCGTCAACCGTCCTTGCCACCGTTGTCTTCACCTTCGGATTCGGCATGTGCATGTACCTGACCATGCGTGTGACGGGCACGATCTGGGCCGCAATCGTGCTACACGGCCTCACCGACCCCACCACCATTCTCTCGACCGGCGGGCTGGACACCTCGGTGACGACGGAGGTGAGTGGCGCCGCCGCCGTCGCCCCTCTACTCACGATCTTGTTGATCGCTTTCGGTGTCATCGCCATATTTCTCATCCGGGATCGAATCGGCGAAGAACGGCCCACACGCGTCTCGGCCTGACCACTCGCGACCGTACAAGACATACTTGTGCCCATGCCTTCTCGAACCACATACTCGATCGCCGTCGTGACTGCATCGTGTGTACTGGCGCTCTCGGGTGCCGTCACTCATGCCACCGCGGGGGTTCCGACAACTTCCGACGTGTCCACGACCGAGGCCGTCGTACAGCAGTCGGTCAGTGAGATATTCGCGAATCCGGGTTCCCACGAGGTCACCGAAGAATCGGTGACGGGGTATCAGCTCTTCTATCCCACCGATATCGCCACAGGCGAGGAACGGCATCCCGTCGTCACCTTCGGCAACGGCAGCTATGCGACTTACGAGGAGTACAAAGCGCTCCTGCAGCATCTCGCTTCTTGGGGTTTTGTCGTTGTGGTGGCCGACAGCAGCGTCACCGGCGACGGGACGGAGATCTTGGGGGCTGCCCAGTACGTCGTCGATCAGAACACCAACGCTGAGAGCATTTTTCACCAGCGGATCGACACCGACAACATTGCCTCGGTCGGACACTCCCAGGGCGCCGGTGGCGCGATCAACGCGGCAACCCAGTCCGAAAATCTGATCACCGCCACGGCGGTACTCGATTTGCCTGACCCGTGGTGGGCCTCGCGACCTGTCGACGTGATCGACGTGGCCCAGTTGACCGGACCGACGTTCTTCATGACCGGCGCCGACGACCCGGTCTCCACCGCCGATCCGCAAGCTGAGTACTTCGACAAAACCACTGGGCCGGCGGTCCGCGGCAGACTGCTTGGAGTCAGCCACAATTGGGCCGCAGACGGTGAAGGATTTCGTGGCTACCTCACCGCGTGGCTGAGGTTCACCCTGAGCGGCGACCAGACTGCTGCACCAGCCTTTGTCGGCGACTCGGCGGAAATTCTCACCGATCCCCACTGGGACCGGCAAGCCGTCAAGGGTTTGTGATGACGATCTTGCCGTAGGCCTGCCCTGATTTCTGTTGCTCGAATGCGTCAGCGAGGCGGTCGAGGCTGTAGGAAGAATCGATGACAGGACGAAGCGCGAGGCTCTCCAACCCGGCGACCATCTCCTCCTGGTGGGCACGACTGCCCACCAGGACGCCTTCGATGGTGACCTGTTTGGTCAGTAGCGAAGTCAGGTCGATCGACGACGAGGGTCCGTTCATGATGCCAAGCGCGCAGATCCGCCCGCCTGGTCGGACTGCCGCCAGAGATTGGCCGAGGGTGGACGGCCCGCCGACGTCGAGGACGAGGTCGATCCCGCCGCTGAGCCGCATCGCTTCCGTTCCCCAGTCCGGGCGCTCACGGTAGTTGACCACGTGATCGGCACCTAGTTCGACCAATCGTGCCATCTTGTCGGGGGCCGACGACGTTGCGATCACCTGAGCTCCAACAGCTTTGGCCAGCTGGACGGCAAACAGCGCTACCGTGCTGGTCCCAGGGATCAACACCGACGATCCGGGGATGATCGGGACGCCCGCGAACAGTGCACGCCACGCAGACAATCCCGCGGTAGGCAGGGTGGCGGCTTCCTCGTAGGTGTAGTTTCGCGGCATCGATGTTACTGCCGACGCCGACACCGTTGCGGCGGCGCGGGCGAACCCGTCGACGCCGTCACCGGGCGAGTTTCCGAAACCGTCGAAATCCGGTGCACCGCTGCGCCAATGCGGCAGGTAAGTGCTCATCACACGATCTCCGACGCTGAACTGCGTTACGCCGTCTCCGACGGCAACGACCTCCCCGGCAGCATCGGACAACAGGATCCGCGGACCGTCGGTCGTTATCTCGCCGATCGCTACGAGGTAGTCATGGTGATTGAGCGAATTCGCGTGGATCGCGATCGTCACCTCACCCACACCCGGCCCGGGGGTCTCGACCGTCCTCGATTCGAGGTTGTTCAATCCTCCAGGCGGAAGTACGTACACGGCGCGGTTGGTCATGGTGTGGATCCTCGCACGAATGATGATCGGGTGATGTGCGGAAAGGTGCGCGAAGTTCTCGAGTCTGTCGAGCATTTCCTGGGTGACCACGGAGAACCCTTGCTGCTTGTACTCGGCTTCGACGGCTTTGTTGGCCGTGCGCTCGTCGGTTTGTTTGCGACGAACCCACGCTGTGTACGCGAAGCGATCCGGATCAATGCTCAATAGTTCGCAGACCCGCGAACCATCCTGGCATTGAGAACCGCTACGACTGGGAACGTGCAGCCAGCCTGCGGCGGGTCAGCCAAGCACCCCGAGCGAGCATCAGCACGCCCAGAGCGAGACCCCACCCGATCTCCGCGAGCACTACGCCCACTCCGGCCTGGCCTGTGACGTCGGCGCTGGCGTCCACGCTGAACGCGGTTGTGAATCCTGCCGCCGTACCCGCGGCGGCGGCGAGCCCGCCGGCCACCACCCAGCGAGACAGGTGAGCCGCGGCAAGACACACCATCACCGTCGTTACTCCACAGGCGATCACTTGCCAGGTGGGGAACTGGTTCGGTGCCGGTAGTCCGGGGCCGCGGAACTCTCCTTTGTCGTCGGCAGACCAGCTCAGCCAACCCATACAGGACAAGAATGCCAGGGGAAACGCGATCAAACCGGTTGCCCACAGCCCCAACCTGCCACTGCCCGTATGTATCTCGGCCGAACTCTCATTGCCCGGAGTGTGATGCATTCCGGCCTGCTCTGACCGCAAGGCAGACCAGATAACGCCGACACCGATCATGGTGGGTACACCCACGAAGATGAATACCATCCAGAGGAACTGCGACCAGGAAAAGTCGGGATCAACATCCATCGCTGGAGTATGCACCTGTACGACACCGGGTCCGGTCATGTCTTCAGCTGGCTGAGCGTGTTGCAGTTTCCGTCGCGGGAGACTCTGCGTAGCGGAAATCACGTTCTTCGTTGTCGATCGACTCAGCGATGACGACTCTTACCTGCATCAACGGCGTCAACACCTTGTCACAACACGAGAACCGCCACACACCGCTGGCATGAAAGGATGCTATTCATGCCCGCTCTCGTCGGTCCAGATTCCTCGCCGAATATGTTGAGCTGCCGCAACCAACCCGTCCTGTCGGATCCCAAGATTCTCCTGCGACCGTGGGTCGACAGCGACGCGAGCTCCTTAGTCGATGCGTACTCCGACCCCGACATCCAGCGGTGGAACATGCGCGCTATGAACGACATCGACGAAGCCCGAAGTTGGATCCGATCATGGCGGGCACAATGGTCGGCTGACAGCGATGCGGGCTGGGCCATCATCACCGACAGCGGTGAGGTCGCCGGATCTGTCTCACTACGAACCGTGCATTCACCATCGTCGAGCGCACAGATCTCGTACTGGCTCCGGCCGGCAATGCGGGGCTCGGGCCTTGCCGTCCAAGCGGTCGAGACAGTGAGCGCGTGGGCCTTCGGCACCGCAAATTTTCAGCGGTTGTGGTTGACACATTCGGTACACAATCATGCCTCCTGTGCAGTCGCCCACCGCGCTCACTACCTGCAGGAAGGCACGTTACGGAGGTACATGCTGCACGCAGACGGATGGCACGACGTGCACCTGCACGCCAGAATCGCCGCAACAGAGTCGGGCCACGGCTGATGGTCTCGGATCTGTTGGACTTTTACATCTACGTCGACGCACGCACAGAAGACATTGAGTCGTGGTTCGTACGGCGCTTCCTCGCGTTGCGCGGCACCGCCTTCGCGAACCCAACGCGCATTTCCACCGCTACACGCAGCTGTCCGATGAGGATGCGACCCGCAAGGCAATAGATATCCGGCACTCGATCAACCGACCGAATCTGATCGAGAAATCCTGTCCACCAGGCCCCATGCCGCTCCGGTGCTACGAAAAGGCTCAGATCACACCATCAGCGGGCTGCGCCTGCGCAAGCTCCAGGAAGATATGGGCGGAGCATGGTCGGACAGGTGAAGGTTGTGGCGTCCGAGTCGCGTGATGTCCTGAACTACTTCGGTAGATGCCCTGTATGTGATCACCCGGCTCGGGCGGTATGCATCACTGCTGAGTTCAGTGACGGACGAATCGAGAGCCAAGTCGTAGCGTCCTGTGGAGGATGGTGCGGATGGAAGGGGCCAGTCGAGCCCACCACAATGACAGGCTCCACTCCCGTGATGACGCCAGGTCAGGGGGTGGTGCCAACCGCTGGTGCACGTCCCACACCGTGCTGCGGCCCTGAACTGGACTTATAGTCTCAGTACATCTCAGGCCGGTCACTTTAGTGCACTTAACAGACAGGATTGGGAAGGCTTCGGAAATGACGTCGAGGTCGAAACGATGGCCAGTGAAGAGGTCGTCTGGAAATACAGTTGTCTTTGAAACCGTCACCGGCAGTGTCCGATAAACGATCGATTGAGAAACACACCAAGTCAGGTATGGGGTCGCCTGACCAAGTCGAGCAGACAAACAGGATCTAGTCAGTACCGATCGTGCGTTCTCGCCGTACGAGATTCCACCCTGTCATGGAAACGAGCACCCCGACGGCCGCCCCGAACAGGGGTCCGCCAATGATCAGTCCAATTATGAATCGGTCAACCGAGACCGTCTCGATATGGATCGATTGGAGATCGTGCGGCTGGTAGCTGGCTGTGTAGATCGTGAAGGGTTGGGAGGCGTACCACCACAACACGGCAGCACCTACGAGACCACACACCAAGCCGAATCCAGCGAAGACCAGCACAGTAGCGGTCGCCGAGCGACGTTGCGCCTTCAAAACTTCTCTTCCAGAGCCACACACGCACGCTACCTAATGAGATGCATCCGGTCAGGAGCTGGCAATAACTCCGAGTCTTTACGCACCCTGGAAACGATCCCTTCTCGGACAGATAGCCGCCAGAAGATAGGGGTGGTATGACCATGCGATTCACGTCCAGGACGATGCAGTTAGTACCCGGTCACTGGGCCCAATGCCCAACATGGTTGGGACAGTTGATAGATGGAGGCTTCGAAGCGTTAAGAATCGTCCGAATGAGTGAGGGTCTGAATGCCCACCAATAACTCAGAGTAGGGAGGCAGTAAAGCCTCCGTCGAGAACCAGACTGCTGCCGTTGCACCACGACGACTGGTCGCTCGCAAAGAACACTGCTGCGGCCGCCACTTCCTCGGTCCGCCCGTAGCGTGTCTGCTTAGTGACCATCAAGTCGTCGAATCCCCCGGACTCGAGGCCGAGGGCGTTCTCGAAGTCTTGCTGGTGACTCTTGACCAGGTCGGTATCGATGAATCCGGGCAGCAACGCGTTTGCGCGGATTCCATGGAAGCGAAGTTCGGCCGAGAGGGTTTCGGTGAGATTGCGAACCGCAGCCTTGGCGGCGGCATAGCTGCCGATCAATGGCGAGCCGGTGGTCGACGAGATCGACGAAATGTTCACGATCGAACCGCCACCGGATGCGACGAGCGCGGGTAGCGAATGGCGGACGGTCAAGAACACTCCGTCGAGGTTGACGGACATGACTTTCCGCCAGTCCTCGAACGAGGTTTCGATCAGTGGAGTCGTGGTGGCGATGCCGGCGTTGGGTACTACGACGTTCAGTCCGCCGAACTCTTCGACCGCTCTGGCGACAAGATCTTTGACCTGCTGTTCGTCGGTGACGTCCGTGGTGACCGCGATGGCGCCCTCGATCGAGTCCGCCACGGTCTGTGCTGCGTCACCGTTGATGTCGGAGACTACGACGCGTGCACCCTCCGCCCCGAATGCCCGGGCAATGGCCGCACCGATGCCTGCGCCTGCTCCGGTGACGATCGCAACTTTGTTCTCGAGTAGATCTGACATGTCGGCTGCTTCCTTCAGTTCTCGGTCGGGACGTAGAAGAGCAATTCGGGTCCGGTGTCACCGGTGGTCGCGATGGCCTCGGACATGTCGAGAGTTCCGTCGCCCAAAGCACTTCCCAATGCCTGGGCGGTGCCTGCGAGATCTTCCGTGTCGAGTTGATAGATGCTCAGGTAGCGGCGAGCGGGCAAGGCTTCCTCGGGCAGCAACTGCACATCCGCGAGAGAGAATCTGGAGGCGGAGACAACGCCGGGCACTCGTTCGACGACCTGCGGAATATGCACGTCGTCGTACCAGCGGTTGAATGCTTCCTCCGAAGACGGATCGGCGGGGTGTACGTGTGCGACGAGGATCGCTGTGCTCATGGAGTTCCTGTTCGATTCGAAGTGCTTTGGGTTCAGCGTGTTTGGAAGGCGACGATATTCACCTGCAAGGCAACTGGCCGTGGCTGCGTGTGGTGAATCGATCGCGCTCAAGCGACAACCCTAGGGAGTAAATGTGACCCGCGCCATATGCTCGGAGGTCAGAGTTGCGCTCGACATTTGTCCCCTCGGCACAAACTCCGATCAGAATCTGGCATTAGCGAAAGTCTCGCGATTTGGCCGTGACTCGGAGATCCATCAGCTGCATCCGGTCTGCTACGACGGTGACAGCGCCTTCTGCATTCTGCACCTTTCCTCGAATAAGCAACGCCGGCGCCGTATTTGCCAGTTTTCGGTACTTTGCCCACAACCCCACCGAACACACCACGTTGACCATGCCGGTTTCGTCCTCGAGGTTGATGAACGTGACGCCCGCAGCTGTTGCCGGACGCTGCCGGTGCGTGACCGCTCCCCCCACCAGCACACGGTCACCGTCCGGGATGTCGAGAAGTCTCGACGCCGGCACCACGCCGAGCGCGTCGAGCTGCGGGCGGAGAAACTGTGTCGGGTAGGTGTCGGGAGATACTCCTGTCGCCCAGACATCCGCTGCCGCCAGTTCGACGTCGCTCATGCCGGGCAGAGTGGGAGCTGTGACCGATGCACCGATACCGGGCAAGCGGTCGGGACGCTCCCCCGCAGCAGCGCCCGCTGCCCACAGCGCTTCTCTACGCGAGATACCGAAGCTGGCCAGCGCCCCGGCGGTCGCCAGCGATTCAGCTTGTGCGGTAGTCAGTTCCACCCGCCCGGTCAGATCGAGAAACGACGTGAACGGTCCACCGAGGTCGCGCTGTTCGACGATCTTCTCGGCCAGTGCATCGCCGATGTTGCGCACTTCCCCTAATCCCAGCCGAACCTCGAATCCACCTGCCTCGACGGTGGCGTGCGCGAGGCTGACGTTGATATCGGCACCGTGTACCTGCACTCCGTGCCTGCGCGCATCGGCAACCAGGGACTGCGGTGAGTAGAAACCCATGGGCTGCGCGCGCAGAAGCCCAGCGCAGAACGCAGCGGGGTGATGGAGTTTGAACCACGAGGAGTAGAAGACCAGCGCGGCAAAACTTTGTGAATGGCTTTCCGGGAAACCGAAATTGGCAAACGCATACAGCTTTTCATAGATCCGATCGGCAACCTCGTCGCCGATACCGTGTAGGTCTCGCATGCCCTGGTACAGCCTCGCCCGCAGTTGCTCCATCTTCTCGGTCGAGCGTTTCGATCCCATTGCCCGACGCAATTGGTCGGCCTCGGACGGTGTGAAACCCGCAACGTCGACGGCCATCTGCATCAACTGTTCTTGGAACAGTGGAACTCCCAGCGTGCGTTCGAGTGCCTTCTCGAGCGATGGATGGTCGTAGGACACAGGTTCGAGTTTGTTGCGCCGACGAATGTACGGATGCACTGATCCGCCTTGAATCGGCCCCGGACGGATGAGCGCGACTTCGACCACCAGGTCGTAGAAGTTTCGAGGCTTCAGACGCGGCAGTGTCGCCATCTGCGCACGTGATTCCACTTGGAATACCCCCACCGAATCTGCCCGCTGCAGCATCTCGTACACCGCTGTTTCCGACAGATCGAGTTGCGCCAGATCGACTGTGATGCCTTTGTGTTCGGCCACCAGATCCATCATGTAGTGCAAAGCGGAGAGCATGCCGAGGCCGAGCAGGTCGAACTTGACCAGCCCAGCGGCAGCACAATCGTCCTTGTCCCATTGCAGGACACTGCGATTGGCCATCCGCGCCCACTCCACCGGACAGACGTCGGCGATGGGACGATCGCAGATGACCATGCCGCCTGAGTGGATGCCCAGGTGCCGCGGATAGCCTTCGATCTGCGCTGCCAGTTCGAGTACCGGACGCGGAATATCGGTATCCGCGTTCTTGTCGATACCACCCCACCGGCCGACCTGCTTACTCCACGCATCTTGCTGGCCCTGCGAAAAGCCAAGTGCCCGAGCCATGTCCCGCACCGATGATTTTCCTCGATAGGTGATGACATTGGCGACCTGCGCGGCATACGTACGCCCGTACTTCGCGTACACGTGCTGGATCGCCTCTTCCCGGCGATCGGACTCGATGTCCACGTCGATGTCGGGCGGGCCGTCACGCTCGGGCGCAAGAAACCTCTCGAACAGCAATTTGTTGCGAACCGGATCGACATTGGTAATGCCGATCGCATAACACACCGCCGAGTTCGCGGCGGAACCTCTTCCCTGACAGAGGATGTCGTTGTTCTTGCAGAACGAGACGATGTCATGCACCACCAGGAAGTATCCGGGAAAATTCAATCCCGCGATGATGGCAAGCTCGTGTTCGAGCTGTTTGTATGCCTTCGGTGCACTTTCCGGTGGACCGTAGCGCTCCATGGCTCCCACCATGGTGAGCTCACGTAACCACGACGCCTCGGTATGCCCGGCGGGAACGTCGAACGGCGGCAATTTGGGTGCGATGAGTTTGAGGTCGAAAGCGCACTCACGTCCCAGATCGGCGGCACCACTGACGGCCTCGGGATAGAGCGAGAACAGTGTCGCCATCTCCGCGCCGGACCGCAGGTGCGCTCCGCCGGTAGGGGCCAGCCATCCGGCCGCCTCGTCCAAACTTTGACGCGATCGCACAGCTGCCATCGCCATGGCAAGGCGTCGACGCGGCGGAGCGGCGAAGTGCGCGGCGGTGGTCGCCACCGTGCGTAATCCACGCTCTCTCGCCAGTTCGGCCAGAACTGCATTGCGCTCGTCGTCCTCCGCCAGCCCGTGATAGGTGAGCTCCACCGACACTCGCTCCGCCCCGAAACGCTCGACCAGATCCTGCAAGGCCTCCGCCGCAGCTTTGCGACCACCCGACGTCAAGGCCTGCCGCACATGACCTTTGCGGCACCCGGTCAGGATCTGCCAGTGCCCACCGGCCGCTTCGGTCAGCACGTCGTAGTTGTACTGCAGTTTGCCCTTCTCACCGCCGGCCAAATGCGCGGCGGCGATCTCCCGCGAGAGACGGCGATACCCTTCCTGCCCACGGGCAAGTACCAGGAGGTGCGTTCCACCGGGATCAGCCGTCCCGGTCCTGGGTACCGAATCCAGGGACAACTCGGCCCCGAACACGGTGCGCATTCCCCATTCACGTGCGGCTTCCGCAAACCTCACCACGCCGTAGAACCCGTCGTGATCGGTGACGGCGATAGCTTCGAGCCCGAGACGCACTGCTTCTTCGACCAGCTCTTCCGGCGGCGATGCGCCGTCGAGGAAACTGAAGGCCGAGTGAGCATGCAACTCTGCGTAAGGAACCACGCCGGTACCACGGGTGAGCTCGCCTGCGTGGTACTCGCCGCGCTTTCGCGACCAGGCGGGGCTGTCGCTTCCATCGCCAGGGAACAAATCCTCGTGTTCCACGCGGCCGGGCCGCCCTGAAAGCACCCGTTCCATCTCGGACCACGTCGGCGGCCCATTTCCCCAACCCACACTGACCTCGCACCTGATCGAGCCGGCCGTCACGGACGACCGACTGCTCGAGGATGCCGAAAGGGAAGACGCACCACATGCATCGAACTGGCGTTCGATGCAGTTTCAGTCTGACAGGTCACTCACTCGCAGTCAACAGAGCGAATCCCAACCCTCACCGTCTCGTCACATTCAGATGTACGCATGTCTGCACTCCGTTCACTTTGGACCCAGATCATTAGCGGCGTTCATCATCTCCATCCACACTGTTTCCAGGAGTACTACTCGTATGTCGTTCTCGCGCAACACACGTAGGTTGACGGCCGTCGCCGGCGCCGTCGCCGTTCTGGCCGCTGCCGGCTGCAGCAGCAGTGCCGACGAGGCAACAGGCTCGAACGGCACGACCGTCGATCGAGCCGCGACCGGCGAACTGTCCTCGAACGGTGGTGCTCGTCGTATCGACGGTGATCAGTCGGCCGCAGTGCGCGACGCCGTCAACGCTTCCGGCGCGAAGAACGTCATTCTCTTGATCGGCGACGGCATGGGCGACTCGGAGATCACCGCCGCGCGCAACTACGCCGAGGGTGCTGCCGGCAGCTTCCCCGGTCTCGACGCCCTGGCGATCACCGGCCAGTACACGCACTACGCACTGACCAAGGACGGCAAGCCCGACTACGTCACCGACTCCGCAGCCAGCGGATCGGCGTGGTCCACCGGCACCAAGACCTACAACGGCGCGATTTCCGTCGACATCAAGGGTCAGGCCCAGTCGACCGTCCTCGAGATCGCCAAGGC
The DNA here is from genome assembly GCF_042794945.1 of Rhodococcus sp. NPDC056506. Classification (NCBI taxonomy): domain Bacteria; kingdom Bacillati; phylum Actinomycetota; class Actinomycetes; order Mycobacteriales; family Nocardiaceae; genus Rhodococcus; species Rhodococcus sp. NPDC056506. The sequence continues at coordinate 58,419 of NZ_JBHTSW010000012.1, read as the reverse complement.
GAACGGCAAGGCCACCGGCAACGTCTCCACCGCCGAGGTGCAGGACGCCACCCCCGCAGTGCAGGTCGCGCACGTCAGTGGCCGCAAGTGCTACGGACCGGAGGCGACGTCCAAGTCCTGCCCGGAGAACGCCCTCGAGAACGGCGGCAAGGGATCGATCAGCGAACAGCTCCTCGACACCCGCGCCGACGTCACCTTCGCCGGTGGTGCCAAGTCCTTCGCCGAGACTGCGAAAGCCGGTGACTGGCAGGGCAAGACACTCAACGAGCAGGCCGCGGCTCGCGGCTACCAGCTGGTGAAGAACGCCGCCGAGATGAACGAGGTCGGCAAGGCCGATCAGGATGCGCCCGTGCTCGGCCTGTTCGCCGAGGGCAACATGCCCGTCCGCTGGGAAGGATCCGTCGCCACCCGTGACGGTTACCTGCAGCCCGCCGAAACCTGCGTCGACAACCCCAAGCGAACCTCCGACGTACCCAAGCTCGCGGACATGACTCAGAAGGCCATCGATCTGCTGAAGGTCAACGACAACGGTTTCTTCCTTCAGGTCGAAGGTGCCTCGATCGACAAGCAGGATCACGCAGCCAACGCGTGCGGTCAGATCGGTGAAACTGTCGACCTCGACGAAGCTGTGCAGAAGGCACTCGAATTCGCGAAGACCGACGGAGAAACCCTGGTCATCGTCACGGCCGACCACGCTCACACCAGTCAGATCGTCACCAATGTCAGCGCCGACGACATCGCCACCATCGCCAAGGACCAGAACATCCCGGTCGAGCGCGCTCAGGAAATCGTCTACCCCGGCCTGACCCGCAAGCTGACCACCAAGGACGGCTCGGAGATGACGATCAGCTACGGAACGTCCGAAGATCCGGCCGTCGAGTCCGAAGGACATACCGGAACTCAGTTGCGCGTGGCAGCTTTCGGCCCCCATGCGGCCAACGTCAGTGGCCTCACGGACCAAACCGATCTGTTCTTCACGATGACCGACGCGCTGGGTCTCGACCGTTCCAAGGTCGCAGCGCACTGACCTGAGAAACACCCGACCCCGGTAATTCCTGGGTCCAGTCACACCAGAGCTGCCAAGGCGCGCACCCGATCTTCGGGTGCGCGCTTCGGGCAACTGGTGCACTTGCCTTCACCGGGCACCTCGTAGATCAGGCAGCACGACGCCCGCTGCGTGAATCTACGCCGCCCGAATGCCACCGGCACCAATGGATTGGAAACGCGCACAACACTTTCACTGCGGTCGACATCAACAAAACGCGGGGCCGGAATGCCCGGGTTCTCACCGCGGAGAACATCGATCAGGCCGGCAGCAAATGCACTTCCACGCTCCCGCGCGCTACCGGCCGCGTCAAGGCTGCGATTGGCGATGGAGTCCGTCGCGATCGCCCACAGCGCCTGCTGCCGAACGCCGGACACGTCGGCGAGTACCTCGATCACGGGACCGAGCGAGCCGAACATCGCGCGACCCAACTCCGCCACACTCTGCGAGATCGGGATGACCGAACCGGCAGCAAACCCACCCAGATAACCGTTGTCACGCAGGAAGATCCGTCCACCATCCAGCGACGGATCGGCCGCGAACCCGGTAACCATTCCGGTTCCGATCGGAATGCCTGCCAGCGTTGAACTGGCCGAGTACCACCACAACGTGCCGTTGACTCGACTGTCCGCGCTCCCCCATCGCCTGGCCGTATCGGCGACGCGAGCTGCCAACCACTGGGGGTCGGTCATCAACACCGCGGGTACCGTTTCCGGATACGCGGTCAGGTCGTCGAAGAACGGCACAGCTGCTGCCATACGGGCGTAGACCCCGGGTATAGATTCCGTCATGCCAGCCCCAATATCTCCATCCGCGGGCGTACTCCGCGTTCGACTCGCGCCCTGATACCGAAAACCTCGGCCAACAACGGCTCGTCCAACACCTCGACGGTAGACCCACACGCGCGGAGTTCACCATCGGTGAGCACAGCAAGGTTGTCGCAGTACTCGACTGCCAACCGTAGATCGTGCATCGTCACCACAACCGCGAGCCCCGCCGAAGCAAGCTCGGCCAGCAATTCCATCACGATCAGCTGGTGCCGAAGATCGAGATGATTGGTCGGCTCGTCCAACAGCAGAACCCTGGGCTCCTGAGCCAACGCGCGAGCTATCGAGACACGTTGCCGCTCACCACCCGACATGGTCGACACGTCTCGTCCGGCAAGCTCGACCAAACCGACCTGCTCGATGCACCGGTCCACGATGGCGGTGTCCCGCTCCGTGCTTCGGTCCAACCAGCTCCGGTGCGGAGTTCGTCCGAGTGCGATCGATTCACGAACCGAAAGACCCGCCGAGACAGTAGGTTCCTGGACGCTCGCCGAGATGGTTTTGGCGATGTCCTTGCGCGAGAGCGTCGTCGAGTCGGTCTGATCGATCAGAACTGCGCCACCAGTCGGCGTCAAAGCGTTGTAGCAGCAGCGCAGCGCCGTCGTCTTGCCACTGCCGTTCGGCCCGACCAAGCCCAATATTTCACCGGACTTGACTGCGAAAGTGATGCCGCGCAACACTTCGCGATTTCCGAGCCGCGCCCGGGTCTCGACGAGTTCGAGCAGGGGCGCAGTTTCAGAGTCTTTCGGGAGTGTCACTGTTCTGGCCTGTGTCACTGTTCGAGCCTCCGATACTGCCGGTAGAGCATCCAGACGAAAATCGGCGCACCGACGAGGGCGGTGATCACCCCGACCGGGACTTCAGTGGATTGCGCCACCGAGCGCGCAGCGGTATCCGCGGCAACCATCGCGACGGCGCCCAGCAGGGCTGCAGCAGGGAGCAGTCGAATTGCTCTGGTGCCGACGATGAAGCCGGCCAGATGCGGGATCAGCAGACCGATGAAACCGATTCCGCCGGCAACGCTGACAGCTGCGCCGGCCAGTACGGAGACCGCAAGCAAGGACAACACACGAAACCGTCTGACGTTCATACCGAGTGCAGCAGCCCCGTCGTCACCGGTCTGCAACACGTCCATCCATCGCGAACTGAGCAGAAGCGCGGTACCGACGACGACCAGCGTGATTGTCGGGAAGATAAGCGTCGACCATCGCGCATCTCCGAATCCACCGGCAATCCAGTGCATCACCGACGTCACGTGCCGATCGTCGGCCAACACCAGGATGCAAAAGGTGATGAGCGCCGAGAATATCTGGGCGAGCGCGACACCCACCAAAATAATCGCGGTCGGCTGCGGATACCGGCCGCCGATCAGCAGTGCGAGAAACAACGGGATCATCGCCCCGACGAATGCTGCGACCGGAATCGTGAAAACCCCGAGGAGGCCGGCGCCGAAACCCAGCACCGACACGAGCACCACCATGAATCCCGCACCCGACGAAACTCCGAGCAGATACGGGTCGGCAAGAGGATTCCGTGTGACAACCTGAGCAACAGCACCCGACATCGCCAAGGAGGCACCCACCACCGCAGCCGTGAGGGCACGCGGTAAGCGAGAATCGATCACGATCGACTCCCGCGCCGCGGTCCACCATGTCTCGAAAGTCCCTGGCGCCAAACGAGCTCCGACTATCGCCCACACGTCACCGACGGGAATGCGAACCGATCCCAAGGAGACGGCCAACCCCAGTACGATCGCCAAGGCGCACGCCAAGCCGACGAGCAGGGCGCCGTACCCGTAACGCGTGCGAGTCACTTCGCCGCGTCAGCGCCCGGATGGAAGGCCGTCGCGATGGTCTGTGCCGAACGCACCAACCGCGAACTCTCGAACAGGTCCGCGAGAGGGACCACGACAAACCGGTTCTGCTGCACAGCAGGGGTGGTCGCCATCAACGGCTGGGCACGGAGGAAGTCGATCTTCTGCTCGGCTGTCTTGTCGCCGTAGTCGATGACCACGATCGCCTGGGGCGCACGCTCGGCAACAGCTTCCCACGATGCGTCGATGTAGGGCTTTGTCCCTTCGGCGAAGATGTTCGAGACACCGGAGTATTCCGCGACCAATTGACCGACGCCGACTCCGCCGATTGTCGTCGGAACCTGGTCACCGCTGTCGTAGAAGAAGGTCGGCACCGGCGCTGCGTCCCCGACCGAAGCGCGGACGGAATCGAGACCATTGCTGATCTCTTCGGCTACCTCGCGCGCCGAATCTTCGACGCCCAGGAGTCGACCGAGTTGTGTGTAGTCGTTCTCGAGCAATCCGATGTCGGGGAAACCGGTGCCACAGTATTCGGAGAAGAGGAAGGTGTTGATTCCTCGCTCGCCGAAGGCGTCTCGTGAACGCCCTTGCTTCTCGTTGAAGGCACTGGTCATTCCTCCGACCACGAAGTCGGGATCGACGTCGAGGACTTGCTCCATGCTGGGGAAGGTGTCGGAGAGACTGGGAATGCTGTTGAATTGATCGGCCGTCTCAGCAGTTGGTGGGTTGTCGCTGTACGCCCGACCGACAATCCGATCACCCGCGCCGATCTCGATAAGGGCTTCGGTGACGTGTCCGTTCAAGGACACGATGCGCTGCGGCGGCGAATCGAACGTCATCTCGCGATCGCAGTTGGTCACGGACACCGGCTGTGCGAAGGATTCCGCAGCAGACGCTGACTCTGATTCCTGGCCTTTGGAACAACCTGCCGAAACCAAGGCGACCGCAACAAGAACGGCGGCGGCACGGGACGGGGAGAACTGAAGTGACACGGGGACCTCGTAAGGGCTCTGAGCCACGAATGAGAATCCGACAGACAACTCCGCCCGCACGCTGATCCTCGGCCAGAGCTCCTGCTGGACTTCCTTTTCGTAGACCACGACGAATGGATGTCGCACACCGCGCGGTGGGTAATCGGGCTTGCCGACGCTCGGTGACTACCGAGAATCGACCTACCGTTGCGGGTCAGCGCCGGATTCGGACCGGCTTCCCCCACACGCGTGGCTTGCAAGTGCTTCGAGCAGTATGCATGACGTTTCCGATTCAAGACCAAACGCCCACTACAGTCGATCTGGCCAGACGCCCCCACACACCGGAGTTGATACATGACACGCTGGGCCCAAACCGTCGTTGCCCGGAAATGGTGGGTACTGAGCCTCGCGGTTCTGATAGTTCTCATCAGTGGGGTGTGGGGACTCGGAGTGTTCGGCAAGCTCAGCCAGGGCGGCTTCATCGATCCGGGCAGCGACTCCGCGAAGGTCGCCGACATCATCGAAGACAATCTCGGCCCACAGACCCCGGACATCATCGCGATCTATTCGCCCACGGGCGGTAAGACCCTGGACGACATCGGGCCGGCAGTGACGGCCGCGGTCGACCAGTTCAAAACGGAAGTGCCGACGGCGTCGGTGAAGTCGTATTGGGGAACGGACGCGGCGGCCAAGGCCAGCCTGCTCTCGAACGACGGATCCATGGGCGCCGTTGCGATCACGTTGGCACCGGACTCGGGAGTCACGCCGGCCACTTTCGCCGATCTCTTGCCGAAGCTCGAAGTCGAAGGCGCCGAGGCACAATTCGCGGGCAACACCGTCGTCGGCGTCGCATTCAACACCAAACTCGAGAAAGACCTGGTGGTCGCCGAGGCCATCGCCATTCCGATCACTCTGGTGCTGCTGGTCTTCATCTTCGGCGGCGTCGTCGCTGCCGCGGTTCCGGTGTTCGTGGGTGTACTCAGTGTCCTGAGCGCATTAGCGGTTCTCCGGATCCTCACCTTGATCACCGATGTGTCCTCATTCTCGATCAACGTCGCTTCTCTTCTCGGGTTGGGACTGGCGATCGACTACGGACTGTTCGTGGTCGGCCGGTTCCGTGAAGAACTGAATTCAGGCTCGGATCCGGGAGCTGCTGCCCAGCGAACAGTTCTGACGGCGGGTCGCACCGTCATGTTCTCGGGTCTACTGCTGATCTGTGCGTTCAGCGGCATGCTCGTTTTCCCCCAGGCCGTCATCCGATCTCTGGGCTTCGGCGCGATCGCTGCGGTACTGAGCGCGGCTGTCCTGTCGCTGACTGCTGTGCCTGCGCTGCTTGCCATTCTGGGTCACCGCATCAATGCCCTGACGTGGCGCAAGGACGCGGCACAACGCGGCGAGGAACGCTCGCGTAAGTTCTGGGGCCGCGTCGTCACGTGGGTGATGAATCGTCCGGTGGCGGTCTCGGTGACGATCGTCGCCGTGCTGCTCGTGATGGCCTCGCCTCTGCTCGGCGCCCGTCTGGGAGAGCTCTCGTACACCGCCCTGCCGGACAACGACCCCGCTCGAGTCGCGATGGCTACATTGGTCAACGACTTCCCGCAGACCGGAAACGGCGCGACGATGATCCTGCAGGCCGAGGACGGGAACACTCTCACCCCGGCCGAAGGTGCAGCGATCGCCGAGTCCGCCGGTCAGGTCGAGGGCATCGGTCAGGCAACCGTGGTTGCGAGCACCAATCAACTCATCGCGGTTCAGGCGCTGTACAGCGAGGGGTCCACGCCCCAATCGCAGAGCGCCGCAGTCACGGATCTACGAGCGATCTCCGCTCCGGACGGAACGGTGCTGCTTGTCGGCGGCGGTCAAGCCATGGTCGACGACGGCAACAACGCCGTCCTGCACTGGCTACCGGTGATGATCCTCATCATGGTCGGATCCACCCTGATCCTGTTGTTCCTTGCATTCGGGTCGGTGGTCCTGCCCATCAAGGCGGTGCTGATGGCAGCCCTGAGCCTCGCGACCACCTTCGGCGTCCTGACCTTCGTCTTTCAGGACGGACACGGCGTCGAACTCCTCGGGGTCAGTCAAACTCCGCTGGAGGCGACGTTCGTCGTGCTCATCCTGGCGGTGGTCTTCGGATTGTCCACGGACTACGAGGTTTTCCTGATGTCAAGGATGGTCGAGGCCAAGAACGCGGGTGCGACGACAGAGGAAGCGGTCAAGTTCGGAACCGAGCGCACCGGCCGCATCGTGACGGCTGCCGCCTTACTCCTGATCGTGGTGACCGGGGCCTTCGCGATGTCCGGGCTGTCGGTGATGAAGTTCCTGGGCGTCGGCATGATCGTCGCACTGATCGTCGACGCGACCATCATCCGCATGTTGCTCGTGCCCTCGCTCGTGAAGTTGATGGGCGAAGCGAACTGGTGGGCTCCCGCGTGGATGAAAAAGCTTCATGCGAAGGTCGGCATCGGCCACTGATTTTGGGCCACTGATTTCTGGCCACTGATCGCGCACTAGTGGATTTCCCTGATCGGGCAGTCGTCCTCGAGGATGACTGCCCGATCGTCTAAATCGCTCCGCAGGGCGATGTTCTCCGAAGCTGATTTCGTCAGACTTGGAGCATGACAATTTTCGAATGGATCCTTGCTATCCCCGCTCTTGCGCTTGCCGTCGCGTTCTTGTTCTCCGGAATCATCTCCGCGGGCATCGACTTCGACGCCGAGGACGGGGTCATGACGCATTGATGTTCGTTTCCCTCTAGCCGCTGATCTTACTTTGGAGTAAGTTACCGACTATGGCCACATACATCGTCACTGGCGGTACCGGATTTCTCGGACGAGCTGCACTGCCACTCCTGCTCGAGCGTGATCAAACTGCTCAGATCCATGTGCTGGTCAGAGCCGGTTCTGTCGCCAAACTCGAAGAACAGGTGTCGGCAATTCCCGGCGGCGATCGCGTGCATCCGCTCATTGGAGATCTGACGGAGCCTGGGTTGGGCATCGATTCTCCCCCACCTGCCGACCACGTCCTTCACCTCGGCGCGATCTACGACATCACCGCCGGAGACGAGCAGGCTTCGACGAATGTCGAGGGCACACGCTCCGTGGTCGACCTTGCCGCACAGCTGGGAGCCACTCTTCATCACGTGTCATCAGTCGCAGTTGCGGGCGACTACCCGGGAACCTTCAGCGAAACCGATTTCGATTGCGGTCAAGGCTTTCCCACGCCGTACCACCGAACCAAGTTCGAGGCCGAGAAAATCGTTCGGGAACGAGAAGGCCTCACCTGGCGTGTCTATCGACCCTCTGCCGTGGTCGGTAACTCCGTCACCGGAGAGATGGACAAGATCGACGGTCCGTATTACTTGTTCCCAGGACTGGCGCTACTCGCGAAACTACCTGCAGCACTCCCCGTCCCGATCCCCAACCTCGGCGCGACCAACGTGGTGCCCGTCGATTACGTGGCCGCCGCCCTCGTCGAATTGATGCATGTACCCGGCCATGACGGCGAAGCATTCCATCTCGTGAATCCGAAACCTCAACCGGTACGCGAAATCTATGCCGGACTCGCCAAGGCCGCCGGAGCGCCGCGGCCCGCACTCAGCCTGCCGGGCGTGATCGCCAAACCCTTCGTATCGCCGTTGCCGATGGATTCGGCAGAATCGGCACGGAAGGTCTTCCTCGATCGCATCGGCATGCCTGCAGCATTACTCGACAACATGACGATGGCGCCGACATTCACCTCCGCGAGAACCGTTGCCGCCCTATCCGGATCGGGACTGGCGGTCCCCGAGTTCGGGTCGTACTCGACTGTGTTGTGGAAGTACTGGCGCGCAAACCTCGATCCCAATCGCGCACGTCGCAAGCATCCCGAAGGACCACTCGTCGGGCGGATAGTTCTGATCACCGGAGGCTCGTCCGGAATCGGCAAGGCATCTGCCATTGCCGCCGCTCAGAAAGGCGCCACCGTTCTCCTGATCGCGCGCCGCACCGACGAACTCGATGCCGCGGTACAGGAGATTCGATCAGCCGGGGGCAAGGCATTCGGTTATCCCTGCGACATCACCGACGACGAATCGGTCCAGCACACGATCAAAAGCATTCTGGCAGAACATGATCACGTGGACATGCTGGTCAACAACGCCGGCCGATCAATCCGACGCGGCATCTACCACTCCACAGATCGTTTCCACGACTACGAACGAACGATGGCCGTGAATTACTTCGGCGCTGTGCGATTGGTTCTGGCATTGTTGCCGACCATGCGTTCTCGCCGCTTCGGCCACATCGTGAACATCAGTAGCGCGGGAGTTCAAGCGGCGACGCCCCGATTCTCGGCCTACGTGGCGAGCAAAGCTGCCCTCGACGGTTTCTCGGACGTAGCCGCCTCCGAAACCCTGGCAGACGGAATCACTTTCACGACTATCCACATGCCGCTGGTCGAAACACCGATGATCGCTCCGACCGGCGAATACAACAACGGCCCGATCACCAGCCCGGAAAAAGCTGCGGCAATGGTGATCCGCGCGCTGATCGACCGCCCCAAACGCATCGACGTGCCACTGGGAACTTTGGGCGATCTGGGAACCCTGTTCGCACCGCACACCAAGGACCGGATCCTCAACCAGATGTACCAGGCCTTCCCCGATTCTCCGGCGGCAAAGGGTCAGGTAGACAAGGAAACTCCGGCAGACGTTCCGGCAACACCGACGCGTCAGCATCATTCACGTTCGCGCATCCGCAAACTCGGCCGACGCGCTGCCCGACTCGTGCCTGGGACGCACTGGTGACCGGTCGTGCGACTTCGCCCCCGAGGGCATTCGTCAGAGGAACGGACAAGAGGAACGGGTCTGCGGGTTCAGTCGCCGAATCCTCACCGGGGTCACGCTGGCAAAAGCAATCAACCGCCAGCTGCACAGGGTTCCGTATCGGTGCCTGATCGTGGGACCACCAGACCAGACTCGTAGGCGATGACGACAGCGTGCGTTCGATTCTGAGCACCGAGCTTTGCCAGCACATTTCCAACGTGCGTCTTCACCGTCTCCAGGCTCACCACCAGAACCTGAGCAACATCCGAGTTGGACAGCCCGGTGGCCATCAACCGCAGTACCTCTTCCTCCTTTGCTGTCAGCGCTGCATTCGGGAACGCCTCGGCGGAAACCAATGGACGGGGCGTAACCATCCGGCGTAGCGCGGCAGGGAACAGGATCACTTCGCCCGCCGCCACTACCCGTACTGCCGCTGCGATCTGCGGGACTGGGAGCCGCTTCAGCACGAAGCCACTCGCACCCGCACTGAGCGCGGCCGTGACGTAGCCATCGTTCTCGAAAGTGGTGATTACCAAGACTTTCGGCGGTTCGGTGCACTCGGCCTGGAGGTGCCGGGTTGCCTCTATACCGTTGCGCAGCGGCATCCGCACGTCCATCAGCACCACATCCGGACGAAGTTGCCGCGAAAGCTCCACTGCTTCGATACCGTCGGAAGCCTCGCCGACGACCACAATCCCGGGCTGAGCTGCGAGCAGCATACGCAGGCCGCTGCGGGTGACGTCGTCGTCATCCGCAATCAGCAGGGTGACTGGCATGCTTGCAGGGTTGGAGGCGTCCTCACTCCAGTTGGCTTCGGTCATCGTGCCACCCGTACCGGCAACTGAACACTCAATCGCCAGCCCTGGGCTCCGTCCGGTCCAGCCTTGAACTCACCGTTCAAGAGTCGCACGCGCTCGGCCAGACCGCCCAGGCCGCGCCCTGATCTTCGAACTACGTCTTCCTTTCCCCCCGTCACTGCCCCGATGCTGTTGACCACTCTGAGCTCGACGCTCTCCGAGCCGACTGCCACCGTGATTTCGATCGGCCCACTGTCCCCGTGCCGCAGAGCATTGGTCGTCCCCTCTTGCAGGATCCGGTACGCCGCGCGCGAGAGTGTCCCCTGGATCTGTGAAAGGTCACCCGACAGGTTCACCTCCACAACCGCCCCCGCATGCCGCAACCGATCAACTAACGCAGGCAAGTCCGACAGCGTCCGAGAAGGTACAGCCCCAGGCCTCTCCTCGCGAAGTACACCCAGTACATAGTCCAGGTCCTCGAGCGCTGCCCGTGTCGACTCCTCGATGCTACGCATGGCGGCCCTCGCGGCGGCAGGATCGGAGGCAAGCACCTCGCCCGCCACCGCCGCCTGGATCGTGGCGGCGGTGAGCGTGTGCCCGATCGAGTCGTGCAACTCGTGAGCGACCCGATTACGTTCGGCCAGTTGCAGTTCACGTTCTTCCGCCAGCGCGAGCCGTTCGGCCGTGGACGGCCCCAACAGTCGTGGCGCCAGCCACCTCAGCAGTGTTGCCACCAGGACACAAATTCCTGCCGCAAGCAGGAGGCAGCCGGCCGCCACAACCCAGGTCCATCCACCCGTCACGTCAACCGACGTATCGAACAGACTGATTCGCGCCGTGCCGCCGAGCCAGTTCCCCGGGAGCGAAATCCCCATGATGAAAAGGACGATGGCCGCGAGCGCCGCCATCCAGCCCACCATGACATGCAGGACAATCCAGAGCGGGGCACGCCAACGATCAATGTCCGAGAGGTTGGGAGTACGGTGTCCGAGCGCTGGGCTCGGCAGCGACACCTGCAGAAGTCGGCGGGCAGACACGATGAGCGCGCGTCGCACAGGATGTGCCAGGCCGAGTGCTCCCACCAGAGTCACCCATATGAGCAGGACCGAAAGCGCCCGGACGAACTCGGGTGCGGATTGCCACACGAGAGCAGGCAACATAGCAACCACCAGAAGTGGCAGGCTCGCCAACACACCACAAAAGGCGAAAAGCACAGCTGAGTATGTAGAGCCCCGCATCAGCGGTCGTAATCCTGTGATCATGATTCGACCAGTATGACTGGGCCGCTCGGCGATGGCCTCCCCCAATCGAGGGAGATGGTTTTCCCGCGTCGGAGCGATGCGCGACCGATCCTCAAGCAGACACGATCGTGTCCAGACCGATCAATCTCTCCAAGGAGTTCTACTGATGCGTCGCTACAGTCGACAGGGCCAACTTAACTCACCCCGAAGACAAGGCCGGAAACGGCACCGCGCCCTCTGTTCCGTCGCAATGACTCTCAGCGTGGTCACCCTCGGCGCGTGCTCGTCGACCGCAGATACTGCCGCTGCGGGGCACGATACGGTTCAACGCTCACTCGACGCACTGGTGAGCGAGGACGGACTACCCGCCGCCCTCGCAAGCGTCCAAGACCGAAACGGTAACTCCCACAACTACACCGCAGGAGTCGGTGACCTGACCACCGGATCAGAGGTGCCGCACAACGGCCAGATACGGATCGGCAGCAACACCAAAACCTTCACCGCAGTAGTGGTCCTGCAACTGGTCGCCGACGGAAAGATCGAACTCGACACCCCCATCGAGACCTACCTACCCGGACTCGTCCGCGGAGAAGGGATCGACGGCCACAACATCACCATCCGCCAACTCCTCCAACACACCAGCGGACTCCCCAACTACAGCAACTACCTGGAAGACGAAGTCCGATACTACGATCCACGCGAACTTCTCGACATCGCGCTCGAACATCCCGCCGACTTCGCCCCCGGAACGAGTTGGAAGTACAGCAACACCAACTACGTCCTCGCCGGCCTACTCGTACAGAAGATCACCGAAAAACCCCTCGCCGAGGAGATGAACCGGCGAATCTTCGCGCCGATCGACTTGCAGCACACGTACTTTCCTGAACCATACGACGAGAAGATCTCGGAACTCCACCCCCGCGGCTACTACCGGGAGTCATCGGACGCGCCTCCCGTCGACATCACAGAGATAGACCCCTCGTGGGGATGGGCAGCAGGGCAGCTGATCTCCACCACCTCGGACCTCAACCAGTTTCTCCACGCACTCCTCGACGGACGACTGCTCCCCGCAGCCCAACTCGACCAGATGCGCACTACCGTCCCCGCGGAGGAAACCTTCGGACCCGGGGCCCGCTACGGACTTGGATTGGTCAGCCGGCCGCTACCGTGTGGCGGCCTGTCCTGGAGCCACGGCGGCAGTTTCCCTGGATACGAGACACGCGGGGGCGCTACCGACGACGGACGCGAAGCGAACATCGCGGTCACCATGCAAGTCGCCGACGATGCCACCCGGAGAAAACTCGAACACGCGGTGGATATCGCCCTTTGCCGCTGAGGCTCTCCTGTCAATCGCCAAAAGTCGCCTACTCCGGAATAACTCGTCAAACCGACAGTATCGGCTGCGAGACGCGGGACTCCGAGGTGCAGCCAGCTACACCCCATACGCTCCGGCACGCACCACCGAGAGACTGCACTTCGCACCATGGAGGAGGCGTACGCACGTCAATACTGTTCTCTGCATATGGAACTCACCATGAGATCCGACAACAGGAGGCCACAACCAATGACCACCCTTCGACGTCGCCCCCTGCTCACCGTACTTCCGGCAGTCACCGCTGCAGCCCTCATATTGAGCGTCAGCGGATGTGGTGACACCACTGATTCCACTCGGCAAAGCGACGCTGCCGTGCAACAGGTGCTCGACGGCGTCATCGAGCAGGGGATCCCCGGCGCACAACTCGTGATCTCCGACCCGTCGCGGGGCACTCGCATCATTCGTGCGGGAATGGGAAACACCGCCACCGGCGAGCCTATCCCCGATGATGCGCGGGTCCGAATCGGCAGCAACACAAAGGCCTTCGTTTCGACCGTCGTCATGCAACTCGTCGACGACGGACTGCTCGACCTCGATATAAGCATCGAGCACTACCTGCCCGGAACGGTCGTAGGCAACGGGAACAACGGCAACCGAGTCACCATTCGAGATCTCTTGCAGCACACCAGTGGACTGACGGACTACCTCGCCGCCGGCGGAGCACGGCCGGAAGACATCAAGCCCGGCCAGCTGCTGGTGGGGACAAGCGCACAACCATCGGAGCACTTCTCCCCCACTGAACTGGTCGATATCGCGATGTCTCTTCCACCCGGCCCGGCCGCCAAAGACAAGGCTGTCTATTCGAACACGAACTACATTCTGCTCGGGATGCTCATCGAGAAGGTCACAGGACGCCCTGCCGCGCAGGAGATCACCACCCGCATAATCGATCCGCTCGGACTGAAGGACACCTATTTTCCCGCCTCCCGCGAGACACAGATCCGCGGTTCTCATGCACAGGGCTATCACCCGATTGACGGCATTCAGGTCGATGTCACCGATGGCGACGTGTCGTGGGCCGACACCGCAGGTGCGATGGTCGCAACCGGCGCCGACCTCAACACTTTCTTCACGGCTTTGCTACGCGGCGATCTCGTCTCGAATGACAGGCTCGCCGAGATGAAACACACCGTGCCGTTCGACAGGAGCCCGCAGGACAGCTACGGACTCGGGCTGGTCCGCGTGAACAGCTCCTGCGGGAAGGAGATCTGGGGTCACGGCGGCGGAATTCCCGGCTTCGGCACCTCGGGCGGAGTCGATACCACAGGACGCGCTGTGACTCTCACCCTCAATCACATCCCGATGAGCGAGGACGCCTTCGTAGCGGCACAGCGAGTTGTCGACGCAGCGATGTGCGCGGAGTGAAGGAAACATGTTCGTGCACGACTTCGCGCGCAACATCGAACAACGATTCTTCCCGATCGAACGATGTCCCGACCCCTACCAATCCTCAGGAGTTCTACTGATGCGTAACAATATTCGAAAGGTCTTCCCTTCCTCAGATCGACGGCAGGACCGCAAACGGCACCGGACCTTTTCGGTCGTTACCGCGATGGCCCTCGGTGCCATGACGCTGGCGTCCTGCTCGCCGTCGTCCGCCCTCAGTCCCGATACCGTCGGTTCTTCCTCCACCGAGTCCGACGCGGTTCAACGCTCCCTCGACGCACTGGTGAGCGAGGACGGACTACCCGCCGCCCTCGCAAGCGTCCAAGACCGAAACGGTAACTCCCGCAACTACACCGCAGGAGTCGGTGACCTGACCACCGGATCAGAGGTGCCGCACAACGGCCAGATACGGATCGGCAGCAACACCAAAACCTTCACCGCAGTAGTGGTCCTGCAACTGGTCGCCGACGGAAAGATCGAACTCGACACCCCCATCGAGACCTACCTACCCGGACTCGTCCGCGGAGAAGGGATCGACGGCCACAACATCACCATCCGCCAACTCCTCCAACACACCAGCGGACTCCCCGAGTACGGCATACACGTCAATGACGAAGAGATCAGATACCGCTACGCCGACCCCCACGATTTGCTCGACATCGCCTTCCAACACCCCGCCGACGCACCGCCCGGAACGAGTTGGGGGTACAGCAACACCAACTACATTCTGGCCGGCCTACTCGTACAGAAGGTTACCGGCCGTCCCCTCGCCGAGGAGATGAATCGACGTATCTTCGCGCCGATCGGCCTGCGCGACACCTACTTCCCATCCCCGGGCGACATGACCATCCGGGGTCCCCATCCCAAGGGATACCACCGCACCACACCAGACAGCCCACTGAGTGACGTCACAGAGATGGACCCGTCGTGGGGATGGGCAGCAGGGCAGCTGATCTCCACCACCTCGGACCTCAACCAGTTCCTCCACGCACTCCTCGACGGACGACTGCTCCCCGCAGCCGAACTCGATCAGATGCGTACCACCGTCCACGTCGGCGGGCCCACCGGACTCGAGTACGGCCTCGGCCTCACCAGCAGGACTCTCTCGTGCGGCGGGGTCTACTGGGGCCATGGCGGCGACATAGTCGGTTACGAAACCCGCGGCGGCATCACCGACAACGGGCGGGCCGTAAACCTTGCGGTGACTGCTCTGCCCTCGACTGCATCCGCCACGCAACACGTCGTAGACACCGTGGACAGAGCTTTGTGCAGTTAAAGCTCTGGTGACAGCGTCACCGGGAATCTCACCCGAGTGACGCTGTACCGACCGACGAAACATTCGGTCGGTTATTGGCCGAACGGACCAATGCGGCCAACGTGTCCGCTGCCACACTTCATCAGTCCATGCGGCACAACGCAATTCAGGAGGCATGATGAAGTCGGAACGCGCCACGGTTGAGGAACCCTCGCATAGCGGCGGCAAGTCGATACAAAACATATTGGACAACAAGTCAATTCGTCGAACAACGACTATGACTGTTGGGCTGCTCAGTACGATCTGGATGATCGACATGATAGACCGCGTGATGATCGGGCTTGCACTGCCGATGATCGGAGACGAATTCTCCCTCAGTAATACGCAATTGGGCGGAGTCGTGTCGATCTTCGCCATCTTTTACATGCTCGGGCAGGTCCCCGGCGGCATGCTGGCCGACCGATTCGGACCCCGGCCACTGTTGATCGTTGCGTTGATCCTGTGGTCGGTGTTCACCGCACTGACAGGATTCGCCTGGGGCCTCGTCTCGCTGATGGTCATGCGTGCGATGTTCGGGCTCAGCCAGGGTCTCTTCCCAGCAGCGTCGTTCAAAGCTCTGGCTGAGCGAACCCGTCCGAAAACTCGCGCCACGGCCATGGGCTTCATGATCGGTGCAAACAACCTGGGCCCCGGCATCGCACCATTGATCATCGCTCCAGTTCTCATGGCCGTCGGTTGGCGGGACGCATTTTGGCTGGTGGCCATAGTCGGCGCCGTGATCGGCACAGTCGTCTGGTTGGTGCTCCCGGCGCCGTTGGACACAGAGATCACGGAAGATCCGGAGGCCGCACTGCAACCGCTCGCCAGTGAACACTCACGCGCCGCGGTATTCAAGTCCGTTTCGGTCTGGAAATTCGCACTTCTGTTCTGCCTGGCCAACATGGCCGGATATGGGCTGTTGACCTGGGTGCCGAGCTACCTCCTCAACGAAAAGGGGCTCTCGCTGATCGATACGGGAATCTTCGCGGCGATCCCGTTCATCGTCACGGCATTGGCCATCGTCGTCGGTGGACGTCTGGTGGACAAGTACTTCCACGACAGCGCGCGCATTCTGCTCGTTCCGTGCATGGCCACCTCTGCCATTCTGCTGTTCTTGATGACTACCACCGATACCGTCGCGATGTTCACGTTCTATCAAACCCTCGCGATGGGCGTCAGCGGACTGTGCTCGATGTCGATCTTCGCCCTCCCGTTGCGGGCATTGCCCGCCGAATTCCTCGGTTCCGGAATGGGTTTGATCAACGGTTGTGGACAGCTTGCCGGTTTCATCACCCCCCTCGTGATGGGATGGATGGTGGACCAGTTCTCGTACATGGCCGCGTTCGGAGTCCTGGTCGGTGCGACGGCTGCGGCGGCATTGGTGGCCATGATCGTTCCACAGACCCCGGCGAAATTCTGAGGGCTCTCACGTGGTCCGGCGAAGTGGCCGCTGAAGGGTCGTTCCCAGCAGTGGCCGCTTCGCCGATCCGGACCTGACCCCGGTGCCAGCTCGTCACCTCACTGCATCGAACCCGTTGCGCGAGCGCCGAAGTGCGCGTCCTGCAAGCTTCCCCGTCGGCACCCCGTCCGACAGTGCCGGTTGCCCATTGACCAGAACGTGCCGCATTCCGGTCGCATACACTCTTGAGTTGTCGTATGTCGCGAGATCCTCTACCTGCGAGGGGTCGAAGATCGCCAGATCGGCGTATCCCCCTGGCGCAATGTAGCCCCGCTTCGCCAAACCGAAGTTTTCAGCAGGAAGGCTGGTCATTCGGCGAACGCATTCCTCGACTGATTGCCCGCCAATGCCGCGGGTGTAGCGGCTCAGAATACGGGCGAAAGTTCCGAATGAACGGGGGTGGACGGGTTGCCCCGCGAAAAGGGTCTCCGTGCTTTGAGCATCGGCATCGGAACCAACCGAAACCCAGGGACGCTCGAAGGCAATTCGCGTGTTGTCCTCCGACGCAATGAAATAGGCAGCTTCGGCTGTGGGCAGAGCGTCGAGAACAGCCAGTATGGTGTCCACCGGGTCGTGATGCCCCATCCTCCGAGCAATAGATCCCAGAGCTTCCCCCGCTCGGATCCCGAGTGCCGGCACCTCGGACAAGATCGTCACCCCATCGGCACCTCCGGACGCAGCGTAGAGATTCTCCCAGTCCTCGTCCTCACGATGGATCCTCTCGCGGATCTGGTCTCGGACACCGGTCGAGTTCAGGTGCGTGCGCCCGGCCGTGGTGTCACGACACCGAAACTCCGGTGGCAACGCGGCACTGAGCAACGTGTTCCCCGCCTCGTACGGATATACGTCCGCGGTGATTCGCACGCCGTCCTCGCGAGCCGACTCAACCAATTGCAGGGCCTCTGACATTTTGTGCCAGTGCGACTTACCAGCAACCTTGAGGTGGTAGATCTCCCCGCGCGCTCCTGTCGCTCGAGCGATATCGATCAGTTCCTCGATGCTTTCGAGAAACCTCTGCCCTTCGCTTCGGAGATGGCAGATATGGACGGCATCATGTCTGGCGAGCACCTGCGAAAATGCTCGCAACTCGCCGGAATCGGCATAGCTTCCGGGTGGATAGATCAGAGCCGAACCCACTCCGAGAGCTCCATTTTCAAGCTCCTCGTCGAGCAGGGCACACGCTTCGGCCAGCTCTTGTTCACTCAACAGACGATTGTCCACACCCGCAACCACCATGCGCAGATTCGCTGCGCCGACGAAGCTCGCCACGTTGAAACCGACGCCGTTCGTCTCCAATGATTCGAGAAAATCGTGCAACCTGGGCCAATGTGATTGCACCCCAGGTGGAATCGCACCCAATCCGAGCATCGTCGGAGTCATCGAACCCGTGACCGGTCCGAGAGACACGCCTTCACCGAAGACCTGGGTTGTGACCCCCTGATACAAGTCCGACAATCCTCGTGGGTCTTGCTGCAGCGTGAGGTAACTATGGCTGAGCACATTCACAAAACCGGGAGCCACCATACAACCGCGAGCATCGATGTCGATCGCCCCCTGCACAGCACCGATCGTTCCGACTTCCACGATCGTGTCACCGGAGATCGCAACATCCGCTTTCCTGGGCGGGCTCCCTCCACCATCGAGCACAGTCCCGTCCCGAACGACGATTGTCGGCAGCATCACGTCTCCTCCACGGTGGCCTTGCTGTCGCGAGATGCGACCCTGCTCACTCTGCTCAATCGTGGAAGCGAAATCTTGTTCCAGACACACATACTCGATGCAAAATTGGTGCCGCCCTACCAAACTGACACATGGTTCCGATCATGCCATCGGTTAGCCGACGACCCTGCGAATCTCGCTCTCGGAGGCATTGGCGCCCGTGCAGACAACAGCAACGCGCTTGCCAGCGAAGGTGTTCGGATGCGCATAGACCGCAGCAAGTGCGGCCGCACCGGCGCCTTCACTCAAAGTGTGAGCGTCGTAGAGCAACGCCCGCTGCGCGAGGGTGATGTCGTCGTCAGTGACGAGCAGGAAGCCTCCTAGCCGTTCACGCAAAACACGTTGTGTCAGTGCGAACCCGGCACCGGTCGCAAGCCCCTCGACACGGGTGGTGTTCGGGCGCTCGACGCACGTGCCGGAACTCCATGAGTCATGTGCGGCTCGCGCGGCCTCCGACTGCACTGCGAACACCTCTAGGTGCGGTGCGAGCGTACTGGCGACGAGACACGCCGCCGCGGCGCCGCTGCCGCCACCGACTGGGACTACCACCGCGTCCAGATCGG
The DNA here is from genome assembly GCF_042794945.1 of Rhodococcus sp. NPDC056506. Taxonomy (NCBI): domain Bacteria; kingdom Bacillati; phylum Actinomycetota; class Actinomycetes; order Mycobacteriales; family Nocardiaceae; genus Rhodococcus; species Rhodococcus sp. NPDC056506. Next base: position 39,125 of record NZ_JBHTSW010000012.1, on the reverse strand, counting down.
GTTGTTGTTCGACGAGTTCGACGTAAGCAGTAGCGACACCGGCAAGGATGGCCGGCTCATTGGCGGCGCTGACGAGACGCAGGCCGTCACGTTCGCTGATGAACTCGGCGTGAGCACGTGCCTCGTCGAAATTCACACCTTGCTCGATGAGTTCGGCTCCGAGCATGCGGACAGCGTGAGCCTTGACTGGATTCGCCCCAACCGGCATGACGATCACACATCGCACGCCCGCACCCGCTGCTGCATACGCCAAGGATTGAGCGTGGTTTCCGGTCGAGTAGCCGACGATCCCCCGCGCCCGCATCGCCTCATCCAGTCCTGCCACCAGATTCAGTCCGCCGCGAACCTTGAACGCACCCGTGGGGTGCACGTTCTCGTGTTTGACGAACAATTGGCTGCACGAGCCCGCACCCAAGGTCGGATGCGATACCAGGGGCGTAACCGGTAGATGCCGACGGACGACCTGACTGGCACGCTCGATGTCTGCCCACGTGGGTGGTTGTAGCTCGGTTGTTGCCGCGAGATCAGGTGCCTGTGCCATGTGGAGCACCTTTCCAAACACTGATTCATAGGTCCAATACGTGTTTTCGTCAAAAGCATCGAAATCTTCTATGATTTCGGCATGCTCGATCTAATTCGGCTGAGGGTTTTGGTCGCTGTTGCGCAGGAAGGATCGGTGACAGCCGCCGCCGATTCTCTCGGTTACGCACAGCCCTCCATCAGCCACCACCTTCGACAACTCGAATCGGAAGTCGGGGTTCCGCTGTTCCAGCGAGCCGGTCGTGGGCTACGTCTGACGGATGCCGGTGCGGTACTGGTTCGGCGAGCCACCGAGATCCTCGGCCACGTCGATGCAGCAGTAGCGGAAGTCGAAACGTACGCAGGCCTGAGGGCCGGGCGGGTACGACTGGCCGCATTCCCGTCAGCCCTGGCGAGTTTGATTCCGCAGGCGATGGCAGCGTTCACGTCCCAGTACCCCGATGTGTCCATCAGCCTCGTTGATGCAGAACCACCCAAAGCACTTGCACTGCTTCGTAACAACGATGTGGACGTAGCTGTTGTCTTCGCGCACGAGGACACCCCTGAAGTCGGGCTCAAGCATGTCGCGCAGACGACTTTGCTGGAAGATCCGTTGTACTTGATCACCTCCGCGCGGGATCCAGATGCCGCCAGCCAGCTCAGCGACTACTCCAGCGAGACCTGGATTGCCGGTTGCCCGAGCTGCCGCGCCCACCTCCTCACCGCTTGCAATCGTGCTGGGTTCATTCCGCGGATCGAGTTCGAGACCGACGACTACGTCGCCGTCCAAGCTCTGGTCGCCTCCGGAAGCGGGGTCAGCACCCTTCCGGCCCTCGCTCTCCAGGCACATCAGAATCCGGATATCCGCGCACACCGCATTCCCGGCGAGCGGCGCACTATCGCTGTCGCGACCTACGGGAAACCTCCACTTGCTCCCGCCATCGACGCGTTCGTCAGAACTCTGACAGCGATTTCCGAATCCATGCGTGAGCGCGTCGAACTGAATGGGCACGTCAGTCTCTGACGACACTGGGCGGCCCGATCACGACCGCCCGCAATAGCCAGTGACCTCAGGCCCTACCAACAACCGCGACAATCAGTGCGGCAAGTTCGCTTCGAGCATCGTCGGGCGAGAGCGCTCCCGCTACAGCCGCATGCGAGAGTGCCTCTGCAGCACCGAATATTGCAGTCATCGAAGGTTGCGCAAGTCCGCCGCCCACACCAAAGGGAGCCAGCACCTGTCGACATCGTTCGGAATACGCGTGTTCGGATTCACGCTTGACCCGCTCCAGTTCGGGCGAACCCTCCAGCGCTGCAAGCACACCCGTCAGCTCACGCCCCTGGGCCAGCGAACATCCGACGTAGGAGTCGGCGATGGCATTCGCGCGTCCGCTCAAAGACTCATCCGCTGCATCGAGATACTCCTCGAGCATCACCGTCTGACGATCGTCGAATTCCTTGAACAGGGCTGCCAACAACGCGGCGCGGGAGGCGAAATGGCTGTAGACAACGGGCTTTGCAACGCCGGCACGTTCAGCCAACCTGCCAAGGGTGAGCGCGTCTGCGCCTTCCTCTCGCACCAATGCCCACGACACCTCGACGAGCTGTTCGTACCTGCCGGCTCGCGACAGTCTCGTACGTGCCATCGGACACCTCCTTGCGCTATATACCAATAGTAACCTACTCTTAGTACATAAGCGCACCAGCTACCGAAGGAACGCTCATGACCACACTCGTCGTAGTCTCCCACTCCGATCCACAGTCACTTACCCAGCATGTCGCCCGTTCTACCGCCGACGCGATCCGCGACCTGGGCGGCGACGTCGACTTCGCGGACCTACATGCCGAGAATTTCGATCCCCGATTCTCCGAAGCCGATGTGAACCTGTTCCGCGGCAACGGGTCTCCCCCGGCCGATGTTGTAGCCGAGCAGGACCGAATCGATCGTGCAGACGATCTGATTCTCGTGTTTCCGATGTACTGGTGGTCGATGCCCGCACTACTCAAAGGTTGGATCGATCGAGTCTTCGTCAGCGGATGGGCGTACGAATACACCCCGGGAAGCGAATTCGTGAAGAAACTGGACCGACTCACCGTCCACCTGATTCCGGTCGCAGGTGACGACGCTGAGAGTTTCGACCGACACGGCGTGTACGAGGCCTTCCGGACACAGATCGAGCGCGGCATCATCGAATATTGCGGTGCCACACTGGGATCGACAACCTTCGTTCACGAGTCGGACACGAAGAGCCGAGACGTCCTCACCGCAGAAATCCAAGACGTCAGCGAAAGTATCGCGTCCCGTGTTGCCTACCCTGCGACCGTGACTTCCCGTTGACGGTCAGAAAGCGGTCAATCGACGCTTGACCGACCCGTGGCCGCCCAGTAGCGAAGCGTATCCCCCGTATGACCGAGGTTGCGCGACGACTGATCAGCTGGGCGCACGCTGTCGAGTAGACCACCGCACCGTTCGATTGCTTTGCGCGAACCCTCGTTCGTTTCGTCGCAGGTAATCAGGACGCGACTGAGCCCTACCGGGTCGCCGGCGTACGTGAGCACCTCCCGCAGAGCCGCCGACGCTATCCCTTTCCGGCGTTCCGACGGCCGGATCCCGTAGCCGATATGACCACCAAGTTCAGCCAAGAACTCATTCAAGCTGTGTCGCAACTGGATAGCACCGAGATACCTGCCGTCTCGCACGATCCACCAGTTGGTTGCCGGGACAATGTCGGGCCCCGGCAACGCCTCAGGCTGCGCCAACAACTCTTGCACCCAGTGCCCGAACCCATCGCGGGATGCAAGGTCGAGATCCAGACGTTGCGCAACTCCCAAGGCCGAACCGGGCTGATCCGCCTGCGGTCCGCCCCACTCGTCACGCGACTCCAACCAGGACACCCACAACGCCTCGTCAGGCGCAACCAAATCGACTGTCATAGCAGCGATGCTACTTCGTAACGGCGGCGGTCGAGTCGGCACACGCCGCCGCTGCGTCGGTCACCGAATCAAACATCGCCAGCCACTGTCGAGCGAGCTCCCTCCCCCCAACTTGTTTCAAACCACAAGATTTCGTTTCGGATGCTGAATTCGGGCAACGAAACGGTCGCGGTGTCCATAGCCGGGGATGCGCCGAACTTGCTGACTTCTCATCGTTGTTCAGGGTTCCCCTGGACCGACAATTCGCAGTCCCTCCGGCGGCACTTCCTGCACGATGAATGCGTCGGCGGCGTCGGTCACGATGGCTATGTAGAAAACGTGTTGACCGTCGACCTGTACCGGGCAGCCAATGTTAAATCCTGCGAGTCGTGGAATCCGCGCGAGTACGGGTTCGCCGCCGGTGATCTGGGCGTCGCCGTGCAGGCGTGCGGCCTCAGCCAGTACAGCTCGCTTCACCGCCTCGCGGTCCACCAGGTCGTCCCTGTCCGTCAACGACGACAGCGACACCGGTTCGGTGCACACGAACGGCACCTCTAGGCGCATAGGTTGCGGCACTCCGGTTTCGGAGTCGGGTGGGGTGTAGGTGCTGAATCCGACGCGGTGCGCCGCAATCGGCCGATACGACTCGTGGTCGATCACGAACGTCCACTGCGCGCGGTGGGCGGGTACATTTCCAAGCAGTGCTGGACCGCCACGTGCTGTCGCTTCCAGAAATGCCTCGTATCCGACAAGATCTACGTCCGCTCCGTAGTCGATGTCGCGGGCCTGGGCGTGGACCTCCGACAGATCGACTTCGAACAGTGACACCGGATAGGGATACTTGCGCCCGTCGATCTCAGCGTAGAAATCTCTGAGGGCGTCGGTGTCGAGATCGTCGGCAATCCACTGTGCAATCTCACGGGTCGTCACTTCCTCAACCGGGCGAGCAGGCTCGGGAAATCCGCGAAAGACCCCATCGTCATCAGTACTGTCTGCGAAGGACTCGAAGTCCATGTTCGCGATCGACAGATTGTTCTCCACACTCCACATTTCCGCGGGAATGACGCGAAATGTCCTCCCCCGTGGCCGATCCGGTTCGTCGGGGCCCGTGTAGACAGCGACGATGGGATGCTCAGGGGTTCTCACCGTCTCGGCATCGACTAGAAACGCGTAGTAGGGCGGCGGCTCGCCGATCAGCCCGAGCAGGCCGTCGACAGTCAGTCCGTCATAGTCCCGATTGTCGATGCAGGTGAGATACGCCGCAAACTCCAGATCGCTGTCGCCCTCCGATACCGGAGCCATTGCAGCGACGGCGATCTCACGCCAAGCGCCATCGTCGGTGAAATCGGTGCGGATCAACAGAGACTCGTCGACGAGGTGATCGGTAAGCACTCGACCGGTTCCCAGAGCCTCGAGCAACTCTTCTTCTCGGCGATCAAGTTCCTCCACCGCGAGTTCGGCGGCGATCTGGGCTGCCTCCCGACTGGGCGGGTCGACGGGCACAATCGACTGGACGATGCGAGCGCAGTCCGTTGGGTCGATGTCCTGATAACCACGAATTTCGTACGTCCAGTCACTGAGCGAGCATCGATAACGCTGCGGTGTGAGATCGTTCGGCCACTCTAGAGCCGGCTCGCCGATCGCGCTCACCCAACGACGCAACGTGAATTGGGGCGACTGTCCATGGATCGACAGGCTCAGTTCGCCGGTGCGAGGATCACCTGACTGCGACGTGGCAACTATCGTCATCGGGAGCCATGTCGGAACTGCCTGAGGAATCTCGGCCAGAGCGCGTTCCCGTTCCTGATGCTCACGTTGATGCTTCGCGATCTCGTCTTGCGCAGGACGCGAGGGACCCGTCCATCGGAACAATCCTGGATCGAATTCTTCATCCAGTGCGGGGTTTTCGAGTTCCATCCACTCGTCGCCGTGCTGCCACCGCAACGCGACGCCGAGTTCCGCATCGAACACATAAGTAACCGTCTCGTTGGTGTACTGGTCGAGAGCGGTCACCTCCCATCCCTCGCGGCCTCGCACGATCGCTGCGCGGGGCGCACTGGGGTCGACGAATCGTTCGTTGTCGAACATATGACTTGATGCAGGAGGGAACGTGTCATAAGCGCGGAGAAGCAGCGATGGTGAACCGATACCGATGGTCGCGTACATCGTGTTCGGAGACTTGACGGCGTGGACCATCGCATCGTCCGCGTCGCGAGACCATCTGTCCGTCGCGTTCTCCAGAAAGATCGGCTCGCCCGACTCGTTTTCGTAGCGCCACGCCGCCTCCGGAGCATGCAACACCAGCTGCCACGACCCGTCGGGGCGGTGAACGACGCCACGCACAGTGCGTCCCATCGTGCCGTAATTCGCGCCTCGGATCTGTTCCCACGTCGGTGCCATTCCCAGAACGTACCTCACGGTACGTTCTCCCGAGAAAGCTATCTTCTCAGGCGATATCTCAACTACCGCCCGCAGTCATTGCACTCCTGGTGCAATAGCACTGACCACGACCGAGTTCATCGAGCCTGATCGCGTAAAACCGTCGAGGAATCACAGATCCCGAATCGATGTGACGACAACCGGCCTGACCGGCTTGGGTGCCGCGCCGCAACTCGGTGGACGCGGCGCGAGTTCGGAGACCGCCGTCTCCACCGCCCATCGCCGGCCGTCCACATGTGCGACGACGCATGTCCCGTCACTCGCCTGCTCGATGACAGCCAAGTCGTCGATTCCACAGCTGATCTGTTGTCGCACAGCAATTTCCGAAGCCTGCCCCACAGGAGACCAGCAACTCCGTCCACGCAGACCTGGCAAATGGACCTGATCTCGGGAAGCTACCTCCACGGCAGTGACACTCTCGCTTGCGGACAGTCGGCCGTATGTATTGCCGCTCGGCAGCAGGATCATCGACGGCGCAAATCGGTGCCCGCCAGTGTGCGAACACTCCCACACCTGGGGTCCGAAGGACGACATCAGCGCTGCGGCAATCGGCCTGCCGAATACAGCGCAGCACTGATCGCGCTTGCCGTGAGCGCAGACCAATACGACTGGCTCGGTCACTTGCTCGCCCAATCCTGGTGGCGGCCCATCCAACAGGAAGAAATCGACGTCGAGTAAGTCCATCGGCGAATCGATGTGCAACCTTTCACACCATGAGTCGCTCGGATCGGAGCGCGCAAGCAGGACGGTGTGTCCATCAGTCATCGGATCGGTGCGCCCGGGTCGCCGAACGAACATGATTCGTACGTCGGCAGCGTCGGCTCGTCGGCTCAGCTCGGCGGCGAGCTCCTCCCCCAACGCCGTTCCGTCCAGCACGTCACGACCCCAGGCTGCGTTGAATTCGAGACACACCCAACCCCGCACGACGGCAGCGCTGCCTGCCAGCGGTTCGTCGACAGCAGACAGCGCGGAACAGGTTTCGGCTTCGGTCACGAGCCCTATTGTGTCAGCCGCGCTGGGTATCGATTCGCAAGTGCCTGTAGCTCAGTGACGCGGAAGCTCAGTAGAACTTCTTGCCCTCCGCAAGCTGGTTGACGAATTTCTCGATCCGCCTGGCTCGCGTCTCCGGACGCTTTGCCTCCTGTAGTCGGTACGCGATGGTGAATCGGTTGGTGGAATTGAGCGTCGCGTAGAACTCGCGAGCCTTCGGGTTGTCCGCAAGCGCATCGAGAAAGTCTTTCGGGACCTCGGCCTTGGCTGATCCCTCGTACGCGCGATCCCATCGACCGTCGGCCTTGGCCTTCTCGATCTCGGCGACACCGGATGGCTCGAGAAGTCCCGCGGCGTCGAGGCGGGCGACTATCTCGACGTTGCGTTTGGACCACGGACTCCGCGCGGTGCGTCGCGAAAACTTCTGCACGAAGAAATCGTCGTCGATTCGCCGTGCGAGGCTGTCGATCCAGCCGAAGCACAGGGCAACGTCCAACGCTTGGTCGTAGTCGATAGAGCTGTGCGACGAGGTCTTCTTGGCCATTTTCAGCCAAAGGCCGGGGACCACCTCGTGGTTCTCGGACAGCCATCGACGGAACTCTCCTCCGTCAACGAAGTATTCGGTATCGAGTTCGACTGCCATCAGTGCTCCTCACATTCTCGATACCCATACTCTGACAAAACCCTGCGACAAATATCCGAGAGTTCCGAGTGCGAGCAGCCATTTGGCAATACTGACGGTCGAAGCGGCGCGAACCCTCGAGTCGGTGATGCTGTCGCGATGATCGAGGAAATGGAGTCCGACCACGTTCTCGACGTAGTCGCCGGCCGCCGACAGTACCGGTGCGACGGCAAGGACGCGCCGAGTTGAGGAGGAAAGGGGAACCCGCTCCCCGAGCCGCTTGCTTGCTGACCGCAAAGCCATCGCGTAGATCGCGGGATGTACGAAGTCGGGGTAGTAGTGACTGCGAAATCGCGCCGTGGCCTCTACGTCCATGGAGTCCAAGATCTCGACGTACCGGCGAGCGGAGAACGCCGTCTGCACTTCCAATACTTTGGGAGCCACCGGCCCGAGTAGGCGAGCAATATTCGCTTGTGAGACAACAAAAGCAGTCGTCCACAATGCCATCGCCTTCGCAGATCCAGTTGGTGCCATGTCGTCGATCATTTCACTCTTGGATCGGCGCCGACGACAAGTGCAACCAGTTTGTCGATATCGATACGAGGCTCTGTGCTCTGGGAAATCGCGGCCAGACGGATCGGCGAAGCTATTGCCGCGAGAACAGTGTCTGGATCAGTACTGTCCGGGACCTCGCCGCGCTCGATTCCGCGGTTGATCATGTCTGCTGCCGCATCGAATCGGGTCCGCCAGAACTGTGCGCGCGCAGCCAGGATTTCCGCGTCATCAGTAGGCATCACACCCGTGCGGGCCAGTGCCAATCCGGTGTCTGTCGCGAGCCAATCTTGCAGACGTCTAGCAAAAGTTCGAAGATCACCGAAGAGCGTTCCGGTGTCGGGTATCGACAAACCTGCATCGGTGAACTCTCGGAGTGCATCGACGACCAGCAAGTCGACCGTCGCCCATCGACGGTAGATCGACGTTGGATGAACGTCGGCTTCGACCGCTATCGCGGCGATCGTCACCGACTGCGGTCCCAGTTCAGCGACCTTCCGCACAGTCGCTTCGATCACGGCCGTTCGGACCGCTCGACCCCTTTGCTTCATAGCCTCATTGTGCCAATCGCGACACCCAGTCATATCGCAACTACTACTTGCGATATGTTCGATACTCGAACAGTTGTTTATCCAGTGAGGTGGCGATTGACATGGTTGTGTTCTTCGAAGTGCTTTTTGTTCTCGCGTCGGTCGCGATGGCATGGTTTGCCATGTACGCCATTTACCGCCTGATCACCGACGACCGACAATGACATCTGCCTTGGATCTGATCGCCGGTGAATGAGGTTGTAAAAAGCGGGCATCCCGTATCGATCATCGGTCCGATAGCGGGGAGCGCGCATGTCGCCCAAGTCCAACCCGACAGTTCTGTTCATCCACGGACTCTGGATGCACCCGACCACCTGGGATTCCTGGGCACAGGTTTTCAACGCGCAGGGGTACCCCACGATGGCGCCGGGGTGGCCAGGGGACGCGTCGACGGTGGGTGAGACGCGCGAACACCCGGAAGACATCGCGGGACACGGCATCGACGACGTGACCGATCACTACGCCAAGGTGATCGCCGATCTCGACGAACCACCGATCGTGGTGGGGCATTCGTTCGGAGGTTTGATCGCGCAGAAACTGCTGGGCCAGAAGTTGGCGACCGCGGCAATTGCCATCGACCCGGCTCAGCCCAAAGGGGTGTTGAAACTTCCCCTCGTCCAACTGGGCAGCGTCTTCCCGGTCCTGTCCAACCCCGGGAATTACCGGAAGGCGTACTCACACAACAGAGAGTCGTTTCACAAGTCCTTTGCCAGCGCCGTGTCCAAGGACGAGTCCGACGCCTTGTTCGAGCAGTATGCGATTCCCGCCCCTGGTCGGCCGTTGTTCGAGGCAGCACTCGCCAACTTCGCGCCTCACAGCCCCGCTGCAGTGGATTTCAACGCGCAACGTGGACCCCTTCTGATGATCGGCGGCGGGAAGGATCGCACAGTACCGAAAGCCAGTTCGGACAGCTCGTTCAAGAAGTATGCCAAGGCTCCAACGGTCAACGAATACAAGGTCTTCGGCGATCGGGGGCATTCTCTGACCATCGACCACGGCTGGCGTGAGATCGCGGATTACAGCCTTGCCTGGCTCGACAGGCAGGGCATGAGCCCGCCGCAAGGCAAGCACGAAAGTCAGTCTCAGCCGAAAGCTTGAAAACGACGACGGTACACCTGCGGCGAGATTCCGAGATGCGTCGAAAATGCTCGGCGTAGGGATTCCGAACTGCCGAATCCCGCCAACTGTGCGGCTTCGGTCACCGAGTGGCCGGCATCGAGGAGCGCTTTCGCGGAATCGAAACGGATCAACTCGACGTATTTGGCCGGCGTCGTACCGAGTTCCTCGCGAAAGAGCCTCGTCAAATGCCGTGGGCTCAGATGCGCCAGGGCAGCCAGTTCGTCGACCGAGTACTCCCCCGCCGGATCGGCCGCCACCGCATCGACTACTGCGCGAAGCGCGGGCACCCGGGGTCGCGGCCCGCTCAACGACGGCGAGAACTGTGACTGCCCACCTGGACGCTGGAGGAATACCACCAGAAGTTGCGCGACGCGTCGGGCCATTTCTGCACCATGATCTCGCTCGAGCAATGCGAGCGCGAGGTCGATCCCGGCGGTCACACCCGCAGACGAGAACACCGTGCCGTCCTCGATGAAGATGGCGTCGGGAACTACCGTGATCTGCGGATAGGCGCGCGCCAGCGTTGCCGTGTGTTGCCAATGCGTCGTTGCGCGGCGTCCGTCGAGCAGTCCGCTCGCAGCCAGGATGAAAGTCCCGGTACAGATCGAGGCAACCCGCCCCGAACGCCCTGCCAGCTCACGTGCCGCCTCGCGTAGTTCCGGGCTCACCGGCGTGGACGGGAACACGTCGCCACCCATGACAAGCAACGTGTCGAAGGAACCGGAATCTGCGACGTCACAGTCGACCGGAATGCGCATGCCGGTCGACGAGTCGACATCGTGTCCACCCACCGAGCAGATCACCAACTCGTAGTTCGCTCCGCCGCGATTGGCCTCTGCGAACACCTCACTCGGACCTGCGACGTCGAGCAGTTTGACGCCGTCGAACACCAGGACGGCAACTCGATGCACTGCGGTCACGATCACTCCCCTTCGTCCTGATCTGTGGACAGTATGGCCGAGATCAGGGTGCGCCCGCGTGCGTGCTCGACCGACACTGGGATAGACCGAGAAATTCGCAGCAGCGACAAGCAGAGCAGGTACCGATGAACACGATCATTGCCGGTGTGAAAATCCCCGATTCGAAGATGGCTGCCAACGCCACCGAACTCGTCCGAGATACGGCTTCCGAGTTACTGTTTCACCATTCGCGACGCGTCTTTCTCTTCGGATCGCTTCAGGGAGCACGTCTGGGGCTGCACGCCGACCCCGAATTGCTCTACGTCGGCGCCATGTTCCACGACCTGGGGCTCACCGAGAAATTCCGAGACAGTACGGCACGATTCGAATTGGACAGCGCGGACGAAGCACGGCGATTCCTCACCGGCTACGGAGTCGACGAAGCCGACATCCGCACAGTGTGGGAAGGCATCGCTCTGCATACGACGCCCGAAGTTCCATCCCGATTGGAACCCGAAATCGCCTTGGTGACAGCGGGTGTGGAGACCGACGTACTCGGAATCGGATACAGCGAACTCGACCAGGCCGACATCGACGCCGTCACCGCGGCCCACCCCCGCCCGGATTTCAAGAATCAGATCTTGAAGGCCTTCACCGACGGTTTCAAGCACCGCCCCGAGAGCACGTTCGGAACGGTCAACGGCGACGTGCTCGAACATTTTGTACCTGGATTTCGGCACATCGATTTTGTCGAGGTCATCCAGAACTCGGCTTGGCCCCAATAGAACTCGACTTCAGCCGGCCGCCTCACTCATCGCAGCGGCATCTTCCGCCCCGAACTTTTCCTCGAGAGTTTCCGGCGAATAGTCGAGGTCGATCTCGGCGACGTCGCGCCCGCGCGCAGACTCGATCGCCGAAAGTCGGCGCTGCGCACGGTCTGCGGCATACTCGAGGAACTCCTGATTGTCCAAACCGAACGGCTGCACCTCGAATTGATCGTTGACCCAGTTGATCATTCCGAGCGCCATGGGCATGAGTTCACCCATCCGCTGCTGGACGACGTCCCAGTTGTGATCGTCGGCGGCGACGTGCCTTCGGCAGGTGAACGTCCCCCAAGCCATGTGCCGTCGTTCGTCGTCACCGATCTTCCGCACCAATTGCTGCATGCCAGGCAGGATTCCGCGCGTCGCACAGACTTTCTGCCAGGCGTAGTAGCCCGTCAACGCCAGACTGCCCTCGATGACGTGGTTGTACGTGACGCTGGCACGCACCTGGTTGACCGGGCTGGGATCCGTCTCGAGAATGCGTAGCGACGACGGCAACTCCTCGTAGAACAGTTGCCGGTAGTACGGATTGTCAGCGACGTAGGAATGCAGGTCACTGGTCAATCCCACTTCGTCCATCCACAGCCGAAATACCTGGGTGTGCTTGGCTTCCTCGAAACAGAACTGCGTCAAGTACATCTCGTCGCCGAACCTGCCCTCGGTCGACATCGCTTTCATGAACGGTTGAATGTCTTCGGTGACGGCTTCTTCACCGGCAATGAACTGCGCGCACAGGAAGGTGGCGCTGCGCTGCTGCTCGCTGGTCAGCTCCTGCCAGTCACGAGCGTCCTGGGAAAAATCGAGGTCGGTTGGGTTCCAGAATTTTGCATTTCCCTTGGTGAACAATCGGAGTGGGAACGAATCCCAGTTCAACCCTCCCGACCGAAGAGTACTGAAACCTTCTCGCCCCGGCGAGGTGACAGTCATGACATTCCTTCTTCCCGAACCGAAGACAGATGCCCCACCAGCATGCCCGCAGAACTGAAACGTGAATCAGTTTTGGCGAAATTCGATCTATTCCTTCAGAGAAACGCCCTTGGTCTCCATCACTGCGAAGAGCTTGGCGTTCATCTGAGCCGCCAGATCTGGCCGATACGAGCCGATATTGAGCGGATTGGCTAGATTGTTCAGTTCCAAGGGGTCGGCTTGTAGGTCGTAGAGTTCGTATTGCGGCGCAGCAACTCCCGCGGGATCGAAGTACATCGTGTACTTCCATCGACTCTCACGTATGCACCGGATGTGATTAGGCTGCGTGACGATGTTCTGACCGTCGGGCGTTGCGCAGTTCTGATCGTCGTAGGTGAACAGAATCGTGTCCTGGACCTGTGCGCTGGGACTTTGCGGATAGGCGGCAGCGTCGACGACGACCGGTGTCAGATCGGTGCCCAAGAAGTTCCACGATTCACGCGCAGGCGCTTGGGCGAGAGTGGCGAGAGTGGGCATCACGTCGATCAACGACGCCAGGGCGTCGGTGCGAACGGGCTCGGGAAACAGCAAGGGGTTGCTGATGACCAATGGAACGCGCAGCGTTTCCTCGTAGGCGTTGAACACCTTCTGCCGCAAACCTCCGTGGCTCATCCCCATCTCCCCGTGGTCGGACATGCGAACGATCACCGTGTCGTCGAGCATCTGTGGAGTGGCCTCGATCGCGTCGAGCACGCTGCCGATGTGTTCGTCCACAACCTTGTGCATGTAGGCGTAGAAGTTGATGTAGTTGCGGGCCTGATCGGGTCCGAGCAGCGGCCCGAGCCCGGCTGCAAGCAGCAATTCCGACTGAACCTGTGCTGTCGGTTTGTGATTGAGCGCCAGGATCTCGTCGAAGGTGGGCGGCAGGTCGATTCCTTGCTCGAAGGCGCCTGGTGCGTCCGATCCGTAGTTGTCGCACGTTCCGTTCATCGCATTCCAGGTCTGGGGGTACGCGAGGACGTCATGTGGGTTCACGAACGAGACGATCAGCGCCCAGGGCTGTCCGGACGTGATTGCTGGTCCGGAGAGAAAATCGACTGCCTCCTCGGCAACACGGCGATCATGGTCTGCGCACCCGCCGCCGAAATGATCCGGATTGGTGTCCTGGCCCGCGTCCGGCGGAATCCACCCTTCGAAGCCGAATCCCGCCACGTCCTCGCTTGTCGGATCACCGCCGACGACGCCTTTGCTCAGATGCCATTTCCCCCGGTACTGGACGTTGTAGCCGGCCGACGCCAGCAGCTTTGCCATGTTCTGTTCGGAGACCTGCAACTGTGGCTCGGTGGGGGAAACAGTGCCGCCTTCGGTGAGCGTTCTCGTGACCCCGTGCTGCGCGGGGTAGAGGCCGGTGAAGAACGTACTGCGACTCGGCGAGCACATCGCGGTATTGCACACCGCCTGGTCGAACGTCAGCCCGTGATCGGCAATCCTCTTGCGGTTGGGCAGATTCTGATCAGCCCAGCCTTGCGGCCAGTACATCGGCCGGCGCTCCTGATCGGTGATGATGACAACGATGTTGGGTTTCTGTGGAAACCGATCGGCGGGCGCTGCTTGTGCCGGCGCCGCGCTCACCGCGCCGGTTGCGACGTCTGCCACTCCGGCGAGGACAAGAGCACCGACGCCACCGAGGAACGTCCGGCGTGGCAATGAATGACAATGCGAGGCTGGAACGTTCTCTGGGTTCACGGGCGTCGTCCTCTCGGAGGCGTTGTCGCCCCAGAGTTGACCGAATCAGTGTTCGCTACACATGCTCGAGCAAACTGCCTGTGCGCTGATCAACTCGATTACCCGATCCGCACAGCGCAGCGGATCCGGTGTCCGGCCGATGCCGAGAGTGTCGACTATCGAAATCGTTCTTCGCACATCAGCCTCCTCGACACCCCACGACCAACCGAAGTCGTGATTCCAGAGCAGAACTGCGTTCTTCCCCGGATGGTTTCGGGCATGAACGGGGAGAACGATCACCGCATCCATGCTCGGACCCTGCGGCCATCGAACTGTCTCTCCGTGAACGGATCGTGCTACCGCGTCGACGTATTCGTGTGCGGACCAGTCGTTGCCGTTGGTGTGCATGGAAGTACATTCGGTGCCGCACGCGTTGTGGATGGGTTCTTCCCGGAACTGATCTGATATTCCGCTTTCAGGAAATGAACGGCAACACAACGGATTCGAATTGGCGGTGACCGTCGCGGTGGACACTGTGGCCGGTGCGGAAGGAGACCAATTCGCAGCGCGCGACGGTGGCCGCAACAGCGTCGAGGCGAACGGGGTCCACCATCCCGCCCAGACCTCCACGCAGGAACAACATGTCGGCCTCGATGAGTGGCAAGCGATCCCACCACTGCGGATCCGGTCGGCGGAACTGCTCGAGCGCGGACCGCGTCATCGAGCGATCGAACGTCAGCGCGGCTCGCGGATGTCGCACCAAACTTGTTGTGGCGTGCCACAGTTCTGGCGCACTCGGCAATTTCCTCGCGAACACCTGTTCCGGGTCACCCGCACGAAGCGGTAACGGCGCTTCCTCGATGACCAACTTCCGCACCACAGTGGGACGTTTCTGAGCGATCAACGACGCCGCGTGCCCGCCGAGCGAATGGCCGACCAGATCCACCTGATCGAGTTCGAGATGATCACACACGTCCATGACGTCGTCCGCGAACTCGTCGAACAGGTACGACGACGCCCGAGCGCTCCGGCCGTGGCCGCGAAGATCGACCGAGACAACTCGTCGGTTGCGCGAACGCAAGGTCCGCGCGAACTTGTCCCAGGTACCGCTGTCGCCGCCCATCCCGTGCACGAGAACTACCGGAGGCAGATCGGCCACACTGGGATGCGAGCCGGAATCGCGGTAGCTGATCTGGACCCCGCCGGCACTTCGTACGTTAGCGACACTCACGAGTTCCCAGGATAGACCTGTCCTCGCGGATTGCTGACGCGGTCAGCTGAGGCGGCAACTCCCCTGGTCTCGTGACCTCGTCGTAGCGAGCCAGCCCGATCCTCGCGATGTTGCGCAGCGACTCACTTGCATCAGCGAAGTATCCGCAATGCCCTCGAATGGCGCCGGTGTCGAAAACTATGGCTCCGTGCTGCGCTCGGACTGGAGACGGGCCGTGCCCGAGACGACCGATCTTCACGCGCGGGAAGTACCGGATCCAGTCCGACGGCCCCAGAGCAGCCCAGAGATTTCCGCCAAAGCACAGGTCCTCGCGCGAACTGGTCCCCATTCCCGGGCTGCCGATCACCACACAATCGTCCGCGCGCGCCGACGGGAGGGCGAGTCCGCACACCACCGCCCCGTAGCTGTGCCCGACGAGCGTGACATGCGCCGAACGCGGCAGGATACGAGTCAACCGCGCCAGATCGATCGCACCGCGTTCTGCAAGAGTCCGCGAGAACGACTCGAGAAATCCCCACGGCGTCCGATAACCGACCCACACGATCACCGCGACGCGGTCGTTCGGCCCGAGCGTTCGGAGCATCCTTCCCAGTGTCCATCCGCTCGCTCGTGGTCCTGTCGGACGGTTCTCGTCGAAGTAGTTTCCCAGGCCGTTGTCGTTGCCTGGCACGAAGATCACGATGTGCTCAGCTGTGGCGACGTCCCCGAACACCTCCACGATTCGGCCTTCGCCGGCTTCGTCGTACGCCAGAAGTTGTGCGTCGCGTAGCTCCGTCGGCCGGTAGTGAAGTCGATCGGTTCCGGAAACGTCAGATCGGCCCGCCGTTTTCATGACACTCCTCGCGAAGAGTTGCAACGACGAGAATCATTGCAACAGTGAGTTTTTGAATGTCATCAACGCTAGGTGCCCAACGGCGTCAGTACGATGGCGCCAGCGCCCCTACTGTTCGTACAGCCGACTCGACCATGTCCGGTACAGCTGGCTGTACCTGTGAACTCATTCGTACACACCCTCCACCGACCATCCACCGCCTTCACAGATCATCAGCAGCGCCCGCGATTCCTCCAGCAGAACCTGAGCCCGCGCCGCCGTGCGCGCCGAGGCCGCGTCCCACCATCGCTCGTCCACCGGCCAGGGCCCGGCCCATCCCTGCACTGCCCATTCCTTGCTCCCCCACTTCAGCCTTCCCGGCTGCGAACTGAAGACTCCGCGCTCGGTGACGTACACGGCATTGCCGGCCATATCCCCCAGCCATACCTTGGGATTGTCGACGAAGATCGACCCCGGAGAGGGCTGCGGCAGACGACCAGGCCACGGGGCTGTCGGATCATGGGCAGCTACCCGCTCGTCTCCCAAGGGCAACAGGGTAATTCGCTCCGAGGGCCCTCGACCACCGCTCAGGACACCGACCTGAACCGATTCGCCGCCCAGAAGACCTTGCACGCGCACCAATGCTCGCCTGGCCCGCTCCTCCTCGTCGCCGACACCGCCCCACAGCCCCAACTGCAAGGCACCGGCACTGACCACCTCCACCGGTTCCAGACGCAACACCGCTATGCCTGCAGTCGGCCGGGTCTCACTGCGCCCGGTGAGCCAGCCGTCCAGTTGCCAACGCACTCGATCGGCCGTTCCCTCCGGCGTCAGAGGTTCGGCGCAACGCCAAGTCCGAGAAAGATTTTCACCGTTGCCCGTGCTGGCCGAAATCGACAGACGCGTACACGCGACCGCGGCGGCGGACAGCTTGTCGTGCAGCAGACTTGCCAAGGCACGCCCGGCAAACGCTGCGGCATCTACCCGCTCGATCGACGGATCGTAATGCTGCTCCACTTCCAGGTCCGGCGGAAGCATCCGCGCCGACGGTGGCCGCTCGGGTTCACCACGCGCGGCACGATGCGCGAGCACCGCATCGGCACCGAAACGCGAAGCGACGTCCACTGCCGGTAGATCTGCGAAAGCACCGATGGTTCTGATCCCGAGTCTGCGCAGCAGATCGACCAACTCTCCGCGATGCGGCGCAGAGAGGCTGGGCTCGGCCGCCAACTCCGGCATGGGTAGGGGTGCCAGAAACCGTGCTCCCTCCCCCGGCGGCACCAGCGCTGCCCGGCGCGCGGCAATGACCGCCGTGGACAGCTGGTCCGCCACACCCACCTGACTCTCGACGCCCGCAGCAGATGCCTGATCCACCAATCGTTCCGCCGCGGCTTCCTCCGAACCGAAGTACCGACTGACACCTCGCGCACTGAGCACCAACAAACCCGGACGGAGTACCTCGACGCCCGGTGCCACCGCATCGATGGCCGCGGCCACCGGCTCGAACAATCTGGCGTCGCGTTCCGGATCTGCCGTCGCCACATACAGTTCCGGGCAGCGGGCCTGCGACTCGCGTCGACGCAAGCCTCGGCGAACTCCCTCCGCGCGGGCCGTCGCCGAACATGCGATCACCCGATTACCCGAGGTGACCGCGACGGGATGTGTTGCCGGAAGATCGGCAAGTGCTGCCGCTGCCACCGCCGGCCAATCCGGGCACCACAACGCCAGAACTCTGCTCACAGTGACACCACCTGCTCCGTCATCACCTGGGACGACACAGTCTCCACCGGCTGGGAAGGCACCCACTCGACCCGGCCGGCTGCACTGCAGATGTCCAGGCGCGTGGTCCGGGGCTGGAACGAGCGCCCCCGTGCACGAACCGCGAGGCTCAGGGAACTGAGCCGACCACGCCCCAACTCCCGGCCCTGACCGAACCCACCGTAACCATGGACCCGAGCGTCCAACCGAACTTCGGCCCCGTCCCAGTGACCTTCGGTGACAACAAGAGTCGAGCCCTTGCTCCGGGCGCGCGCCACCACCGCTCGCGCACGCGACGGGGATACCGACGCACCCGCCAATCCCAGAATCACCAGATCCATACCGTCGAGCAGCACAGCGGCGATCTCGACCGGATCCGGCCCAGGCGCCGGAATGAGTGCCAGACGTTCCAGTTGCGCACCCATCTCGTACGCCGCCAGCAATCCCAGTCGAGGCTGCCCGATGACTGCAACATGCCCTCCGGACGCCGTTACGGACGCGACCAATCCCAAAAGCAAGGACGCCGCGCCCTCGACGGACACCACCGTTCCCCGTACCAAACCGCCCTGCGGTAACAATGCGGCTATGCCCTCCGGCACCGGGAGAACACCGGCCTTGTGAGCCCGGTCCAATACCGGCCTGTCGCTGTCCGCAACACTCTCGGACACTGCTGCACCTGTCCCGGAAACACCGGTCGCGGACACACCGGTAACAGACACACTCGGTCCGGAGAACGACGTATCGCCCCGAGACGGAATGGACGCGATCTGTCGGCGGAGTTGTGCCAGCCGATCCTGACGGGACAACCCCGCCGCATCTGCCGACAGCTCTACCAACTCGGTCACCTCGGTCATCCCCATCCTCCGGAACACCGGAAAAACTCACTGGTAGCAATCCATAACCAGCCGGCAAACCGCGGGGAAGTCGGGTTTGACATGCATCCAACGAACAGCAATTTCGAACATATTTTCGAACTGTTTTCAGTAAACCGTGTCACCCCCGACACGTCAAGCAGAGCCAAAAACCCAGTTCACAGGAGCCTCGAGCGTCACAGTGGCATCAATCCATTAACCTTGAGATGTGACAGCTCAGGAGCAGACCGGGAGGGGCATCGGGCCCGAATACCTGCTGGCGGGGCGGTACCGACTCCGCTCCAAGATCGGCGACGGAGGGATGGGCGCCGTCTGGCTGGCCCGCGACACCCTCCTCAGCCGTGACGTCGCGGTGAAACAGGTCACAAGTACGGAAGGCCTCGACACCGAAACGGCCGAAGAGGTCCGCGAACGCACATTGCGCGAGGGCAGGAACGCCGCAAAGCTCACCCATCCCCACTCCATCGCCATGTACGACGTCGCGATCGAGTCCGGCGAACCCTGGTTGGTCATGGAGTACTTCCCGGCTCGCAGCCTCGCCCAGGCCATGAACCTGGCCGACACGTTGCCACCACTCGAAGTCGCGCAGATCGGCGCGCAGATCGCTGCGGCACTCACCGAAGCGCACGCCGCAGGCATCGTCCACCGCGACATCAAACCCGGCAACATCCTGATCGCAGACCGAGGCAAGTCCCTCGGCACCGTCAAGATCAGCGACTTCGGCATCGCCCGTGCAAAGAGCGACGTGTCCGACACCCAGGACGAAGTCATCACCGGCACTCCCGCGTACTTCGCACCCGAAGTTGCCCGCGGCGACGACCCCACCGAGGCCAGTGACGTCTTCTCACTCGGGTCGACGCTCTACACGGTGATCGAGGGTCAACCGCCCTTCGGTATCGACTCGGACGCCATCGCCCTACTGCATCGTGTCGCCAAGGCCGAGATCTACCGACCCACCAAGTCCGGACCGCTCACCGACGTTCTCCTTCAACTCCTCGAGCCGGACCCCACCCGACGGCCGACAATGGCTCAGGCACGCGACGCTCTCGCTGCAGCCGCGACGGGCGGCGGCACGATCGAGCAGCTGATCGACGCTCCCGTCTACTCGTCCGAGGGCGCCGTACCGGCCTGGGCTCACCGGACCACACAACTTGCCGACCCACACCGCCGCAATCGCTTGACCGGGTCCACGATCACCGGACTTCCTGCAGTGCAACAGAACACGCCACTGCGGAACGTTCCCAGTCCGATGGACATGTTCTCCTGGCCGCCGCGAATACCGACCGGGCCCGCCGATGCCAGCACCCGTGACAAGGTAGTGGCCTGGGCTCCCCTCGCCATGACCGGCATGATTGCCGTCATCATCTTGGCCGCGCTGATCGTCGTCATCCTGGTATTCACGGTCTGACTGGTGTTCGCACTCTGACTTGGACGCCTTACGCGGGCAGAATATTTGCGTTGAGGTGAAACACGTTGTCCGGGTCGTACTTCGCCTTGACTGCGGACAATCGCGCATACTTCGCCGCGCCGTAGGAGGCTCGCACTCGGTCCTCGTCGACATCGGTCATGAAGTTGACGTACCCGCCTTGATTGGACGAGAACGGACGCAAGGCTTCCCAGGTCTCACGCACCCACGATCGATCCAATTCCAGTGTCCCGGCATCGGTGGCCGTAGCCGTCATGTTGCACACGTAATGTGTTGTGCGAGAACCACCGAACGCAGTCTCGTCCTCGCCGACGGAAGTGAAAGCTCCCTGCAGCGGAAAGATCGGCATGAAGGACATCGGCGACGATTTCTTGCCCGCTTGTTCGGTCAGAACATCGATCACGTCGTCGGAGAAATCCACCAGGTCCAAAGCCTTCTCATAGGCGTACGCACCCCACGGCTCCGAGTCGTCGAGCATCGACTGCAAACCGGTGTACGGGAGCGGGGTGACGAACTCGAACAGCGTCGGCACCCCATCTCGAATCGGCGCAATCGCATTCGAGTGTTCCTCTTCCGATCCGAAACCGGCTACCAGTAACGCGTATCCGGGAAGCAGGTGAAACTGATCCGGGACAAACGGTGCCGGCGGCGCGGACAAACCGACCGCAACCATTGCACCGGCGTTTCCCGGTAGGGCCGGCACCACCTCGCGGCACAGACGAAGCGCTGCCGGTCCATCCTCCATCCCCCAGAAGAACAGTCCCAGATGCACTTCCGGACCGATCTCGCTCAGACGGTACTCGAATTCGGTGACCACTCCGAAGTTCCCGCCGCCGCCGCGCAGAGCCCAGAACAAGTCGCTGTGATCGTCCTCGGAGGCTCGCACGATCGAACCGTCTGCGAGCACCACCTCCGCCGACACCAGATTGTCGATCGCCAGGCCGAGCGTGCGGGTCAGCCACCCCATGCCACCACCGAGCGTCAGGCCACCGACGCCGGTATCACTGATCACGCCGCCGGTCACCGCCAACCCGTGTTCCTGCGTCGCCGTGTCGAGGTCGGCAATCGTCGCACCACCGCCGACCCTGGCTCGCTTCGATGACGGGGCGACGGTTACCACGTTGATCGCACTGAGATCGATCATCACACCGCCTTCACAGACCGACGCGCCGCGGTAGGAATGCCCGCCACCTCTGACCGAAACCTCCAAGGAATGGGCTCTGGCAAATGCAAGTGCCACAGACACATCCGACGCCGACCGGCACCGGGCGATCACCGCCGGCCGATGGTCGATCTGCCCGTTCCAAATCGACCTGGCGTCGTCGTACTCCGGATCTCGGGGGCTGAATACAGAACCTGTGATCGCCGATTTCAGCGGCGCGAACTCGACCGTCGTCATCACGCACCTCCCTCATCGGGCGTCGCGGTGAGAAGCAGGTACTCCCACTCCATCACGAACGGCTTGCTTCCGCTGCCGTACTTTTTCGCCAACTCGAGCAGATCACGGTCCAGTGCCTGCGCTCGGTCAGGATCGTCGCCGATGTTCCGGTACACCGCGATGGTCGGCCCGTAATTCTTCTTGAAGAAATCACGGAAATCTTCCGGTCCGCTGAACGTCTCCACACGCAGTACGTCTGTCCTGGCGTCGACATCACCGAGCAGATCACGAACATGGTTCTCGTCGCCCCACAACGGCGCCGGTTGGGTGCCGGGCGGTGGCGGCGGCGCATACGGCTTCATCGTTTTGAACATCTCGCCGATGAATCCCGTTGGAGTCCAACTCAGCACTCCGATCTTTCCGCCGGATCGGCATACTCGCAGAAGTTCGTCCGCGGCGCGCTGATGGTGCGGGGCAAACATCACGCCGACGCACGAGAGCACCACGTCGAACTCGTTGTCGCCGAAGGGAAGAGCCTCGGCATCGGCCTCCTGCCAATCGAGTTCGACACCCGCGAGCGCCGCGGCCTCCTTTCCTGCCACGAATAGTTCGGGAGCCAGGTCGGTGGCGATCACCTGCGCACCCAGCGCAGCCGCCGGGATCGCCGCATTGCCGGACCCCGCCGCGACGTCGAGCACCCGATCTCCTTTCTGCACGCCGCATTCACGTACCAATACAGGTCCGAGTTCCGCGATGACCTGCGCCGCCACCGCCGGATAGTTACCGAGACCCCACATTGCCCGGTGCTTGGCCTTCAGCTCCCGGTCCAGCCCGAGCGTTCCCGTTGATTCACTCATTACCGTTCTCCTTCAATATTTTTCGTACTCGGAGCCCAACAACGTTGATGCCGTTACTTCGACGCTACGACGTCGGTACGCTCCTCTCCAGTACGAAATCTGTACCGGAGCACCCCGGAGGCCTACGATCGAGAGATGGGGTCCTCGTACCACCAGTTCTGCCCCGTCGCCAAGGCGATGGAGCTACTCGACGAGCGGTGGACACTGCTTCTCCTCCGCGAACTGATCATGGGAAGCGAGCATTTCAACGATCTCCGCCGCGGGCTTCCGCGAATGTCACCGACACTGCTCTCGACCCGGCTTCACCAGCTCGCGGTCGCCGGCATCGTGGAGCGAGAAGAAACCGACTGCGTCGTCAGCTATCGTCTGACCGACGCCGGCCGCGAACTGCGTCCTGTGGTCGAAGCTCTCGGCATCTGGGGCACCAGATGGATCGGCGAGCTGGGCGACGAAGATCTGGATCCGAAACTGCTGCTGTGGGACATGCATCGCCGGGTGGATCATTCCGTGGTGCCCGACGGCAAGACCGTGGTGCACTTCGCATTCTCCGGAGTGCGTGGACATTCGCGGAACTGGTGGCTCGTCATCAATTCCGGCGAGGTGGACATGTGCGATATCGATCCGGGTTTCGACGTTGCAGTGTCGGTCTCTGCGGGCTTGCGACCGATGACCGACATCTGGCGCGGTAACCTGACCTGGTCGGACGCCATACGGTCCGGTGACGTCATCATTTCGGGGCCGACAGCGTTGCGTCGTAGCTTGCCTTCGTGGTTCGAACTCTCGACTTTCGCATCGATCCCTCGCCCCGCGTAGCGCACGCTCACTAGCCCCGTTCCGTCCTGTTACAGAGCTGTTGCAGACCGTGACACCGCCGACGAACGGTGACCATCTGCCGGTGACACTGACCGAGCAGTCTCTGATATATGCCCAGCCACCGCGGAATCATCCGCTTCGTCGCCCTCGGTGCAGTCGTGCTCGGTGCGGTCACGCTCAGCGCGTGCTCGTACACAGAAGAAGCACAGCCGAAGAGCGGTAACTACCTTGCCACTCAGCCTGATTCAGGACCTTCAGGCGGCGAGATCGAGGACGGCATCAGCTTGCAGGACACTCATGTGCCCGCGCTGGCCCGTCTCGATACCGCACTGCTCGCGGCGCTGCAGTCGGCAGCGGCCGACGCACAGGCATCCGGAGTGGACATGCACGTCACGTCGGGTTGGCGGTCTGCGGCATACCAACAGCGACTGTTCGACGAAGCCGTCGTCAAGTACGGCAGCGTGGACGAAGCGTCCAAGTGGGTGCACTCCCCGAGTCTGTCGAAGCATGTCAGCGGACAGGCCGTCGACATCGGACCGACAGACGCCGACGACTGGCTCATACAGCACGGCAGCGATTACGGCCTCTGCCAGACCTATGCCAACGAGATGTGGCATTTCGAATTGGCAACCACTCCCGGCGGGGAATGCCCGCCCCAGCTGAGCAACCCTTCGGACGAAAGAGCGGAAGGCTGATCATGACACGAGTCAAACCAGCGAGACTGATTGCCGCACTGGCACTCTTGATTCTCGGAGTCGTCGAATTCGAATTGGCGGTCAACACTACCGGTGGTCAGATCGTCGACCAACAACTCATGGTGGGCGCGGCCACCTCCGAACGCCTCAGCGTGTTCTCCGCCGAATTCATCGGCCTCGTCACCCCGATACTGATAGTGGGAGGAGTGCTCGTGGCGCTCATGATCACATTGCGCAACAACCCGATTGCGCTAGCTTTACGCGTCGTCGTCGTGACCCTCGGCCCCATCACGACGGCCTGGGTTCTCAAGCAATCGCTGGATCGACCGGACCTGAACGGTCTGGTGATGCACAATTCCTTCCCCAGCGGCACTTTGACGGCCATCGCTGCTCTGGTCTGCGCGATCGTGATCGTCACACCCTCGAAGTGGCGGGCGGTCGTTGCGGTCAACGGTGCGTTGGTCACCATCGGAACCGCGATCTCCGTAGTCGTGCTGCAATGGCACCGTCCGAGTGACGTGATCGGTGCGCTACTGCTCGTCGGCTGCTACACCCTCGCTGTGTCGGCATTTCCGTTGAACACCAGCGTCGCCCGGCATGCGGTACTGGCAGACTCAGGCAACGAGCGACTCTCGCGAGTGTGATCCCTGTACCCTTGGCTGACCGAGATTCCTCCGACCGCAGAAGGCCCCTGATCATGGCGAGTCCAAGGTGAGCTCATGGTGAGCATTCTTTTCATAGAAGACGATCCAGCCGTGGCCGAGGCAATCACGTTGGGACTGAACCGACTCGGGCACAACGTCAGCCATCGCCCCGACGGTAACGGCGATTTCGACGACGCCCTGGGGGCCACCGACCTCGTCCTACTCGACCTCGGGTTGCCGGGAGCCGACGGTTACGAGATCTGCCGACGTATCCGCACCCGAAGTTCGATCCCGATCATCATTCTGACCGCTCGATCCGACGACATCGACACCGTTGCCGGTCTGGAAGCCGGTGCCGACGACTACGTCGTCAAACCGGCCAGTCCGCGTGTCCTCGACGCTCGGATCAAAGCCGTCGTCCGGCGTTCGGCACCCGCAACGACGCGTCCAGATGTGGCGCCGGGTGCAGAGACGTTCGGCGACCTGGAATTGGATCGGTCGTCATTGCAGGTCCGCAAGGCCGGGACGCTGCTGACGCTGACCCCGACCGAACTCCGACTGATACTGGCGCTGACCGAGAATCCCGGACAGGTGCTCAGCCGCAGGCAGTTGTTGTCCGCAGCCTGGGACCAGGAATACCTGGGCGACTCACGAATCGTCGATGCAGCAGTGCAGCGGCTGCGCGGAAAGATCGAGGACGACCCAGCCGCACCGACCGTCATCGAAACGGTGCGCGGGTTCGGGTATCGCTTCAACACCAGCTCAGCTCGATGAGACCGCCCTGGCTTCAGGTCGACGGTCTGCGGACCAGGCTCGTGCTCGTGTTCATCGCAATCGTCGTGATCATCGCCGGAGCAACCGCAGGCGTCGTCTCGTTCATGGCGCGGTCGTGGATCTATTCCAACGCTCAGGACGTCGCAACGGCACAATTTCGCGACGAACTGCAGTACAGCAACGGAGTGCCGATGGACGAGTTGACACCTGCCAACCTCGAACAGATCTTCCAGTCCGACATGACTCTGATCGCCGACGGCGAAGTCATCCGTCAAGGAACTGTGGATGCGGCAACGATCCCACCCAGCTTCGAAGAGGGTTTGGACAGTCCCAAACTGATCCGCTTCGAAAGACTCGACTCCCAGCGCATCATGTTGGGAATGTCGGTCAATGTCGTGGACATGAGCGCAGACGACGGCTACGACAACGAGACACTGGTCAAAGCCGTCACCATCCGGCCGCTGGTAGGGGTGCAGGACAAGTTCGACGACCTGCTTCGAGCTGTCGGCCTCACCCTCGCCGCCGGCGTGTTGGTGAGCGGACTGCTCGGGCTGTGGATCGCGTCGACGCTTGTTCGTCCGCTCAAACGCCTGGACGAAGCCGCCGCCCGTGCCGCCGACGGCGACCTGAGCGTCCGGCTCCCCGAAGACGGAGTAGCCGAACTCGCCCAGGTCACAACAACGTTCAACAACATGGTCGCTCGCAACGAAGCGGTCATCCGAGGCCTGGAAGAATCGGAAGAGCAGTCGAGAAGGTTTGTCGCCGACGTCTCCCACGAGCTCCGGACGCCGCTCGCAGCACTCGTGCCGGTCAGCGAAATTCTCCGTGAAGAGATCCCCAATCTTCCGCCCGACGCCGCCGCTGCCGCGCGCATCGTGAGCAGTGAGATCGGCAAGCTCACTCGACTCGTCGAAGACCTCATCGAAATGTCTCGCCACGACTCTCAGCAAGCGCACCTCGTCCTCGACGACGTCGACCTCGTCGAATTGACCGAGCGCACACTCGAGAGCCGCGGCTGGATCGAAACCGTCGAACTCCGTGCACTTGAAAATGTCAGTGCCAGAGTGGATTCGCGTCGAATCGACATCGTCGTCGCCAACCTCGTCGGTAACGCATTGCGCCACGGAGCGCCCCCGGTTCGAGTCGAGTTGAGCGTCGAACCCGGCTTCTCCGTCATCACCGTCGTCGACCACGGCCCCGGCATCTCACCGGAAGATCGGCAGGCGATCTTTCGGCGGTTCTACAAGGTCGACACCGCGCGCGGACGCAGCGAGGGCAGCGGACTCGGACTCTCACTCGCCGTCGAGAACGTGCACTTGCACGGCGGCACCATCGGCGTCGACCAGGTGGACGGGCGCACCGTCTTCACGGTACGCCTGCCCAATCGCTGACCCCCCTCCCCGAGCGAACGTACCTTTCAGCGCACCCAAGGCGATCGTCGTACCGTTCGCTCGAAAAGGGGTGGGCATGTCGCAACCCAACACCGCCCACCTCCGACCATATAGTGGGATTATGGTTTCAACATGTGAAACTGCGCGCGTAGCCTGGGCACCGTCGAACAGCGCAGAAATCGGAGGGCACCATGACGCAGGCGTCGCGGTTGGAAAAGACGGCCGTCTCGCCGAAGGCATGGACGATGCTCGGAATCGGCGTCGCGGCCCAGGCAGCAGGCACCGTCTTCGTCAGCACCCCGGCCTTCCTGATCCCGCTGCTGCACTCCGAGCACGGTCTCTCGTTGACACAGGCCGGAACCCTGGCCGCTGCACCCACTTTCGGTATGGTTCTCACGCTGGTGGCGTGGGGAGCGATGGCTGACAGATTCGGCGAGAAATGGGTCATCTCCATCGGACTCGGCCTGACGGCGATCGCCGCGCTGGCCGCGACCACCACCGACGACTACACACTCCTCGGGATCGCATTTCTGCTGGGCGGTATGGCTGCGGCGAGCACCAACGCCGCCAGTGGACGTGTTGTGGTCGGCTGGTTTCCCAAGGACCGGCGCGGCCTCGCGATGGGAATCCGGCAGATGTCACAGCCCCTCGGCGTGACCATTGCGTCGCTGACCATCCCGACTCTTGCTGCGAACGTCGGAATCGGTTCGGCCGTCGGATTGTCGGTAGCTCTCAACGGCGTTCTCGCCCTGATCTGCGCCGTCGCATTGATCAATCCCCCGCGGCCAGCAGCGCGGCCCACAGATATCCCGGTCGAATCGGTCAACCCGTATCGCTCGAACTGGTTCCTCTGGCGCATTCACGTCGTCTCGGCATTGCTGGTGTTTCCGCAGTTCACCCTCTCGACATTCGGTCTGGTCTGGCTGATCAGCGAGCAAGGATGGGATGCTGCGCCCGCGGGTCTCCTGATCGGGATCTCACAGTTCGTGGGTGCGCTCGGACGCATCGTTGTCGGATTCTGGAGTGATCGCGCCGGAAGCAGAGTTGGCCCGCTGCGGTTGGTAGCGGTTTCTGCATCTGCGGTCATGTTGGCAATGGCAGCAGCCGACGCAGCGCCATGGGGCGTTCCGGCATTGATCCTGCTGTTGGCAACTACCGTCAGCGTCGCCGACAACGGGTTGGCGTTCACATCCGTCGCCGAAGCTGCCGGGCCGAAATGGCAAGGAAAAGCGTTGGGCGCACAGAACACCGGCCAGTTCATCGCCGCGTCAGCAGTGGGCCCGGTGGTCGGTGCGCTGATCGGCGCGGTCGGCTACCCGCTCGCCTTCGCGATAGTCGCAGCGTTTCCCGCCGCCGCAATCCCCTTGGTGCCCAGCCGAGATCGCGACATCAGCGTCTAGTCCCTCATCGGATTCGGTTGCACTGCAGGTCCCGTCAGATCACAATGCGGCTTGCAGGCAACCGAATCCGCTTCCTGAACAGGCTCTACTGTCGGAGTTCGGATCAGCGTCGCGGCAATCACCGCACCGATCAACAGCAGCGCCACGCAGATGTACATCGCGTACCGGAAACCGTCGGAGAAACTCGTCGGATCGACCAGACTTTCGGCGTCGATACCCACGAGGGCAGGCAAGGCCGCAACCGCAAGAAGCTGGCTCGTACGGGCAACGGCATTGTTCACACCGGACGCAATTCCCGACTGCTCCACCGGCACCGAGCCGAGCACCGCGGCGGTCAACGGCGCCACCATCACCGCCAGGCCGAGCCCGAACACCAGAACTCCCGGCAACACGACGGTCAGGTACGACGCGTCCGGTCCGATTCGCGTCATCAGCACCAACCCCACCGCAGCAACGGCCGGCCCGACCGTCATCGGCAATCGCGGTCCGTGGGTCTGGGCGTAGCTTCCCGCCCTCGATGACAACAGCAAGAGCGCCAAGGTGATCGGCACGGTTGCGACACCGGCTGCCACCGGCGAGTACCCGGCAACCAACTGCAACTGCAGCACGAGCAGGAAGAACACACCGCCAAGCGCCGCATAGACCGCAAGTGTCACCAAATTAGCTGCGACGAACATCCTCGAGCGGAACAGCGACGGCGGCACCAAGGCGCTCGGTGAGCGTCGTTCCACCACGACGAACAGGCACAGAGCGATCATTCCGATCAGACCGACTATCAGGTTGACCTCGATCAGCCCGTACGTCAGCGCGCCGAGACCGACTACTGCGCAGACGGATCCGACCACATCCAGATGCTCGGGTGGATTCGGATCCCGGCTCTCCGGCACGTGGCGCACCGCTGCCCACACCACGACGACCGCCAGCGGAATGTTGAGGAGGAATACCGACCGCCACCCCGCCACTTCCACCAGCCAACCACCGAAAAGCGGTCCGATGGCGCCCGCAACACCACCTAAACCCGACCACAATCCGATGGCTGCGCCACGGTCCTCTTCACGAAGTGACGCGGAGATGATGGCAAGGCTGCCAGGCGTCAACAGCGCCGCCCCCACGCCCTGCAGGATCCGTGCAATCACCAGAAACGTGATGTCAGGTGCAATTCCGCAGAGCAACGACGCGACCGCGAACCAGACCGTCCCCCACACGAATACCCGTCGCCGACCCCAACGATCTCCGAGGGCTCCCCCGAGCAGGATCAGTGACGCCAACGCCAAGGTGTAACCGCTGAGAGTCCACTGCAGCCCTGCGACACCGGAACCCAATTCTTCACCGATATGCGGAAGAGCAATGTTGACGACGGTGCCGTCGAGGAGAGCCATGCTCGAGCCGAGAACGGTAGCGGCGACAACCCAACGCCCACGTCTCGACGCGAGCGCCAGTGGTTCCGTCATCGGTCCATGGTGCGCCTTCACACGCAATCGCGAAAGAGCGCGCGGAAATTCAGTCGATCTGGCGGCGATGTGCCCAACGCGTCAGCGCATTGCGATTGGACTGCTGAGTTTTTCGCAGGACATTCGACGCGTGAGTCTCGACCGTCTTCACGGAAATCACCAGGTCCTCCGCAATTTCACGGTAGGTGTACCCACGCGCCAGCAAGCGCAATACCTCGAGTTCGCGAGGAGTCAGCGAGTCGAGTTCCGGATCGAGTTGCGGCTCCGGCGCATTGGAACGTCCGGTGAAGGAGTCGAGTACGAAGCCTGCCAGGCGCGGCCCGAACACTGCGTCACCACCGGCAACGCGTCGCACGCCCTCGGCAAGTTCGGATCCCGAGATCGTCTTGGTCACGTACCCGCGAGCACCACCGCGGATCACCGCGATCACGTCTTCGGCCGCGTCGGAAACGCTGAGCGCCAAGCACACCGGACCGGAATCGATTCCCCGCAGAACTGCCACTCCACCACCGTCAGGCATGTGGACGTCGAGTAGAACGACGTGCGGCTTCGTCGAGTTGATACCCGCGATTGCCTCCGCGACGCCGCCGGCCTCACCGACGACGTCCATGTCTGCTTCGCGCGAGAGTTCCGCCCTCACCCCGGAGCGGAACACTGCATGATCGTCGACAAGAAATACGCGGTACGGGGGCGGCGCAAGCGAAGTCACTGGGGCTGTTCCTCGGGGTTGTCGACACGGTCAGCAGTCTCGTCCCACTTTAGAGCAGAGTCACCAAGCGGCATGTGCACGCGGATCTCCGTGCCCTTTCCGATGTCGGACCGAACCACCACTCGGCCACCTCGACGTTCGATGCGACCACGAATCGACTTGGCCAACCCCTGACGATCCTCCGGCACAGCATTGACGTCGAATCCGACGCCGCGATCACGCACGAACACACTGACTTGGTCGCCCTCGACCTCGGCGAACAGATTGATTTCCTTCTCCCCCGAGTGCTTTGCGGAGTTGACGAGAGCTTCGCGCGTCGCACCGAGGAGCGCGGTGAACGCCTCCTTGGGCAGACCGTTCTCGACGCCCTCGCCTTCGAGTTGCACGTCGCCGACCGTGACGGGACGGACCGTGACACCGTGTTGGTCTTCCACTTCGCCGGCGATGATCTTCAGGCCTTCGGTCAAACTCGTGTGATCGATATCGCCGCCGCTGAACAACCACTTTCGCAGCTCGCGTTCCTGACCACGGGCCAGGCGCGCAACTTCTTGCGGATTGTCGGACTGCTTCTGGATCAGCGCCAAAGTCTGAAGCACGGAGTCGTGCAGATGCGACGCAATCTCTTCACGCTCGTCGTTGCGAATTCGGGCTGCACGCTCGGCGCCGAGAGCACGCCACATCCGCAGCCACAACGGCACCGTCAACAATCCGACACCGATGAGTGTGACCACCACAGCCAACAGGGACGATCGCAATGCTTCGAGGTCGACCTGCGCCAGGACAACGACGCCAAGACCCAGGACGATTAGCGTGGCGCCCCCGACCACGCGCGCCCACGTGAGAACGGTTGGCCGCTGCGGCAAGCCGATGACGGTACGCGGACCGTCGGAGTCGAATTCGCGCCACACCAAGGCAGCACCGATCGCTACGACGAAGAACGGCGCGAGCACCGAACCCGCCGTGCCACTGAACAACCACGACAACGCCGCAGCGCCGCCCAAACCGAGTGCGATCAATCCGTACGCCCGCTGCCGCTCGGCGGCGGACGGCTTCTGGGTGTCCGTGCCGGCTGAGGTGAAGATCCAGAGGGCGCCGTAAATCACGATGCCGGACCCGGCCATCGCCGCGAGAATCGCGAAGGCGACTCGAACTTTCAGGACGTCGATCCCGAGATGATCGGCGATACCGCCAGCGACACCGGCGACGATGCGGCCGCCTGAGCGCCGCTCCAACTTTCGCAGCGGAACGCCGCCCGGGATGGGCACACCCTTCTTCATGGGTACGGCGGGCGCCGGTACCCCGTTGACAGGCGGGCCTCCTGGAAACCCGGGAGCGGGTCCGCTCACGAACGGCGGATCTGACACATATTGCACATAGTCGATACTGGCACGAACCACGCAGACACACATCAGGGTCCAACCCTGAATCAGGGCGCTGCCCCTGGTCACGATCACCAGAAAGATCAGGGTTGGCCCTGATGCGCGGAGACCGCCTCGGAAGCCAGGATTGATTCATGAACAATCCGACTTTCCAAGAACAGATCCAGGATCTGTGGCGGACCCGCCCCGTGCGTCTGCCGGCACAAGGTCACGTGGCCGGGGTATGCGCCGGAATCGGATACCGGTACGGCGTCGACCCCATTCTGGTTCGTGTGGCGTTCGTGGCCTCCACCATTTTCGGCGGCTCAGGCATCCTTCTCTACCTCGCCGGCTGGTTGGTGCTCGCCCGCGCCGGTGACGGATCGTCCCCAGCGCAGTCGTTGATGGGCCGCGGACACAGCTCCGATTCCAGCACCAAGACCATCGTCTTGTTGGTGGCTCTCGCCATCGCGGCTACGACTGTCGGCCCCGTCGGCGTCGGCCTGGGTGGTTCCGGTCTGATCGGGCTGATTCTGATGGTCGGAGGCCTGTGGCTGCTTTACCAACGAGCGCCGGTCCCGCCTGCGCTGCCACAGAGCACGTCACCGTACGTCGGTGCGGGTACCGCGTATCCAGGCACGGGTTTCACGCCCGGGCCGTTCACTCCCGGATACTTCGCACCCAATCAGCCGCCCATGTACACGCCGTACACCAAACTTCCCGACAGCTACGTGCCCGAGGAACGACCGGCCGAGCAGTCACAGCAGTCACCGCAATTCCAAGCCGATCATCCGACGATCAGTCTCTCCAAGGACCCGGGATCTTCGGTCACCACCAATCCGACCGAGGTGATGGGCGAGGCCGTCATCACGCCGCCCTCCTGGGATCCCCTCGGTGTTGCACCGTTCGCCTGGGATCTTCCGGATCCGGCAGTCAAGGCCACGCCGCTGCTCCCTTTGCCACCACGCAAGCGTCGCTCGCGTTGGACGCTGACAGTGCTCGGACTCGCGATCATCGTCGCTGCCGTCACCGGGGCGGCGGGCGCGGCAACCGGCAACGACTGGTTCACTCCCGGCCGAGTCGGTGCGGTCGGACTGGCTGTCATCGCACTGGGCCTGATTCTCGGGGCTTTCTTCCGAAAGGGATACGGCCTGTTGGTCGTCACCGGACCACTCGTGGGTTTCGTACTGCTGGCCTCGTTGGTCTACCCGATCGAGTTCGACGCCTCGGGTGAGCAAAGGTGGACTCCGGCAACAGCTTCCGAGCTGGATCCGTCGTACTCGGGAGCCTTCGGAAGCTTCACTCTCGACCTCAACGGGGTCAAGTTCACCGAGGACAAGACCATCGACGTCGCGGCGTCGTTCGGCGAGTTCACCGTCATCGTGCCACCAACCGTCAACGTCAAGAACAGCTGCACCGTCGTCATGGGTGACGGATCAGGTTGCCTCGACGGCGGAATACACCCGGGCCGTGCGGCGACACCGGATTCGCCCACACTGACCATCAACGCCAAAGCCACGTTCGGCAGTCTGAAGGTGACGCAATCATGAGCGAGTACGACGAGACGACAGACCAGGACGAGACCCGAGAATCCAAGCGCCCCTCGGCACTTCTGCTGATCGCAGGACTGGCCGCACTGTTGGTCAGTGTGTGGGCACTGGTCGGGCCGTTCTCCCTGGCGCCGGCAGCGAACATTCAATTCCGTTGGCTGTTCGTCGGTGCCGCCGTCGTGGCGGGACTACTGCTGGTGATCCTGCCGAATCGACGAAGCCGCAAGTAAAACTGCTGTGCGCCTTTATTAACCGCGGGGGGTTAATAAAGGCGCACAGTTGTTTTTACTCCCACTCGATAGTTCCCGGCGGCTTGCTCGTCACGTCGAGGACTACGCGGTTCACGTCCGCAACCTCGTTGGTGATTCGAGTCGAGATGCGCTCGAGGGTCTCGTACGGCAGACGCGTCCAGTCCGCGGTCATCGCGTCTTCACTCGAGACCGGACGCAGCACGATCGGATGACCGTACGTCCGGCCGTCTCCCTGCACGCCTACGCTTCGGACGTCGGCGAGAAGAACCACCGGGCACTGCCAGATCGTTCCGTCGAGGCCTGCAGACGTAAGCTCTTCGCGCGCAATGGAATCCGCCTGACGCAGGATCTCGAGGCGATCGCGGGTGACCTCACCGATGATCCGGATACCCAGTCCGGGACCGGGGAACGGCTGGCGTCCGACGATCTCTTCCGGCAGGCCGAGTTCGCGACCGACGGCACGGACCTCGTCCTTGAACAGCAGACGCAGCGGCTCGACCAACTTGAACTGCAGGTCTTCCGGAAGTCCGCCGACGTTGTGATGGCTCTTGATGTTTGCGGTTCCGGTGCCGCCGCCGGACTCCACGACGTCCGGGTAGAGCGTGCCCTGGACGAGGAAGTCGACGGTCGCACCGTGAGATGCGTTCTCGCCCAGAACATCACTGACTGCGCCTTCGAAGCTGCGGATGAACTCGCGGCCGATGATCTTGCGCTTGGTCTCGGGATCGGTGACGCCGGCCAGCTCACCGATGAAGGTGTCCGCGGCATCCACGGTGATCAGACGAGCGCCGGTTGCCGCGACGAAGTCCTGCTCGACCTGCGTGCGCTCACCGGCTCGCATCAAACCGTGATCGACGAAGACGCATGTCAACCGGTCGCCGATTGCGCGCTGAACCAAAGCCGCAGCGACAGCGGAGTCGACGCCACCGGACAGACCGCAGATGGCGTGTCCGTCGCCGACCTGCTCGCGAACCTGCTCGATCAACGCATCGGCGATGTTGGACGCCGTCCACGCTGCCGGAATACCGGCGATCTCGTGCAGGAAGCGGCTCAGGACCTGCTGACCGTGCGGTGAATGCAGAACCTCGGGGTGGTACTGCACACCGGCGAGCTTGCGGGCGCGGTCCTCGAACGCCGCGACGGGAGCACCATCACTGGTCGCGGTCACCTCGAAGCCGGAAGGCGCTTCGGTGACGGCGTCGCCGTGGCTCATCCATACGGGCTGCGTCGCGGGAAGACCGTCGTGGAGCAATCCGCCGGATACCGCGATGTCGGTACGGCCGTATTCGCGGGTACCGGTCTCGGCAACAGTGCCGCCGAGGGCGCCGGCCATGGCCTGGAATCCGTAGCAGATTCCGAAAACCGGGATGTCGTGATCAAAAAGTGCGGGATCAAGCTTGGGAGCACCGTCTGCGTAGACACTCGAGGGCCCACCCGAGAGCACAACAGCCAAGGGGTTCTTGGCCACGATCTCCTCGACGGTCGTGGTGTGCGGAATCACCTCCGAGTAGACCTTGGCTTCGCGAACTCGCCGTGCGATCAACTGCGCGTACTGCGCCCCGAAGTCGACGACAAGAACTGGTCTCTGCTGCTCGATATCTGCCACAGGTGCAGTCTAATCGCCGAAGCCAGCGCTTCTGCGCATGCATGGACTCAGCCCGCTCCTCGGCCGAGCGAGCGCGAGGTACGTCACTACAAAGGCCGACCCTCAGAACTGCGCAGCGACCTCGCACTGATCTAGACCACCGTCCAGGTCAACGACACCCCAATCACCCGCACCTTAGCTTCGGCAATCAAATTAGCGGCATCATCGCAGGCCAGAGCCCGAAATGGACGAAGGGTGAATTTTCTGGACGTTTGACCGATTCGCCTGAACCAAACGTCCAGTAAAGGTAATCTCGCCCGTCAAGTGATCAGGATCACGATCGCAAACGGCCGGCGCCGCCGAACGGCGCTCACCTCGAGGAGGACCTGTGCGTCGATTCATACGACGACTCGCCATACCTGTCGCGGCTGTGACGGCAGCCGCCGGACTTCTAGTCCTCGGCACGCCGGCCACTGCTGACGAAGCCCCGCCGACCAGCTTCACCGGCACGACCGACAACCTGATCTTCACGAAGAGTGTCATCGGGAACGCGTCAGTTCACCCAGGCGACACCGTCACGTACAAGACCGAGATCAAGCACAACGAAAGCGGCATCGAACGGTCGATCGCAAAAATCCGTGACATCCCGCCCGCAGGATTCGTCCTCGTTCCAGGCAGCGCCAAGGCCACCTACCTGGGTGTGACCAACCGGGCCACGATCAGCAACGAATCAGATGGCGGAGTCTCCGCGAAGTGCTCGAGCGGCTGCACCTTCCTGGTCGGTGGATTCGTCGTCAAGAAGAACCAACCCGTCACGCTCGAGGCGACCTACACGGTCCCCGTCGGAACAGCCTTCGGGACGTACGACAGCGGCATGCTCTTCGACGTCAACGCCTTCAGCACACAGCAGGGCCTCAACCCGATCAACGTCAACGTCCAGGTAGTCGACCCGTCGGTCGCCACCGGAACCACACTGGTTGCACCGGCAACGGCGAAGGTCGGCACACCGGTCGACCTGACCGCAACGGTTGCGCCGTCCAACGCGACCGGAACCGTCCAGTTCAAGGACGGCGGAAACGACATCGGCTCACCGGTCCCGGTTTCGGGCGGTAGTGCCACCCTCTCCCACACCTTCGACAGCGTCGGCGCCCACGACATCACCGCCGCGTACAACGCCGGTTCGGGATTCCACAGCTCGACCTCCGGAGTCCAGACCGTCGACGTCTCCGCGGACACCACCACTACGATTTCAGCCCCGAACGCCGCGTTGGTCGGCGACAGCATCACCGTGAGCGCCGTCGTCACACCGGCAAACGCCGTGGGCACAGTGCAGTTCAAGGACGGCGACACCAACCTCGGCGCACCGGTGGCTGTGGTCAACGGAACGGCTTCCCTGACCCGCAGCTACGACGCTTCGGGCACCCACAGCTTCACCGCAGTGTTCACCGGCGAGGCCGGCTACGGCGATTCCGTCTCCACCGCAACCCAACTCGACGTCAGCGATCCCGACTGGGGAACCACGACCACAGTTGTCGAACCACTCACCGCTGTTGTCGGTGAACCGACCAACCTCTCGGCCACCGTCTCCCCCATCCCGAGCAGCGGAACCGTGACGTTCAAGGTCGACGGCGCCGAGGTCGGTACCGCACCGGTCGGCACGGGTGACGGCGTCGCGATCCTCCCGCACACCTTCGCATCAGCGGGCGCTGCAGCCGTGACGGCAGAGTTCTCCGGCGGAACCGGATTCATCGGCTCCACGTCCACGTCGTTCTCGGTGAACGTGACCGATCCCGAACCCGCTCGCGCCGATACCACGACGTCTCTGACCGTCAGCGGCTCGGCTCAGGTTGGAAAAGCATTGCAGCTCAAGGCCACCGTCGCACCCGGAACAGCAAACGGAATGATCCAGTTCAAGTCCGGCACGACGCCCATCGGCGCACCCGTTGCCGTCGTCAACGGCGTCGCGACGCTCACGCACACCTTCGACGACGAGGGAACCTTCGGCCTCACTGCCAACTTCGTCGGCGACGCCGGTTGGAAGAACTCCGTCTCCGGCCCGACGGTCGTGCAGGTCGGCACCGCACCGACCGACGGCGGCACCGGAAGCGTGGACACCGGTTCGCTCAGCGGCCTCATCCCGCTCTTCGGAAGCTAATCCCCCACATCAGCCTTGGACACCACTCCCGTACCGAACTCAGGAGAATCCATGTTCGTGCATTCCAGACGCCGCATCGCGGCGCCGATCGCCGTCACGGCACTAGCCAGTGGCGTCATCCTCGCGGGAATCCCCGCATCAGCAGCGCCGGTGACAACAACCTTCGGAACGAGTTGCCTCGCAACCCCGTCCGCTGTCGCCGGGCCGACCACGCAATCCCAGTCCGGCTCGGTCATCGTCGACGCACCGGAATCAATCGGCGCCGGTGAAACCTTCGAGGTCACCATCCAACCGGGCCCCATCGCCTTCCCCGGCTCCGCTTCGGGGGCGACCGTCCAGAACGTCTCCCGTATCAAGGTCGACGTCGACGTTCCCGCGAACGCCACCTTGGTGGAAGCCACCATCGTTCCCGGAACTTCGGCAGGGCTCAGCGGTGTCGCGCCGAACATCCTGCGCGTCAACGAGAACGGCAACGTCGATCCCAACGGAACGATTCTGCGCCTTTCCGGAAACAACCAGGTCATCGGAAACAGCCCGAGTTCGAGCACCAGCTCCGAGGGCGGGATCGTCGTCAAGGCGACCGGCAAGAACGTCGACGGCTCCAACAATGCCGACGGCTACACCCAGTTCCAACTCCCCCAGGTCAAGGCAGTTCTCAAGGCCGGCGACTCGGGCGAGGTAGCCATGAAGGTACGCACCGGCGGTAGCGCAGGAGCTTGGAACAACGATCGCAACTTCCTCACGTTCCTCCCCAAGGCCACCCTGGTCATCACCGCCTGGGCACCCACGCGGTGCACCCCGCGTGACGCCGAGAACGGCCCCCTCAACAGCGGCGCCGGACCCCTCGCCACCACGCGAATCATCGAGGCGGACAAGGCAACCACCACCACGGTCGTCGGACCGTCCAACGCCAAGAACGGAACGCCCGTCACGCTGTCAGCCAACATCAGTGGCGGCGCAACCGGCGGAACCGTCCAGTTCTTCGACGGCGACAACCCACTCGAGGACGCAGTGCCGGTAACGGCTGGATCGGCCAGCATCTCCCCGACCTTCACCGAGGACGGGCCACACTCCATCACCGCAAGCTACAGCGGCGCACCCGGATTCCTGGCGTCGACTTCGGCGTCGGCCAAGATCGTGACAGTCACGACGGACGCGCCGCCTGACGCCGTGACCACCACTGCCACGGTTTCGCCGTCGACCGCGAAGGTCGGTCAGGACGTGAACCTCACTGCCAAGGTCGATCCGCAGGGTACCGGCGGCACCGTCGACTTCATCGTCGACGGCACCGAAACGGTCATTGCCACGGTCGGAACCGACGGAGTTGCCATTGCTCCGTACACCTTCACCTCGACCGGAACGCACAAGATTGTCGCGAAGTTCACGGGCTCACCAGGATTCGCGCCTTCCGCTGCCCCGGCATTCCCGGTCAGCGTCACGACACCGGCTCCGGCTGACGTCGAGACGACCACGGTTCTCGACGCCGTCGGAACCGTCCAGAAAAACACCCCGGTGACGCTCAAGGCAACGATCGATCCGGCGGGCGCCACGGGCAAGGTCCAGTTCAAGGTCGGTGACACCCTCATCGGCGGACCGGTCGACGTGGTCAACGGTGTCGCGACGGTACCGGCGACGTTCTACAACTCCGGGACCTACAGTGTCACTGCAGAATTCGTGGGCGCTTCGGGCTACACGTCCTCCGCATCTGCGCCGCAGACCCTGACCGTCCCCGGTGATACGGACGGTGGACCCGGAGGCGGGACCGGCAGCCTCGACCTCGGCACCCTGTTCGGGTCGCTAGGAGGCTGACACCCTGAAACAGAGATGGGGCGTGGGGGGGCATATTGGAGCCCACCCCCCCACGGCGTTTGGGGGGGCCGGAAGCGGGGGGCGGCGCCGCCCGCACCACGGGAGGGGT